>PLRX01000011.1 GCA_003164095.1 Acidimicrobiaceae bacterium | reverse complement strand
GCCGTGACCGTGAACGTGTACGGCGTGCCGTTGGTGAGGCCGTGGACCGTGCACGGGCTGGTTGCCGAGGTGCAGGTGAGGGCGCCCGGCGACGAGGTCACCGTGTAGCCCGTGATGGCGCTGCCGCCGTTGGAGGCAGGCGCGGTCCAGGAGACCGAGGCCGAGGCGTTGCCGGCCGTGGCCGACACCCCGGTCGGGGCGCCCGGGACCGTCGCCGGCGTGACCGCCGTGGAAGGCGCCGAGGCCGAGCCGGTGCCGGTGCCGTTGGTCGCCGTCACCGTGAAGGTGTAGGCGGTGCCGTTGGTGAGGCCGCTGACGGTGCACGGGCTGGTGGCCGAGGTGCAGGTGAAGCCACCCGGCAACGAGGTCGCCGTGTAGCTCACGATGGAGCTGCCACCGTCATTGGCCGGAGCGGTCCAGGACACCGTGGCCGAGGCGTTGCCGGCCGTGGCCGACACCCCGGTCGGTGCGCCGGGCACGCCCGCTGCCGGGGTGACCGCCGTGGAGGCGGCCGAGGCCGCCCCCGCGCCCTTGGCATTGGTCGCCGTGACCGTGAAGGTGTACGGCGTTCCGTTGGTGAGGCCGTTGACCGTGCACGGGCTGGTTGCCGAGGTGCAGGTGAGGGCGCCCGGCGACGAGGTCGCCGTGTAGCTGGTGATGGCGCTGCCACCGTTGCTGGCCGGAGCCGTCCAGGTGACTGTGGCCGAGGCGTTGCCGGCCGTGGCCGACACCCCGGTCGGGGCGCCCGGGACAGTCGCCGGCGTGACCGCCGTGGAGGCTGCCGAGGCGGGTCCCGTGCCGGTCGCGTTGGTTGCCGTGACCGTGAACGTGTACGGCGTGCCGTTGGTGAGGCCGCTGACGGTGCACGGGCTGGTGGCCGAGGTGCAGGTGAGGCCACCCGGCGACGAGGTCGCCGTGTAGTTGGTGATGGCGCTGCCACCGTTGCTGGCCGGAGCCGTCCAGGAGACCGAGGCCGAGGCGTTGCCGGCCGTGGCCGACACCGCGGTCGGGGCGCCCGGGACGGTCGAGCCGCCACCGGTGATGTCCACCGTCCAGCGCGGGTTCGGCGCTGCATACGTCGGCACCGGGGCGCCCTGGCCCTGCGTCAGGTAGGAGGCGAGATTGCTGGGATAGGCGTCGAGTTCCAAGGATCCGACGGTCTTGACGCTCGTGACGACCACGAACTCTGTTTCATAGCTACTGGCTGACCCCGAGCTTCCCGTAACCAACCACGTTGCCGATACCGTCGGCAGACTGAGCTGCGATCCTCCGGGTATCTGGGTGCCGACGTTGAGTGAGGTCTCGATATAGGGGTATGTGGCCTCGAAGTTGCCGGTGAAGTTTGCCGTACATGTGTTGGCCACGTAGCCCATGGCTGCGGTGCAGAGCGTGGCTGTGTACTTCCCGGACGTGGCTGCGTCGCCTCCAGTCACCGTGAGCGTTCCAGGCACCAGTGAGACGCCGGCCGGGACCGGGGTGATCGATCGGTAGCCGCCGATCCCGATGACGGTGAACCCCGAGTTGCTCGACGGGAGATTGGTCTCGCTCGGTGACGTCGCCGTCGTGAACGTCGTGCCCTGGGCTGCCGTCGAAGGAGCGGTGATCCCACTACCGGTGTCCTCGACGACGGACACTTTGACCCCGCCGAGAGCGGTGAGCTGGTTGCCCACGTAGTAGCCGTTGTTCGAGGGACTGTAGGTCATGGTCGACGTCGTGCAGGTTGCTGACGGAGAGGACTCGCAGACCTGGAACGTGGCGGTCTGAATGCCGGCCGTCGTGACACTTGTGAGCCATTGCGAACTGGCACCCGATACGACGCGCGTCGGGACCGCCTGCGCCGGGGTGTAGAGAAGTTGGTTGCCCTCGGCCACCAATGATCCGGATGCTGGTTGGGAGATGACGGTCACGCCCGCAGTGATTGCGCCACCCCCGGTCACGAGAGTCGAAGCGTCGAAGCTCTGCATCTGGAACGGGATGACGGTCCCTCCGGTCGTGGCGGTGAGCACCGGGGCGAACGAGATGGTGAAGCTGCCCGAGGTGCCACTCGCCACGGGGTAGGTCCCTGCGGTCAATCCATTGGTGAACCCAGTCAGGTACACCGACTGCCCTGCGAACCACGAGCCCACCGCGGTGAGCGTCACGGTGCTGCCGGCCTGGCTCGTCGCCGACACCGTGGAAGGCGCAGTCGTGGCCAACACGAGCACGCTGCCGGTACCCGAGCCCGAGAGGGTGGGTGCAAACGTGATCGTGAAACCGGCGGCGACGACCGCGACGACTGAGTACGTGCCGGCTGTGAGCCCATTGGTGAAGCCGGACAGTCCGACCTCTTGTCCGGCGGTCCAGCTTCCGATGACGTCGATCGTGACGGTCGAGTGGGATTGGCTTGTTGCCGTGACAGGGACGGAAACCCCGGGGGAGTTCTCATACGACGCATTGCCATTGGCCACGGCCAACGTGCTGTTGTAGGTGAACTGGTCGGCGGATCCGGTTGCCGAGGTCTGACCCCCGGCGGTCACCGTCACGTCGACGACGCCCGTGCCGGCAGGTGAGACGGCGGTGATCGACGTGAGTGAGTTGACCAGGTAGGAGATTGCGGCCTTAGTTCCGAAACTGACTGCCGTCACGTTGTAGAAGCTGGTACCCGAGATGGTCACCTGCGTACTGCCGCCCGTCGGGCCACCGGCGGGATTGGCCGTCGTGGTGATACCCGTGACCGTGGGACTGCCCAGGAACGTGAACGTGTCTGCGGACGGAGCCGCCGGTGACGTCCCCCCCGAAGGTGATGTCGGCGTGGTCACCGACATGTCAACGGCGCCGGCCGTTCCCGCAGGGCTCACTGCGGTGATCTGCGTGGCCGAGTTGACCGTGAACGAGGCCGCCGGGGTCGAGCCGAAGTCGACGGCGGAAGCACCACCGAAATTGGTGCCCTCGAGGACGACCGACGTGCCTCCAGCAATCGGACCGACGGTGCCGGCCGCACTAGGAGAGACGACACCCGTCCCGCTACCTGTGGTCGAGCCCAGGTTCGTCACCGTGAACGTTCCGGATCCGCCCGTGACCACGGGATACACGGCAGTCGGCAGGCCGTTACCGAACCCGGACAGCGTCACCTGCTGCCCTGCAGTCCACGTGCCCGCTGCGGTGACCGTCACGGTGCTCCCGGTTTGGCTTGTCGCCGTGACCGGGATCAGACCGGATGCCGTAACCGTCGGCGGCGCGTTCCACGTGTAGGTGTAGGTGTCGTCACCGGGTGCTGTGGGGGTGGACACGACGCCGCTCACGGTCACCGTTACCTCGACAGCGGCTGCCGAATTTGCCGGTGCCAGGGGGGCGATCGCCGTGAGCTTGATCCCTGAGTTGAGGACGAACGACGTCGCGGGCACGGTGCCGAAGTCGACCGTCACGCTCGCGGCAGTTGTGCCGAATCCGGTTCCCGCGATGACGACCGAGGTCCCGCCGTTCGCTGAACCAGTGCTCGGCGTCAGCGACTTGATCGTCACCCCGGTAGCGGCGCCGGCCTGGCCGACGCCGATCGCCGTGAGCCCGATCAGGCTCAGCAACATGACGAGGGCGACTCGGGCGCCCTTGCCCAGACCGGACGTACGCGTAGCGGACTGCTTCATCGACCTAACCCCCAGGGATTTCCCATCCTTGCGCAAGTGCCGCCCAACTCCCCCGGCGGACAACTGCGGGCCCGCGTCTGCGGACGGCCTGACGGTAGGGGAAGACGCGGGACATTGCAATGTGATCGACGGAAAAATCGCTGGATCGCGGGGCGAGTGGTCAATCGCCCACGCAGGGTGGTTGCTTCCGCTCCCGCGTCCAACCGTGAGATCCGTCGCATCCGGTGCGCGCCAAGAGCGCCGCCGCCACGAGTCACAGCGCGGACCGCTCCGGTCAGGCCTGTTCGACCGCCTTCACCAACTTGCTCAGCGTGTCCTTGGCATCGCCGAACAGCAGCGTGGTCTTCTCGTCGAAGAGCAGATCGTTGTCGATACCCGCGAAGCCGGGTCGCATCGAGCGCTTGAGGAAGATGACCGCGCCGGCCTCGTCGGCGTTGATGATCGGCATGCCGTAGATCGGACTGCCGGGTGTGTTCTTGGCCGCAGGGTTGACGGTGTCGTTGGCCCCGACCACGAGGGCGACGTCGCACGTGCTCATCTCGGGATTGGCCTCGTCCATCTCCTTCAGCTCGTCGTAGGGGACGTTGGCCTCGGCCAGCAGCACGTTCATGTGTCCGGGCATGCGGCCCGCAACGGGGTGGATGGCGAAGAACACCTCGACGCCCCTCGCCTTGAGGAGGTCGGCCAGCTCGCGGACGGTGTGCTGGGCCTGGGCGACGGCGAGGCCGTAGCCCGGGATGATGGCCACCTTGCGGGCGTAGGCCAGGAGCACGCCGATGTCCTCGGCCGTACCGGTCTTGACCTGGCGGGTCTCCCCCGTGCCGTCGGCGCCGCCGCCGGCCGTGACCACCGAGCCGAAGGCGCTGAACAGCACGTTGGCCAGCGACCGGCCCATCGCCTTCGACATCAACCGTGTGAGCAGGAGGCCCGAGGCACCGACCAGGGTGCCGGCGATGATGAGCAGATTGTTGTTGAGGGTGAACCCCGAGGCGGCCACTGCGAGTCCGGTAAAGGAGTTGAGCAACGAGATGAGCACCGGGACGTCGGCGCCGCCGATGGGCAGGACGAAGATGACCCCGAGCACGAGCGACAGCACGGCGGTCACGATCATCAGGGTCACGCTGCCGGTCAGCAGGGTGGCCACCGCCAGCCCGACGATGGCCACACCGAACAGTCCGTTGATGACCTGCTGGGCCGGATAGGTGATGGGCCGCCCCGTCATCAGCTCCTGGAGCTTGGCGAAGGCGATCGCACTGCCGCTGAACGACACGCAGCCGATGAGGAGCCCGAGCAGACCCTCGGCGATCGTGTAGACCGCCGGCTTGCTCGGCAGCTGGGAATGCTGCAGGAACACGACGATCGAGATGAGCGCCGCGGCACCGCCGCCCACGCCGTTGAAGATGGCCACCAGCTGTGGCATCGCCGTCATCTTGACCATGCGGGCGACCGGCACCGCAATGACGGCACCGATGACCATGGCGACGATGGCCAGGACGAGGTTGGTCGTGTGGTGGCTGAACTCCGCCTCGGGGTTGAAGAACGTGGCAGCTACGGCGACCGTGGCCGCCGCCGCCGCCAGCAGGTTGCCGTTGCGCGCCTGCTTGGGCGAGCTGAGGCCCTTCAGGGCGATGATGAAGCAGACCGCGGCCAGCAGGTAGACCAGGTCGATGAACTCGGTGCTCCAGACGGTGGCGATCACTTGGCACCGTCCTCGGCGTCGGCGGACTGCTTGCGCGCCGCCCCGGCGCCGGGCTTGCCCTTGAACATCTCGAGCATCCGGTCCGTGACCGTGAACCCGCCGACGATGTTGAGGGTGGCGAGGAGCACGGCAAGGAAGCCGAGGATCATCTGGGCGGCCCCGGAGGCCGTGCCCAGCACGATCATGGCGCCGACGAGCACGATGCCGTGGATGGCGTTGCTGCCCGACATGAGCGGCGTGTGCAGGATGCTCGGTACGCGCGAGACGACTTCGTTGCCGACGAAGATCGCCAGGATGAAGATCGTGAGGAATTCGAGGATTCCGGTGGTGTTCATGACTCCCCCTGCTCGGTGTCGGCGCCGGCCTCGGGCGCATCGTTCGCTTCGGGTGCGGGCTCGGGTGCCGCAGGTGCCACAGGTGCCG
>PLRX01000015.1 GCA_003164095.1 Acidimicrobiaceae bacterium | reverse complement strand
CTCTAATCCGTTGAGCTACGAGCGCCTGCCACCGACACCCTCTCCACGTCGGGAGCCGCCACTGGGCGACCGACGGGGAGAACACATCAGCCGGGACACTCTACCCGACCCGGATCGTTTGGCTCCCACGTGGCCGGGGTGCACCTCGGTGCGCAATCGGGGCGTCGCCCGCCCCACGGTCCGTGCCGCACCGCCGGTAGGGTGCAGGAAGTGACAGACACCGGTGGATCCTTTGATCTGGAGTTGGCCGCGGCACAGCTGCGGGCCGACGGTTCCGACGTCCGCATCCTCGTCAAGGTGCTCGTCGACCAGCTGTCGGACGCACTCGGCACGCGGCTCGGGGTCGAGCGCGCCGGCGGACGATTCCGGAGGTCCGACGAGATCAGGTCGCTCACCATCACCATGGAGGACGACCAGTTCGATGCCGTCGTCGACGGGCCCGTCCTCCGCTGCACCATCGGCCACTCGTCCGGAGGCATCCGCATCCGGAGTGAGAAGGTCGACATGGACACCTGGCTCAACCGCCTGCTGGCCGTACTGCAGGCCGAGGCCGACCACAGCCAGGCCGTGCGCCAGGCACTCGAGAACATCGTCATCGGAGGCAACGGATGAGCGACACGCCGCAGGAACTGCCCCAGGACCTGCCCGAAGGTGCCTCGAAACGTCTGGCCGAGCTCGAACAGGGCCTGTTCACCTCGGACCTGTCGGTCAACGAGTTCCTGCTGATCAAGGAGGTGGGCTTCCACCCCGTCGGCTTCGTGATGGGCTCGTCGATCTATCACACCGGCATCCAGACCCGGCGGTGGAGCCAGAGCCAGGAGCTCACCAAGCTCACCGAAGCCATGTACAACGCCCGCGAGCTGGCCATGACACGTATGGAGGAAGAGGCCCTCGAGCTCGGGGCCGATGGTGTCGTGGGGGTCCGGCTCGACGTCAACTACTACGAGTGGGGCAAGGACGCCGCCGAGTTCATCGCCGTGGGGACAGCCGTCAAGGCCGAGAGCGGGGTCTCCCACCGCAATGCCCTCGGCAAGCCGTTCACCTCGGACCTGTCCGGCCAGGACTTCTGGACCCTGATGCACACCGGGCACATCCCCCAGGGCCTGGTCATGGGCACCTGCGTCTACCACATCGCCCACCGCGGGCTCGGGGCCACCCTGGGCTCCGCCGGCCAGAACGTCGAGCTGCCCAACTTCACCCAGGCGCTCTACGAGGCCCGGGAGCTGGCCATGACGCGAATGCAGGACGAGGCCAACCAACTCGGTGCGAGCGGAATCGTCGGGGTCCGGCTCGAGGAGAAGTCCCACCAATGGGGCAGCCACACCATCGAGTTCCTCTCCCTCGGCACCGCCGTCGTGAAGACCGCCGACGAGGTCACTCTGCCGACCCCGACGACCATCATCTCCCTCGACAACTGATGACCGTCCCGGCCGAGGAGCCCGGCCAACTGCCCGAGGCGGCACTCAGGCGTCTCGACGAAGGTGCCTTCACCTCCGGACTGACCGTCCCCGACTTCGCCGCCTGCCTCCAGATGGGCCTCGAACCGGTCGGCTTCGTCCAGGGCTACTGCGTCATGCAGTGGCAGTGGTACGGGGCGGCGGCGATGGGTGGCGGCTTCGGCTACCAGTGGGGCGGGGTGCGCGGGTATTCCGAGACGTTCAACTGTCCCCACGGCATGATCTCCGCCGAGCACCGGTCCTGGGGTCAGAACTACGAGCAGTCCTGGATCGAGGATGCCTGGGCGTCCGGGTTCACCACGGGGCTCGAGCGCATGATCGACGAGGCCACCGCCATGGGTGCCCACGGGGTGGTCGGCGTGGTCGACACCTCCGCCCCCCTGTCCGACCTTGGCGTCGTCGAGTTCAAGGTCCAGGGCACCGCCGTCCGCGTCGACGACGGACCCCGTCCGGCTGACGGACGGCCCTGGACCACCTATCTGGCCGGCCAACGCCTGGCCAAGCTGGTCGAAGCCGGGTATGCCCCGGTGGCCATTGCCGCTGCCGTGTCCTCCGTCGGCGTGTGGGCCAACTGCATCACGCAGTACCTGACCGAAGGTGCCGGATCCATGTACGGCGGGGCCACGCCCGGTGCGGAGATCGTCCAGACCGTCAAGGCCCAGACCGCGGCCCGCCAACTCGCCACCGAGCAGATCCGACGCCAGCTCGGGTCCGACTCACTCCACGGGGCGTCATTGACCACGAGCCGGCGCGAGCTCGGTGAGGGCGACTCCACGGTCGAGTGCACCCTGCGCGGCAATCGGGTCCGCCGATTCAAGGACTTCGACCCGATGCCGGCACCCCGACCGACGGTGCGTCTGCTGTGACCGGTCCGGAACCCCTGACCCCACAGGGTGCCGCCGGCGATCCCCGGGCCGACATGCGGGCCGCTGCCGATGCCCTGGCCGGGCCCGCCGGCACCGCCGCCGGCCGGATGACGTCCGACCTGTCGATCGACGAGGAGCTCGTCCTCCACTCGATCGGCTGGGAGCCGGTCGAGCTGGTCAGTGGCACGTCGATGCACTCGGTGCCGGTGGGTGTGTGGACCTGGGGACAGGGGGAGATCGGCCACGCCTCGGCCGCGTACGCACGTTCGTTTGCCGGCGCGGTCCAGCGGCTCCACGACGCCTGCGCACACGCCGGCGGCCACGGGGTGGTCGGGGTCCACGTCGAGTGGGCCGTCGAGCGCCACCACGTCGACGTCACCCTGGTCGGCACGGCGGTCCGGCCGGTCGGGGCCACCGGCCTCGGGACCGAGCCGGTCTTCCTGTCCGACCTGTCCGGAAGGGACTTCACCCTGCTGCGCTCCGCCGGCTGGACGCCGTTGGGCCTAGCCGCAGGCGCCAGTTTCGTCTACGCCCCCCGTCGGTCGATGGGGGCCGCCATGCAGCAGTCAGGCCAGAACATCGAGCTCACCAACTACACCGAGGCCATGTACGCCGCCCGCGAGGCCGCCATGGAGCGGATGCAGACGGCGGCACTCGGCCTGGGCGGCACCGGCGTGGTCGAGGTGAAGGTGACCGAGGGCCCGATGGAGTTCGCCCGTCATGCCGTGGGCTTCACCGCCTACGGCACCGTCGTGCGGCTGCTGCCCGGCGGTCACCGCAACCTCGGTGCGCAGATGGTCCTCCCACTCGACGACCCCGTCGTCAGCTTCGACGCCGCCTCACTGCGCGGCCGCTGAGCACCGGGTCGGCAGCCGGTCCGGCCGGTTCTGACGGTCCGTCAGATACAATCCGGGGCCATGCCCACCGACGCCCCCCTCCATGGCATCCGCATCCTCGAGGTCTCGGCCCTCGGACCGGCCGCCATCACCATGCCCCTCATCGACCTGGGGGCCGAGGTCATCAAGGTCGAGCCCAGGGCGGGTGACTACATCCGGGAGATGACCTGGCCCATCGTCGAGGGCGTCTCCCTCATGCACCTCCACCTCAACCGGGGCAAGCGATCCGTCGTCATGGACCTCCGTACCGAGGAGGACGTCGCCACGTTCAAGGAGCTCGCCACGGCCTGCGACGTTGTGGTCGAGGCCGGTCGGCCCGGGGTCCTCGCCCGGCGCGGTGTCGGCTACGACGACCTCAAGTCCCTCAAGCCGGACATCGTGTTCTGCACGATCTCCGGCTACGGCATGACCGGTCCCTACAAGGACCTGCCCGCCCACGGCGTCGCCTTCGACACCTGGGCCGGCATCGTCACCCCCCAGGTCAACGAGGACGGGTTCTCCTACCTACCCGAGCACGCGTCGATGGGCATCCATGCCGGCCCGTTGTTCGGGGCGCTCGGCATCATGGCCGCAGTGCTCCGGGCCAAGCTGACCGGTGAGGGCTCGTACTTCGAGATCGCCCAGTCGGACGCAGCTGCGGCCATGGACTGGTACCGCAGCGAGACGTGGAGGGCCTACGAGCGGCCCGAGTCCGAGGTGACCGGCAACAAGTCGGACGACTACGAACGCCGGGACCCGGGAACCGCCGGCATGATCCACGGTGTCCGCTACCAGGTCTACGAGGCGGCCGACGGCCGCTTCGTCCTGTTCATGGCGTCCGAGCAGTCCCTCTGGAAGAACTTCTGCGGGGCCGTCGAACGGACCGATCTGTTCGACCGGTGGCCGGGCTCGAAGTACGCCGATCACGCCGTCGGTAACCTCGAGCTGCGCGCCGAGCTCCGCGACATCTTCCGCACCCGGACCGCCACCGAGTGGATCGACTTCGGGGTGGAGAAGAACTTTCCGGTGGCACCGGTCAACTCGCCGAAGACCATCGCCGCCGACCCGCAGTTCCAGGACCGGTTCCACTGGTACTCCGTCGACCAGCTGGGTGCCGAGCAGCTCGGCTCACCGCTCAAGTTCATCGGCGAGCAGATGCCCGTCCCGACCCACGCCCCGACCGTCGGCCAGCACACCGAGGAGGTCCTCGCCGACATCCTCGGGTGGGACGCCGCACGGATCGAGCAGTCCCGGGCCCGCGGCGGACTCGGCGGGGGCCCGGGTGCCTGAGTACCGTCCACGGCCACCTGTCGGCGTTTCTGACGCTCCGTTAGGATTCAACTCATGACCACGAAGACCCGGGTGCCCGCCATCGAGGGCTGGTTCACCATGGACGAGGGGGCACCCGCCCTGCTCGGTTCCAGGTGCACCAGCTGTGGCAACGTCGCCTTCCCCAAGGAGACCTACTTCTGCCGGAATCCGCACTGCCGGGGCACCGAGTTCGCCGAGACGGAGCTCAGCCGCACCGGCAGGGTCTGGTCCTACACCGACGCCGCGTACCAGCCGCCCGAGCCCTATGTCGCCGCCGACCCGTACGTCCCCTTCTCGATCTGTGCCGTCGAGCTGGCTGCCGAGCAGATGGTGGTGATGGGCCAGGTCGTGCCCGGCGTGGGCGTCGACGACCTGAGCGTCGGCTCCGAGGTCGAGCTCGTGCTCGACACCCTCTACGAGGACGACGAGCACGAGTACATGGTGTGGAAGTGGCGCCCCACCGACGCGGCGACGACCGGACAGGGGGCCTGACGATGGGAACCGACAAGAAGGTGGCCGTCCTCGGTGCCGGCATGCACCCGTGGGGCAAGTGGGGCCGCAACTTCGTGGAGTACGGCCTGGCCGCCGCCTCGGACGCCCTGGCCGAGGCCGGCGTGGACTGGACCGACGTCCAGTTCGTGGCCGGCGCCGACACCATCCGCAACGGCTACCCCGGCTTCGTGGCCGGTGCCACCTTCGCCCAGGCACTCGGCTGGACCGGTGCACGGGTCTCCTCGTCGTATGCGGCGTGCGCCTCGGGTGCCCAGGCCATCAACAACGCCCGGGCCCAGATCCTGGCCGGGCTGTGTGACGTGGCCCTGGTGGTCGGGGCCGACACCACACCCAAGGGGTTCTTCAAGCCAGTGGGCGGCGATCGCAGGGACGACCCGGACTGGCTGCGCTTCCACCTCATGGGCGCCACCAACCCCACCTACTTCGCCCTCTACGCGCGACGCCGCATGGAGCTCTACGGGGCGACCGAGGCCGACTTCGCTGCGGTCAAGGTGAAGAACGCCCGCCACGGACTCGCCAATCCCTACGCCCGCTACCGCAAGGAGGTGACCGCTGACGAGGTGCTCGCCTCCCCGATGGTCGCCGATCCGCTGCGACTGCTCGAGATCTGCGCCACCTCGGACGGCGGGGCCGCGCTGGTGCTGTGCTCCACGGAGTTCGCCAAGAAGCACACCGGGTCCGACGACCTGGTCACCATCGACGCTGTCTCCACGGTGACCCCCCGGTTCCCCCAGGCCATCATCGAGATGCCGAACTTCTCGACCGACTCGTCGGTGGCCGCCTCCACGGTGGGCCCGACGTTCAAGGAGTCGGTGGCGCTTGCCGCCTACGAGGAGGCCGGCATCGGCCCCGAGGACGTCGACCTGGCCGAGGTCTACGACCTGTCGTCCGCTCTCGAGCTCGACTGGTACGAGGACATCGGCCTGTGCAAGCAGGGCGAGGCCGAGAAGCTCCTGCGCGACGGCGACACGACGTTGGGCGGCCGCGTGCCGGTCAACCCGAGTGGTGGCCTGTCCTGCTTCGGCGAGGCGATCCCGGCCCAGGCCATCGCCCAGGTGTGCGAGCTCGTCTGGCAGCTGCGGGGTCGGGCCACCGGACGCCAGGTGGAGGGGGCGAAGGTCGGCATCACGGCCAACCAGGGCCTCTTCGGCCACGGCTCCTCGGTCATCGTCTCCCGGTAGTCCCGCCCGGCGCACCGGACGGCCCGCCGGTCAGCCGTCGACCCGTGCCCTGCGGTGGAGCTCGCCGATCGTCAGCACCGGGTAGGTGGTGTGCAGCATGGCGTGGCAGTTGGCGCACACCGGACGCAGGTCCTTCTCGGCGTCCAGGGCGTAGTGCGGGCCGACCTTGGTCGAGGTGTCGCTCGGCCGGAACAGGTAGCCGCGGTCCCCCTCGCGGATCCCGTCCCTCCGCTGTCCGGTGCTCCACCTGGCCGCGACCCCTCGCCGTTGGCCGTTCGGTGGACGACCTCGGCGTAGGCGGTCGGATCCCACTGCCACCCCTTCGGGCTCCACAGCAGCGGGAACGCGGGCACGTCAGCGTCCGCCGCGGCGCATCCGTTCGGCTGCGTCCTCCGGCATGCCGTACGGCATGGTCCGCTCGTGGGCAAGCGCCTCGGACCGCGTTCGCTCGCCCCGGTCGGCGATCAACCGCTTGACGATCCGGTTGGTGCCCCACGAGTTGGCCAGCACCTCGGCCGCCAGTGCGGCCACCGCCCCGTCCAACTCGTCGTCGGCTGTGCACACGTCCACCAGCCCGATGGCCAGCGCTTCGGTGCCATCCACCCGTCGGCTGGTGTACATCAGCTGCTTGGCAGTCGAACGGCCCACCCGCTCCGGCAGACGGACCGACATGCCCCAGACGGGAGCGAGGCCCCACTGGCCATGGGTGTCTCCCAACGTCGTCGACTCCGCGGCGAGGAGCGCGTCGCACGCGAGCGCAAGCTCGAGGCCCCCGGTGAGACAGTGGCCGTGCAGCCGCCCGATCACGGGCTGGGGAAGCTGTTCCAACGCGTCCACCGTCTCCGGTTCGTGGTGCCTACTCGGGGCCCGCTCGCCGGTGGCGATGGCCTCGAGGTCGTGCCCGGCACAGAACGAACGGCCTGCCCCCTGGAGGACCACGCAGCCGATCGACGAGTCCACGGCCAGGGCGTCGATGTGGCCCCGTAGTTCCACGAACATCGACGGGGTCAGGGCGTTGAGCTTGTCCGGCCGGTTGAGGGTGAGGGTGGCGAGCCCGTCGGCGTCGTGGCGGAGCACGAGGGGATCGGTCACGGGCGGGGGACGCCCTTCCGGGACGTCCCGGCGCGGGAGCCGGTCACCCCTCGTTGACCAGGATGATCTTGCCAAGCTTGCCGCCGGCGGCGAACCGGTCGTACGCAGCGGAGGCCTCGGCCATGGGGAACGTCGCAGCCACCGGTACCGTGACCGCTCCGGTGCCCAACAGATGGACGGCACGGCTCTCGACAAGCCATGCCACTTCGGCCTTCTCCTCGGTACTGCGGGACCGCAGCGTCGATCCCCCGATCGTGGCCCGTGACCCCATCAGCGACAGGAGGTTCACCTGCGCCTTGGCCCCCGCCCCGACGCCGATCACCACGACCCTGGCTCCCTTGGCCAGGTGAGGCAGGACGGCCTCGACGCCGGCCGCGCCGACCAGTTCGAGGGAGACGTCGTAGGGACCGAAGTCACCCACCTGGTCGGGCAGGATCACCTCATGGGCGCCGAGCGCCCGGACCCGGTCGTGGTGGTCGGGATTCCGGACGGTCGCCACCACCCGTGCCCCGGCAACGGCAGCCAGCTGCACGGCGGCGGTGCCGACGCCGCCCGCCGCTCCCGAGACGAGCACCGACTCGCCCTCACAGAGGTCGGCCTGGCTGAACAGCGCGTCCTGGGCGGTGGAGAACACCTCCGGGAAGCCACCGGCCGGCACGAGGTCGACGCCCTCGGGCACGGTCAGCAGGACGGACTCGGGTACCACCACCTGTTCGGCCTGGCCACCGCCGCCACAGATCCCCATGACCCGCGCCCCCGGACCGAAGCGCACGGCGCCCTGGCCGCTGACAAGTACCGTGCCCGCGAACTCCATGCCGGGGATGTCCTGCGGCCATCCGTCCGGCGCCGGGTACAGACCGCGTCGCTGCAGCATGTCCGCACCGTTGAGGCCGGCGGCCCGCACCGCCACCACCACCTCGCCCGGTCCGGGGGTCGGATCGGGGTGCTCGGACCAGTGGAGTTCCTCGTCGATGACGGTCACGGCGCGCATGTCCCCAGGGTATCGGCCGTGTCCGGGGACAGAGCATCCCCCGGGACCCGCGCCCGGGACTGCAGGAGGACCGGTCGGGCTGACCATCGTGGCGGGAGGGCGGGAGGTCGATGCCGGACCACTCCTGCGGTCGTCGCCACCCGCCGTCGTCATGCCCCCGTAGTCTGGGTGCGGAGGCAGGACCATGACGATCGAACCACTGGAAGGCCATGCCGACGAGGGAGGCGGACAGGTCACGTCCCGGTCCGGCGATGCCGCACCGCCGACCGACGACTTCTTCCCCAACCCGACGGCCGGCATGGTCCTCCACCGGGTCCTGGCCACGGCGTCGCGCAACTTCCTCCTGAACGACCTCGGCGACGAACTCGCCGGGGGGGACGGCCACACCGGCACGATCGACGCACTGACCCTGTCCATGAGCACCCGGCCGCTGTGGGCCCAGTCGGCCGCCGAAACACTCGAAGGCACCGTCCGGCGCCCCGAACGCATCGAGCGCATCCACCAGAGCCGGGTGTCCATGCGCCGCATCCGCTCCAACCTGCGGACCTTCCGCCTGCTCCTCGACCCGGCCTGGGGCACCGCCCTGCGGGCGGAGCTCGCCTGGTACGGCAACGCCCTGGGACGCTCCCGCGACCTCGACCTGCTCGCCACCCTGGTGGCCGAACGCGGGCCCGACGTGCTGGACCGCACCGAGGTGGCACGGATGGGAGCGGTCATCGGGTGGCGACGCCAGGAGGTCGAGCGCGAGCTGGCGACGGAGCAGGCCGGGCCCCGTCGCCTCCAGCTGACCCAGCAGATGATGATCCTGTGGGAGGGTCCGGAGTTCAAGGCCAAGGCCGCCAGACCGGCGTCCGAGGTGCTCCCGGCCATGCTGCACCGGTCCTGGCGGGACGTCCGGGGGGTGGCACGCACCGCCCGCAAGGATCCGTCGGACGCCCACCTCCATCAGCTCAGGATCCGCCTCAAGGACCTCCGCTATGGAGCGGAGACGGTGGCCCTGGTGGAGGGCACCCCGGCCCGCAAGACGGCCAGGGCGGCCGAACGGCTGCAGAGCAAGCTCGGCAACGTCCACGACATCGTGTTCTCCATCGCCTGGTTCGAGGCCCTGGCGGCGGAACAGCCCGAGCTGGCCGACGCCGCCGAGCGCATGGTGGCGATGCAGCGCGACCGAGGGGCGGAAGCCCGGAAGGGCTGGAAGAAGGACATGAAGGAGATCGAGAGGCGCTGGCGTCGCTGGCAGGGCTGACCACTCGACCGGCTCGGGACAACCCGACCGGGTCAGCCGTCCGAGGACCCGCCGCGCAGGGGCACCCACAACCGGATCCCACCGAGGATCCCCGCCGTGTTGTCCACCACGGTCACGTCGTCCGGTAGATGACGGCGCAGCACCCGGCGCGAGTTCCCCCCACCGATATAGAGGTGGTCGAACAGGGTCAGCGCCCGCATGTTGTCGATGGCCTTCATCACCCGCTTGTTCCACCGGGTCTCACCGATCTCCTTGCGGCTGGCCTCGCCGAGCTGCTCGTCGTAGGACTCGCCCTTGCGGAACGGCTGATGCGCGATCTCGATGTGGGGCATGAGTTCGCCGTTGTAGAAGAGGCCGGACCCGAACCCGGTCCCGAGCGTGATCGCCAGTTCGAGACCGCGACCCCGCACCACAGCGGCACCCTGGATGTCGGCGTCGTTGGCCACTTTCGTGGGCATTCCGAACTCCCGGGTCAACTCCGAGGCGAGGTCGAATCCCGACCACTGCGTGACCAGGTGGTCGTCGACGTCGCTCCCAGGACCGCTGACCGTGACGAGGTGCGGCGCAGACAGCACGACGCCTTCGCGCACCATGCCCGGGAACCCCACCGACGCACGCTCGGCGGAGGGAAGCGGTCCGATGAGTTTCTTGAGCAGGACGACCAGCTTGTCAGGGGGTGCCGGGTGCGGGGTCGGGATCTTGACCCGGTCGGCCACCATTGCCCCCTTGGCGTCGAGCACGGACGCCTTCAAGCCGGTGCCGCCGATGTCGACGGCCAAGGTGAACGGGTGCTCCGGAGCAGGGCGATCGGCGGTCGCGTCGACTGCGGGCACGGGCTGCGGGATGCCCGCGCCGGCATCGTTCTCACTGGTGGTCATCCCCTCACGCTAAACCGGCTGACGACCCCGTACCGGTAGGTTGCGGACGGAGCGGCCGTCCAGCCACCGGACCCGAGGAGGAACGCCGTGGAACAGCGCACACTGGGGGTGGCCGGCCCCGTCTCGGCCGTGGGGCTCGGCTGTATGGGGATGTCCGGCGCCTACGGCCCGACCGACCGGGCCGAGGCGATCGCCACGATCCACGCGGCCCTGGACGCCGGCATCACCCTGCTCGACACCGGCGACTTCTACGGCATGGGCCACAACGAACTGCTCATCGCCGAGGCCCTGCGGGGCCGGGACAGGGACCAGGTGGTCCTGTCGGTCAAGTTCGGCGGCCTCCGGGACCCGGGCGGCGCCTTCCTGGGCTTCGACGGACGTCCTGCGGCGGTCAAGAGCTCGCTCGCCTACAGCCTGCAGCGGTTGGACACCGACCACGTCGACGTCTACCGGCCGGCACGCCTCGACCCGGACGTCCCCATCGAGGAGACGGTCGGCGCCGTCGCCGAGTGCATCGAGGCCGGATGGGTGCGCCATCTGGGGCTGTCCGAGGTCGGGGCCGACACCATCCGCAGAGCCCATGCCGTCCACCCGGTGGCCGACGTCCAGCTCGAGTACTCCCTCATGTCCCGCGGCATCGAGGGGAAGGTCCTCCCGGCGACCCGTGAGCTTGGTATCGCCACGACCGCCTACGGCGCGCTCTCCCGTGGGCTGCTGTCCGGCAACTGGTCACCCGACCGTCCGCTGGCGCCGGGCGACTTCCGGGCTCACGCCCCCCGGTTCGCACCGGACAACGTCGCCGCCAACCTGGCACTGGTCGACGCCCTCCGACAGGTGGCCACCGACGTCGGCGCCACGGTGGCCGAGGTGGCCATGGCCTGGGTGGCCAGCAGGGGCGATGACATCGTCCCCGTCATCGGCGCCCGCACGACGGACCAGCTCGACGGTGTGCTCCGGGCGGTCGAGCTCACGCTCGACGAGGTGCAGCTGGCCGCCGTCGAGGCCGCCGTGCCGGCCGACGCGGTGGCCGGCACCCGCTACGGCGCCCCCCAGATGGCCGGGCTCGACTCGGAGAGCTGAGGCCCTGGTGACCACGTCGCGGTCGGTGCGCAGGGGTAGGTTCGTCGCATGACGGAACCGTGGTTGCAGGACGCCTGTTCGCTCGTCGACGCCTTCCGGGCGAAGACCCTCAGCCCCGTCGAGGCACTGGAGGCGTCACTGGTCGCCATCGAGGCGTCCGACCTCAACGCCGTATGCCACGTCGATGCAGACGAGGGACGCGCCCAGGCCACCGCCGCCGACGTGTCCCTCCCCTTCGGCGGGGTACCGATGGGCGTCAAGGAGCTGGAACACGTCGAGGGTTGGCCGTTCAGCGAGGCCTCGCTCGTCTTCGCCGACCGTAAATCGGCATTCGACTCGACTCATGTGGCGCGACTACGGGCGTCGGGCGGCGTGCTGGTCGCGCAGACCACGGCCTCCGAGTTCGGCGGGGTGAACTGCACCGCCTCGAAGCTCCACGGCGTCACCCGCAACCCGTGGGACACGTCCCGCACCCCCGGTGGCTCGTCCGGCGGATCGGCAGCCGCGGTGGCCGGGGGGCTCCTGCCCATCGGCACGGGAGGGGACGGCGGCGGCTCGATCCGCATCCCGGCCGGGTTCACGGGCCTGTTCGGCCTGAAGGCGACCTACGGACGCATCCCCCGCGGTCCGCAGACACTGCAGCCCCCGCTGACCGTCACGCTCGGGTGCCTGTCCCGTTCGGTCCGCGACACGGCCAGGTGGTTCGACGTGACCAACGGATTCGACGCACGCGACAACCTCAGCCTGCCCAAGATGTCGGGCTGGGAGGCCGGGCTCGGGACCGTCGACCTGACCGGCAAGCGTGCCGTTGTCTCGGTGGACCTCGGAGCGGCGGTGGTCGAGCCACGGGTGGTGGCCATGGTGGTCGAGGCGGCCGAGGCGTTGATTCGGGACGCCGGACTCAAGCAGGTGGACGTGGTCGTACAACTGCCGCAGGGCGGCCTCGAGTGGGCGCTGTCCAACCTGGTCGGCCTGGTGGAGGAGCTCGGCGACCGGTATCCCGACTGCAGCGACGACCTCACCCCGGAAATCCAGATCGGCATGAACCTGGCCAGCCACCACTACACGGTGCAGTCGGCCGGCAAGGCGGATGCCTTCCGGGTGGCCCTCAACGAGCAGATGGCGGACCTGTTCGACCAGGCCGATGTGGTCTTTGCCGCCACCAACCCGGACATCGCCTTCGACGCAGCCGGACCCATGCCCACGAAGGTCGGGGACGTCGACCTCATGGCCACCTACGGCTTCGACAAGGCGATCGGCAACAACGGGGCGCTCACCATCCCGGCCAACCTCGCCGGTCTGCCGGCCGTGTCGATCCCGGTGGGGACGATCGACGGCGCCCCGGTGGGCATGCAGGTCATCGGGCGCCACCACGAGGAGCAGGTGCTGCTCGACCTGGCCCTGCGTGCCGAGCGTGAGCGGCCCTGGCCGCTCGTGGCTCCCTCCGCCTCCGCCTGACGGAGCCTTGCACCCGCCCCGGGTGCCCCGCCGCTCCCCCGCGAGCGTCGCATCGGGTAGAACCTGTTCCATGCGCGTCGAACTCTGGGTCCCCACCGCCACGCCGATCTGCACTCCGGAGCTGTTGGCCTTCATCGGCAGCGAAGCCGAGGAGCGCGGCTTCTCCTGCCTGTGGGTCGGCGAGCACGTGGTGCTCTTCGAGGAGTACGCCTCGTCCTACCCCTACGCCGACGATGGCAGGATCCCGGCACCCCCCGGCTCGGGCCTGCTCGAGCCCCTCACCACGCTGTCGTACCTGGCCGCCCACACCTCAACCATCCGCCTCGGCACGGCGATGGTGCTGCTCCCCCAGCGGAACCCCGTCTACACGGCCAAGGACGTGGCCACCCTGGACTGGCTGTCCGGCGGGCGCGTCGACCTCGGCATCGGGGTCGGCTGGCTGGAGGAGGAGTTCCGGGCGGTCAACGTCCCGTGGCCGCAGCGGGGCCGGCGGGCGGACGAGTACCTCGACGTCCTGACCACCCTGTGGACCGACGACACGTCGTCCTACGAGGGCGAGTTCTACTCACTGAACCCGTGCCAGATGTTCCCGAAGCCCGTGCAGCACCGCGTGCCGATCCACATCGGTGGCGAATCCGACGCCGCGCTCCGACGCGTCGCCCGGGCCGGCGACGGCTGGCACACCTTCAACCGCGCCCCCGAGGACCTGGCCGGACCCCTCGGAACGCTCGACGGCTACCTCGCCGACCAGGGCCGGGACCGGTCGGACATCACCGTGACCGTGTGCCCCTACTTCCAACCGCTCGACGCCGACATCGCCGCCCGGTACGCCGACGCCGGGGCCGACGCGGTGGCGGCCCTGCTCCTCCCGATGGACGAGGCTTCCGTGCGCACCCAGCTCGACGCTCTATTGCCGGTGCAGCAACGTGCCGCTGCGCTCTGAGCAGCCGGACGCATTCGACGCCCAGCGGTTCCTGGACGCGCAGGACGACGGCGGCACGTTCGACCGGGCCGTGGCCGAGCTGACAGCGGGCGCCAAGCGATCGCACTGGATGTGGTTCGTCTTCCCTCAGCTCCGGGGCCTCGGCTCGAGTCCGACGGCGACCTATTTCGGCCTGACGTCGAGGGCGCACGCCATCGCCTATCTCGACCCCCCGGTGCTGGGCGGACGGCTCCGTCGCGCCACCGACGTCGTCCTCGACGGCCACGTGGATGACGCCGTCGCCCTCCTCGGGAGCGTGGACGCACTCAAGCTCCGGTCGTCGATGACCCTCTTCGCCCGGGCCGCGCCGGACGAGGACCGGTTCGCCAGGGTGCTCGACCGGTTCTTCGACGGTGTGGCCGACCCGCGGACGATCGAACTGCTCGGGGCCGCCGGGTGACCGTCGGGCCACCGCGCCCGACGTGCGCCCAGCGCAACCGGCAATTCGGCCCCACCCGACCCCGGGGGCATCTCTAGGCTGGAGACACGCAACCGAAAGGGTTCCCACCATGTCTCCAGTCGCCCTCGTCACCGGGACGTCCTCGGGTATCGGCCTGTCCTCCGCCGTCGTCGCCGCCAAGCACGGCTTCACCGTGGTGGCGACCATGCGCGACACCGCCAAGGACGGGGCGCTCCGGACCGCTGCCGACGCGGCCGGCATCACGCTCGACGTGCGCAGGCTCGACGTCGTCGACGGCGCGTCGATCACCTCGTGCATCGACGGTGTGGTGGCCGACCACGGCTCCCTCGACGTCCTCGTCAACAATGCCGGTCGGGGCTTCGTCGGCACCATCGAGCAGGTCTCGATGGAGGAGATGCGGGAGATCATGGAGGTCAACTTCTTCGGCGTGGTCGCCACGACGAAGGCCTCGCTGCCGCACCTGCGGGCGTCCGGCGGCCGGGTGGTCACGGTCACCAGTGTCGGTGGTGTGGTCGGCCAGCCGTTCAACGAGGCCTACTGCGCGGCCAAGTTCGCCGTGGAGGGCTTCATGGAGAGCCTGGCCCCCGTGGCCGCCACAATCGGGGTCCACGTGTCCGTCATCGAGCCGGGACCGGTGGCCACCGAGTTCGTCAACAACGTCGGGGTCGATGTCGAGAAGATGTTCGCCGAAGGCGGGGACTACACCCCGGCGATGCAGGCCTACCTGACGCACGTCATGGCCGAGTTCGCCAACCCCGAGTCCGTCCAGACGGGCGACGACGTGGCCGACGTCGTCCTGACCGCCATGGTCACCGACTCACCCGAGTTCCGTCACCAGACGTCGCGTTGGGCGAAAGAGTTCTGCAGCTACAAGATCAGCGACCACGACGGCTCGGCCGTCGTGGGGATGACCTCGGACTGGGTGAAGTAGCCCGGCAGGACGTCCTCGGGGCACGCCGTCGGACCGGACTGGTGCTCAGGTGGGCGTGCCGGGAACCGTCATCGTCCGGCATCCTGCCGTTCGCCGGTGCCAGAGGCGGGTGGGCGGTACATCACGGTGTGGGCCGTCCGGACCGGGGTGTCGACGCAACCCGGTCGGACGGCTGAGCTCAGTGGGCCACCCAGCCCACGTTGCCGAGGCACATCTCGTCCGACGAACCGTCTCCCCAGGTCACGAAGCGGGGCGGCAACTTGCGCAGCGACGGGAGCACCTGGCGGAGCGTCGGGTCGTAGGTGCACGTGACCTGGACCTTGTCGCCCGGCCGGGCCCAAGTGCCCGGCGGCGAGGCGTAGGACCGCTGGCCGTCGAAGTTGTAGTGGGCCACCGACGCGAGCACCGTCGAGGTCGAGCCGTGGATCAGCGTGATCGTCTCCGACTGGCCGAGCAGGTGCATGTGGGGCGTGGCGCCCAGGATGTGCATGGACCTGTCGACCGGCCACTCACAGGTGGTGGTCACCAGGTCGCCCTCCATCTGGGGATGGTTCGGGTCGTGGTACGGGGGGCAGGCCTGCTCGATGGCGCCGAGCAGCACGGCCGCCTGCTCGCCGGTGCGGGACACGAGGTCGTCGATGGAAGCCTGGCGGTTGCACAGCGGGCCGGTCACGCCGGCCGGGCACGGCAGGTCCGGCGGAGCCACGAACTTGGTCGACTGGAGCTGCTGGAGATGGTTGCCGGCCGCCGGCACCGTGGTGACCCGGACCTGGCTCCGGTCGGGCGATGTGCCGGCCAGCAGGTTGTAGTGGATCTGCATGACGACCAGGCTCCCGGCCGGCATGGCGATCGCCGTTCCGGCCGGGGTCGGGTGCGGGATGATCGGACCCGGTGCCCAACCGCCCAGCCAGGTGGTGTTGTCGAAGGTGCCGTTGGGGTTGAGGGGTGCACCGAAGCAGCTCCAACCCTTGCCGTGACTGGCGGCGTTGAGGCTGCGGGCCTGGCCGGCCAGGTTCGGTGGGATCAGGAAGTAGATGGCGTGGTGGACCTCCTTGCGCGCCCCGGGCAGGAACTCACTCGACACGAGCTCCCGGTTGGACGTGAGGTGGGGGTCGATCAGGAAGCAGTGGTAGACGTCGGTCGAGCCGTGGACGGCGGCGGTGGCCGGGGCGAACGTGCTCTTCGGACCGAACGTGACCGTGGTCGCACCGGCCGGGGTCGAGGCGCCGGACGCTCCGTCCGGCACGACGGCGGCGAACGTGGCCGCCAGCACGACGCATGCGGCACCGAGGAGGCGGACGGAGGATCCCCGGGACAGCATCCTGCCGACGCTACCGGCCCGTCGGCCCCGACGCCCGCGTGCCGCCCGTACCGGAGCCGTCGGCGCGGGCCCGATCGGCAAGCCACGGGTCGTCGAACCACGTGCGAAGGGTGAGCTGGGCAGGGGGCAGGTCGCGGTACACCAGGACCGCGCCGCCGGGTGGGGTTCGTCGGAGCGCGTCAGGTGGGGCAAGGCGGCGGAGCGTCGGCGACCGGGTCGTGCTGGGGCCCGACCGCCCGCCCGACGTGGTGGCGGGCAGGTGGCACTCCTCGTCGCCGGCCAGGTGGCTGGCGTAGTCGAGTGTGGCCGGGTCCGAGATGCCGGACAGGAACAGCTTGGCCCGGTGGTTGTTGACGACGGTCGCGGCCCTGGGCCCGAACCGGGCCGTGATCTGCGCCAGGTCGTGCCACACGGTCACGAGCTGGATCCCGTGGCCGGCGGCGGTGGCGGCCAGGGCGTCGAGGTCGGGGACCGGGGCGATGTTGGCTGCCTCGTCCAGCACCACGAGCAGCGGCGGGTCGAGGGGCCGTCCCGTCCGGGTCACGCGGTCGAAGGCCTGGTCGAGGACGGCCCGCAGGACGCCGACGAACAGCGGGGTGAGCCGGCGCTGGTCGTGGGCCGGTGCACACAGGTAGAGGGTGTCCGATCCGGCCAGCAGGCGGCCGGGGTCGAGCTCGGGGGCACCGAACGGCGCCGCCCCGGCGAAGGGCTCGAGCAGTGTCTCCAGCGTGGTCACGATGGAACTGCGCTGGCGCTCCTCCTTCCCGAAGGCCGACCGTGCCGCATCGAGCGCCTCGGGCACACCGGTTGCGTGCAGGAGGTCCAGGACGTCCGCCTCCTCGCCCGTCTCGACCCAATGGACAACCTCGGCCATGTCCCTTCCCGCCGTCGCCGCAGCGAACAGGAGCGGGGCGAGCAGCCGGGACGCCGTGGCATACCAGAAGTCGCCGTCGGCCATGGCGCCCGCCTGGGACCGACCGACCTCGGTCAGGGTCGCCGCCGCCCGCCGGGCGCCGGGCCACGTGCGCGACGCCGGGAGGGGCGACCAGGCGATCGCCGGTCGTCCGGTCGAGCCGGTCGGGTCGAAGCAGAGGACCTCTCCCACCGTCGAACGGTGGCCGGCGGTGTGTTCCAGGAGGTCGCCTTTCACGCTGGCCGCCACCACCGGGCCCGTCCAACCCAGGATGGCCGGCACGGCGAACCCGGTCGTCTTGTGCGACTGGGAGGGTCCGAACACGATGACCGACTGGGCCCGCTCGGCGGCCACCAGCCGCCGCCCCACCCGACCCAGCACTAGCCGGCCGACGGGTGGCGGTCCGGAGGGCCGGAGGACCAGGTCGCCGAGGTCGGACGGACGGGCCCACCGCGCCGTGGGGGCAGCTGCGGGCCGGGAGCGGGCCGCCGGGCCGGATCGGACGGGGCGGGGCGCCCGGCTCCACCGGGACCGACGGCCGCGGTCCCGGTCGGTCCCCACCAGCGTTGCGACCGCGACGGCCAGGGCACCGATGCCCAACGCCCCCGCCGTGGCGCTGCTCACCACACTCCGGGGTGGTCGGACTCCGGGGCGGAGTGGCCGGGCCCGTCGTCGAGGTCGACCATGGCGCGGTCGGTGTCGACCATCCAGGCCTCGCCCGGACCGAGCCGGTGCTCCACCAGGAAGGAGCGACGGCCCACCTTCCAGAGCGCGGTGCCCCGCTGCAGGGTGCTCACCAGGTCGGCCTCGGTGTCGGTGAGACCCAGCAGCTCACCCGTCCGGGCCACCTCACCGGGGGACTGCGCATACACGACACGGGTCTCGGAGTCTGCCAGCAGGCCCTCGGCCAGGCCGACCTGCTCGCTGCCGGCCGCCCCGACGGATGCCAGGTCGGAGAGCCGGTGGAGCACGGCGATGTTGGCCACACCCATAGCCCGCGACAGCTTCCACGATGACTGGAGCCAGCGGGCCACACCGAGGTTGCNNGGTTGCTCAGCAATCAGTTACACCAGGGTTCGAGATTCGCATACAAGGCAAGCCACCGGCCCATGAACTCCCAGAATCGGCCTGACGATTCCGGAGACTCTGGGCACACCATTCGAGCTCTTGGGTGCGAAACTTGGAGACGAGGCCCGAAGGAGGTTCGCATGGCGGACGACTACAGCGTGCTTGCCGAGCGCCACCTGCACATCTGTCGTCGGTTCGGCAATGAGGTGAGCACCGTCGGGGATCGCTGGCATTCTCAATCACCTTGCGGCGCTTGGGACGCCCGGGGTGTCCTCGAGCATGTGATCGGCTTCCACGACGTCTTGCTCCTCCGACCGCTCGGCGCCAAGCCGCAGCGCCCGAAGGACGACCCCGTCGGTCGCTGGATGGCGACGGCGCAGGCGCTCGAAGGAGTATTCGAGCGCCCGGGGCTCTTCGACGGCATCGTCGACATCCCTCCGATCGGCAACAATCCACCGTCCCAGATCGATGCCGCTCAGGTCGTGCCCCTGTTGAGTCGTGACGTACTGATCCACACCTGGGACATCGGTCGGTCGGCAGGCCACGAGGTCACCCTCGATCCAGAGGTGTGCCGCTCGTTCCTCGAGGGCCTGCCTCCCGATATCGATGTCCTCGCTGCAAGCGGCCTGTACGACAAGCCGAAAGGTCCACCCGCCGGGGCAGATAACCAAGCCTTACTCCTGGCTCGGCTGGGCCGTGATCCCACGTGGAGCCCATGATGGCGGAACATCTGTCCGGCGAGTGGAGCGTCCGTCTGGGGGTCAACCACTACTGGAGCGGGGTTGCGTGATGCGCATCTCCGATCTACTCAGCTTCCCCGGGAGCATCGTCCCCGAACGGGCCGTGTGGACGAACTGTCCCGCGTGCGGGCGCACCCAGTATCTGGACAGGGTGCCGGTGTCGGAGTCGCCTGGTCGAGTTGTCTACGAGTGTGTCGACGGGTGCGGG
Source organism: Acidimicrobiaceae bacterium (assembly GCA_003164095.1). Taxonomy (GTDB): domain Bacteria; phylum Actinomycetota; class Acidimicrobiia; order Acidimicrobiales; family RAAP-2; genus Bog-756. Next base: position 8,457 of record PLRX01000015.1, on the reverse strand, counting down.
CCGATCCTGACCATGACCTTCGTGCCTTTAGGTTGCGCGCCCGCTATCCACATGCGCGACTGGGCCGTCGAGAATCCCTCGGCCCTGTTCTGTCGACCGATCACCGGCGATCAGGAGTCGATCAGGTTCCCACCGTCTGCCTGACGATTCGAGGACGATCGGTTCCATGCATGTCGCTTGTTCCCGGGCCGCGGCACTGAGAGTCCCTGCGTGATTGGGGTCTGCCGCACGAGGCGTGGGCCATCCTCAATCGACCTCCCCACGGCCACCAGATTCCTCAGTCAGTTTCTGAACAAGACCAGCGAGGGAAAGGCACGCCGCAGCGGACAGTAGCCTCTGCGGGGTCCTGTAAGCCGATCGGCCCGACACCAGTTTCGTGGCATTCGCTCGTGGAAGGCGCTGCAATCATGACCGATCAGGAGGACACGTGACCAAGTACATCGAGGACAGCTCCAACTTCGGAGCCGACGGACCCTTCTTCCACATCATCCGAGATGGGCTCCAGGGCTTCGCCGACGGCGAAGACTTCTTCGACCTCTTGGCCGACGATGTGGTGTTCGAGTACGTCATTTCCGTTCCTGGCTATCCCCGGCGTGTTCAAGGTCGGCAGGCCATCATCGACCTGTACAGCGACTACGACAGCTACATGACCGTGCGAAGCGCGGACAATTTGCGGGTCTACCGAGATGCCGACGCATCGGTCGTGACCCTTGAATACGAGGTACACGGCGAATCCGCGCAGACCGGCCGTCCGTATGACAATCGCTTTGTCTCCATTGTCATGATCACGGATGGGAAGGTGACGTGGTGGCGGGACTACCTCGACCCGATAGCCGTCTTCGATGCCTCAGGTTGGCCCACAAGGGCCGACTGATTTCCGCCCACTTAGCACCCTGCTGTCTGGACAAGGACACCACTGCTCACGTCTGAGATGCTAGGCGGATCAGCGCGCTCCGGGGTAGCTCGGCTGTGACCGGACCCGCTCCACCGCTCGCTGGCATTGCCACCGAGCAAAGAAGCTCGTCCGATGCCTGGTCAACCATTCAGAAGTGCTCTGCCGCTTCACCACTGAATGGTGATCGGCGGCACGCACGTGCCCGTCAGATCGGGTCAACTCCACGATGTAGCTCGCCAATCCCTGGCCGGATGTCTCCAGGATGATCCAGGCGACCGCCCACATCAGTACGAGGACAGTGACCACCTTTGCGCCGTGCACTGGGTCGTGCCTGTGACGCCGCAATCATCATTGATGGCTCCCATCAGGTGAGTTCAGCTCCTTGCGGTCATCGGATCTCGTAGGTGCCATCGAGTCGGGCGCGTCCAATGACATGTCCGGCCATGGCGCTGACTGCGTCGTTGAGGGTGAACTTTTCGGGAAGGTCGAGCTGGCGGTCCAGGGCGAAGAGTTGGAACACGTAGGAGTGTGGTCCGTGCGACCGCGGCGGCTTTGGGCCCGCCCAGCCGCGCCGCCCAAGTGGACCTTTGCCGTGTCTAAGTCCGGGGATCTGGCTGGGGTGGGTGAGGCCATTCTCGGGAATGGCGTCCAGCGTCGGCGCGATTCCGAGCGTCAGCGCGTGAGTGGCGGGCTTCCCGAGGGGGACATCGGGGTCTTGAACGATGAGCACGAGTTCAGCGGTCTCGGCTGGCGGAGCTGTCCATGTGAGAGCGGGTGAAATGTTCTCCCCGAAGAGTTTGCCGCGGTGGTGCTCGGGGATGGGGGCTCCGTGAACAAATGCAGAGCTGGTGAGGGAGAAGTTCTCGGGTGCTTGGAGGTCGGCGTTTGCCCAGACGAGTGTGTCGTGACCGGCGTGTCGATTTCGAAGCGCGTGGCCGATGGGGTTTACAGGCATAGTTGTGGTTCCTTTGCTTGAAGGCCGGTGCATGGTGCCGGGGTTGTCAATTAGGCGATCTAGTCCGAGAACGGTGGGGCACGGAGGGAATGCTGGCGATTCCGTCCGCTGACGGACTCCGGCACGGCGTTCCACGCTCGGCATGGTGTGCCTGATCGTGGGGCGCATCGGATAGTCATCGGGCTCCCTCCGAAGCCAGACGCGAGTCTGCAGCAAGGCGCTCGCCGTTTCGTTCGGCGGTGGCCAGAGCCCACCGTCCGGTCGAGGCCATGCCCAGCGCAATGACCAAGACGCCGCAGCCAGCGACTACAGCCCAGGCAGCGTGGCTGGCGTGCAGGAAGTTGGCCGAGCTGCCGGCGATGATTGCACCGGTAACCGCCACCCCAAGGGCCGCGCCAATTTGCCGTGAGGTGGAGGCGATCGCCCCCGCCACGCCGGCCTGATCTAAGGGCATACCTGAGAGTGCGGTATTGGTTATCGGGGCACTGACCAGACCCGCTCCAGCGCCATAGACGAGGTAAGCGACGGTGAGATACCACACGGCGGTGCGGACTCCCAGGTCGATGAGCAGGACGGAGCCCAACGTGATCAACCCACCGGAGATGACCAGCGAGAATCTCGGACCGTGCCTGGCCACCAACTGCCCGGAGACGGCGGAAAACACTGCGAGCATCAGGGCCATTGGAATCGTCAGCAATCCCGCCTGCAGCGCGCTGTAGCCTCGGACATCCTGCAGGTACAGCGTATTGAGGAACAAGAAGCCGCCGAGGGTCGCCAACGCGACGACCCCGATCATTGCGGCGCCCGAGAACGGCGCGCCTCGGAAGTACCGCATGTCGACCAGCGGGTCATGCCGTCGGGACTCGACCACGACCAGAGCGATCGCTGAGAGCACGGCAACGCCGAACAGGCCGACGATCGAGGCCGATCCCCACCCACTCCGCGGCCCTTCAATGATCCCTGCGGTCAGGCACCCCAGTAGGACGATCACCAATATCTGGCCGCGAAGGTCAAGCCGTCGGGGGCGCTCAGCCCGCGACTCCGGCACGAACCGTTGCGTGAGCGCGATTGCGATCAGGCCGACCGGGATGTTGATCCAGAAGATCGACCGCCATCCGACCCCGCTGACCAACAAGCCCCCGAGTACTGGTCCGCTGGCCAGGCTGAGTCCGGCCACCGATCCCCATAGGCCAATCGCCTTCGCGCGATCGGCGCGGTCAGTGAACGTATTGGCGATGATCGACATGGCCACCGGATTGAGCATCGATCCGCCGACGGCCTGCAGTCCACGAAACGCGATCAGCCACCCGAGCGACGGAGCCAGGCTGCAGGCCAACGAACCCAGCGAGAACGTCACCAGCCCGACCTGAAAGACCCGTCGGCGGCCGAAGCGGTCGGCGAGCGAGCCCGACGCCATGAGTAGGCACGCAATCACCAGGATGTAGGCGTCGATCGTCCACTGCAGACCGCTGACCGAGGCGTGAAACACGCTCTGGATCGATGGGAGGGCAACATTGACGATCGTCGTGTCGAGGCCCGCCATGAACACGCTCAGACAACACGCGAGCAGGATTATGGAGCGGCTGCGCGCCTCACGATCAGTGGTCATAGGCAGTGTGCCAGCCGCTCAATCAGAGGAGCGGCCACCATCAGTTGCCAAATCTCAGCAGGACTGAACTCAGTCGTCAGCACCTTCGTCAGATGCTCGGCCCGCCCGTTGTGTCTGTCCTCCAGTGCTCGTGTGCCGGCCTTGGTGATCGACAGGACCGAGCGCCGGCCGTCGCTTGGATGAGGATCTCGCTTGATGAAACCGCGAGCTTCGAGCGCCCCCAGCGTCGTCCCCATCGACTGCACGCTGATCTGCTCGGCCTTGGCTAACTCGGTCACCGACGTCGGACCGCCTCGCTCCAACCGCTTGAGGGCCGAGGTCTCCGGCCAACTGAGGTCACGCTCGGAATCCGTACGACGAAGCTGCCGTAGGCACAGGCCGATGCTCATCTGGAGTGCGGCGGCCACGTCGGATGCTTCTGGTTCTTCAGACATATGCCAAGGCTAACCTTGCTAGATGCAATTGGCAAGTCTTGCCTTGCTATTGGGATGCCCTCAAAGGTGACGGTCCATAGCGAGGTCTCACCTAGCGGTGGTGGTCGCTTCCCAGGCCTCGGAGCGAACGGCGGTGAGACGAGTGTTTGTAGACGTGAAGATGCCCTTCTGTCCGCAGCCTGCGCCGGGACAGGCCAGGCAAGCGCCTCTTCAGCTCCAAGTCTTCGAAGACCCGTGTGAATCACACTGGTGCGGTGGTTGGGGCTCTTTGGTGCAACGTCCGTTCCGAGATTGTCGTCCCACGGCGCTCTTCGAGAATGCAGCAAGGAGTGATCAGACGCCGGCCCGCTCATCGACGGGGCGGCGGCGAAGGTCCGAGCGCTGGAGAGCGGGGGGCACGTAGGCCTGGTCGAGAGTGCCGACATCGGTTCCGGGGGGGACGATCTCGTCGATCCGGTCGAGGATTTCGTCGGTGAGCGTGACGTCGAGGCCGGCGAGTAGGTCATCGAGTTGCTCCATCGTGTGCGCCCCGAGGAGAGCGCTGGTCACACCCGGATGAGAAATGGCGAACGCCATTGAGAGGTGGGTCATCGGCATACCTGCTTGTTCGGCGAGCGGAATGAGCTGTTCGACGGCGTCGAGTCGATGCTCGTTACTGATTGCCTTCATACCCAACGCTGCGCGGACGAGGTCCGTCTGCTGGCCTTTGCGCACGCGTCCGGTGAGCATTCCCTGCCCGAGCGGACCCCACACCAGTACGCCCATCCCGTAGCGTTGCGAAACCGGAAGCACCTCGGACTCGATGCTGCGGTTGAGGATCGAATAGCACGGTTGCTCGGTGTGGAACCGCTCGAGTCCGCGGCGCTCGGCAACCCATTGGGCCTCGATGATGTCAGAAGCGGGGGTCATGGACGACCCGATCGCGCGGACCTTTCCGCTGTGGATCAAGTCTGAGAGTGCGGAGAGCGTTTCCTCGACGTCGGTGGCGGGGTCCAGACGCTGGATCTGGTAGAGGTCGATGTAGTCGGTCTGCAGTCGGCGCAGCGAATTCTCGACCTCGGTCATGATCCAGCGCCGCGAGGTGCCGCGCCGATTGGGATCGTCATCCATCGGGAGACCGAACTTGGTCGCGAGGACCACGCTGTCACGCCGCCCCTTGAGGGCCTTGCCCACCACCTCTTCGGAAGCGCCCCGGGAGTACGCGTCGGCGGTATCGATCAGGTTGATCCCCGCGTCCAGTGCTTTGTGGATGAGACGAATCGAGTCGTCGTGGTCGGGGTTGCCAATGGACGCGCCGAGCATCAGTGCGCCGAGCGCATAAGGGCTGACCATGATGCCGGTCCGGCCGAGGGTGCGGTACTGCATGCGATGACCTCCTGGAGTCATGGTTGGAGTGGGTCGCCGTCCACGATTTCCTTTGATAAGTGGTTGTTGAGGCGTTGCGTCGCGGCCTGGAGCACCGTGACAACCGTCGCGAGCTCTGCGGCCTCGACACCGTCGAATGCAAGCGCCTCAATCAGTGCGAGATCGGGTAGTTCATCCCAGAGCTTCAGCCCCGAGGCCGTGATTCGGAGCATCCGCTGCCGCTGATCAGCGGGATCGGGAGTTTGTTCGACGAGGCCCTTACGCACGAGCGCGCTCACGATCCCGCTTAGCGTTGCCCTCTCGACCTGGAGCATCCGACCGAGATCGCGTTGCATCGTTGGTCCATCGTTAGTCAGCTGGTAGAGCACGTACCACTGCGTCGATCCGATGTCATATGGCCGCAAGACCGACTCCATCACGGCCCGGCTTGCGAAGTACAACCTCTTTGCCCACGCTCCCGCTGATGAATGTCTCGGGTCCTGTAGTTCGTTAGCCACCTAACGAATATTGCTAGGTACCGAACGATTTGTCAAGCGGCGGCACTCAGCTACATGGGCGGATTGAGCGAATCGGTTCAAATCGCAGCGGCCTGTTCAAGATGTCATTCCCATCAGCACGACGGGTGGCCCAAAACGTTCGGTTCGCGAGCGCACAGAATGACAGCCCGAGCCGTGTCGTTAAGGAGCGCGTAATCGGCGATCTCGCGCATCCCACCGCGCACAGAGCGCCGCGACAGAACGACGGTCGTCGCCAGGGGAGCACAGAACCAGGCACGTCTGGAGTGATCGCTGGCACGCACCACTTCAATTGAAGCGCGAATGCTCGCGGTGCGGAATGAGCACCGAGCACTGGGCCATCCTCCACCGCCATCCCCTCGACCCGGAGATTGCTCAGCAATCAGTTTCACCATGGCAGGCGCGGAACGTTCGATTGACGGCATTGGCCGAGGAGCAAGCAGTTTACTTGCCAGGAGCCACGAGCCGGATGTGCGAGTCAGCCGGTTGAGCGGTGCGTGCCGATCAGGGCCAGAGCGCCATCGAGAGCCCTACGGAGCGCTCGGGGATCACGGCGTGCCTGGGTCAGCACGAGGCCGCCCTGGAGGCTTGCGAGGGTGGAGGCGGCGAGCCAGTCGGCATCGGAGTCGGGTCGAAGTTCGCCCGCGTTGATCATGGTGGTGAGGCCGTCACGTATCGAGGCCTCCCAACGGTCGAAGCCAGACGCAAGCACAGTACGGATGTCATCGTCGCGTTCACCGAGCTGACCGAGGAGGTTGGCGATTGGGCAGCCTCCACGCCCACCGAGCTGCACCTGGAGTTCGACGAGGGCGTCCGTCCATCGCACCAGACCATCCCAAGAGTCGAGCCCGGCGAAGAGGTCGCGCTGGCCCTCGAGGACGGCCTCATTGGTGGCGTCGGCCACAGACCTCATCAGGTCGGCCTTGTCGTTGAAGTAGTGGTAGAGCTGGCTGCGCGATGCAGGCGCGCGGGCACCGACCTCATCCAGGCTGGCCCCGAGAGCGCCGTTCTCGGCCACCACCTCGGCGGCTGCGGCGACGATGCGCTGTCGGGTCTGGCGGCCCCTCTCAGTGGTCGGCTGGAGTCCCATGGCCCCAAGTATCCCGTTTGTGGACTTGACAGTCCAGTTGTTACGTAATGGCATAGCTACTGGACCGTACAGTCCAGTAGTACTCCACCGACGATGTCCCCTGGGAGATTCGATGCCCGTCACCATCCATGAGCAGTCCGAGCAGCTGAAGGCAGCCGCTGCCAAACGGCTGCCTTCAGAGGTAGCCGAGGCATTCGATCGAAGCATTCAGGACCTTCTCGACCAAGGGATTCCGGCAGGCGCACTCAAGGTCGGCGACACCCTGGAACCCTTTGCACTGACCGATGCGAACGGTGCAACGGTCACGCTGGACGAACTCGTCGCGAGCGGCCCGGCCGTCATCGCCTTCTACCGTGGCGGCTGGTGCCCGTACTGCAACCTGGCGTTGCGGACGTACCAGCGTGAGCTGCTGCCCGAGTTGGCTGCTTTCGGAGCGCGTCTGGTGGCCATCAGCCCCCAGTCTCCTGATCAATCCCTCTCCACAGCCGAGAAGGCCGAGCTCGACTTCACCGTGCTGTCCGACCCGGGCAACCGCGTCGCTCGCAGTGTCGGCATCGTCTTCCAGCAAGCTGAAGCGGTCCTCGAGGCCCAGCGCACGCTGGGCCTCGATCTGGCACAGGTGAACGCGGAAGGCTCCACTCAGTTGCCCAGGCCCACCGTCCTCATCGTGGACAAGGATCACACGGTCCGTTTCGTGGACGTGCAGCCCGACTACACGGCCCGAACCGAGGTCGCCGACATCCTCGCTGGGCTCACCGAGCTCGGGACGATCTAGGAATCACCCACCGTCCAATTTGGTGACGACTTCTGTGCTGAGTACCGGCCAAAGTTACCTGGCCGTGGGCCAAGCTCTGCCGCCATCCCCTCGATCCCGAGGTTCCTCAGCAATCAGTTACACCAGGGTTCGCGCGCTTGGAGCGAACCACGGCTTCAAGGCGTGAAGCCGCAGTTCAGGACGCCGACGGGCCAGTTCTGCTCCAGATCATTGGGGCAGTCACCTGCGGGCGTGGTGACGCCGTCGGCGTGCCCGCGGTAGTAAGCGTGCTGTCAGTTGAGCCCGAGATTGCGGTGCATATCAACACGCAATATGGGACACCCACGGGCCGGCGAACCAGCTAATGATCCAGCGTGTCGTCGACGAAGTCCCTGAGACTCGAACGGAGGGCACTGTGGCTCATGCCCTCTCCCTCGGTCACATGCCGAAGGAGGTCGGCCCGGACGGTCGCCAGGAGCACATGGGCGACCCAACCAGCTCGGCCCACTCCGAGCTCGGTAGCGACGAGGTCACGTAAGAGGCCGTGCACGCTCACATAGTCGGCTGATCCATAGATGCCGCTCGTCGGGCCACCCCCTTCTTCGAGAGCCAGCATCAGATGGGCGTTGTCGAGCTTGACGACGGCGATGGCGTCGATGATGGCGGCGACACGTGTTCGGGGTGGGGTGTCCGGTCCGAGCGGTGGAGGGCCCGACTCGATCTGCTCCCGCAGCGGTGCCAGCCTGACGGCGTAGACCTGCCGGATCAGGTTGGCCCGGTCGCCGAAGCGCCGAAAGAGCGTGCCCTTGCCCACCCCGGCGGCGCGGGCGATGTCGTCCA
>PLRX01000025.1 GCA_003164095.1 Acidimicrobiaceae bacterium | reverse complement strand
CATCATCTGCGGAAGTCCTGTCGGAAATTGCCTCCTTGACTCAAAGAGGATTCATTGGGTGACAGTTCGCGCCCGGCAAGCACCCGTCCGTCGATGACCCACCTACGCCCAGCGTTCGGCGGAAGACGAGATCGTCAGGCGCGCAGAAGGGGCCCGACGGGCCCCTTCTGCGAGACAACGGTCCTGCACTGACTAAGCGGGAACTCCGGGTTCGATTCCCTGCCGGGGCGCCCTGCCCGGGTTCCGGGTCGCAGATGGTTGGTCACCGTCGGAGGTGCGACCCGGCCCGCCGGGTATCCCGCACTTGGGGGGGGTCGTGGGCGGGCCACGTCGTGCCACGGAAAGGGGGACGGCTCTCGGCGCTTGGATCGGTCGTGCCGCACGCCACCGCGCCAGGAATCGACGCACCGGTGGCTACCCATGGCAGTTCGCGGGTCAACCGCTAGAATTCCTGGGACCCGTACCCCCTCTGAACGGGGAGTATGCCGTACCCGTATAGATCACCCAGATCTACGAGGGGACCAACCAGATCCAGCGGGTGGTCATCGCAAAGGGCATCCTCGGGTGAGGAACATGCCGTCAATGATCTGACCCGAGAGGCGTTGTTGCGCACCTGGGTTCGTTGGTCTCGAGTGGCGTCCTGCGACGACCCTCACGCCTGGACCTGTCGGGTCCCCTGCAACCTCACCGTGAGCACAAGCGGCGAGTTCGACGCACGCCGTCGCGCCATCGACACCGGCCAAGGCCGCAGCAGCGGTGCTCGAGAGCGGCGAAGTAGGGTGCCCCATGGTCCGCCTGCGGCACGGCGACCTCGAGCGAGTACTCACCGTGGTGCGTGGCGTCGCATCGGCTCGAGATCCTGACGAATTCGCCCGAGCAGCGGTCACGCAACTGGCCGAAGTGATTCCTTCCGACGTCGTCACGATGAACGAGGTCGACCCTTCGGCCGGGCGCACGGTGTTCACGATGGAACCGGAGACGTTTCCCATCCCGGCCGGGAGCCAACGTCGTCTTGCTGATCTGGCAGACCAGCACCCGCTGATCCACCACACCGCGTCGACGGGTGACGGCTCCGCCCGGCGGATCAGCGACTTCTGGACGCAAGACGAGTTCCACGCCAGTCCCATCTACCAGATGCTCTACCAGCCGATGGGCATCGAGTTCCAGATGGCGGTGGCCCTACCGGCTTCCCGACCGATCCACGTGGGCATCGTGTTGAACCGCCGCGACAGCGATTTTTCGGAGCGCGACCGGGACGTGCTGAACGTGCTCCGCCCTCATCTCGTGCAGGCGTGGTTCAGTGCCAAGGACCAGGCACACCTCCGGTTGCTCGTCGATGCGGCGACGGACGCCTCCGTGGACAGCGGCGTGGGACTGATCGTGCTGTCTGACCCGCCTCACGAGCTGACGCCTGGAGCACTGGTGTCGCTCTACCGGTACTTCGGTCGCCCCACTCGGACCGGCCCGTTCCCGGCACGTGTCGAGCGGTGGCTGAAGATGCAGGCGGCGCGCCTCGAGGCGGACACGTCGCCGGAGCTGCCGAAACCCCTTCGAGCGGAGACCGAAGGCGGACACGTCGTCCTCCGTTACCTTCCGAGTCAGACGGGCCACGCTGGTGCCTTGTTGGTGCACGAGATCTCCGAGCAACCGCACCCCGAGAGTCTGCATGCACTGGGTCTGACCGCCCGGGAAGCGGAGATCGTGGACTATGTGACGAAGGGTGAGTCCAACGCATCCATCGGTGACGCGCTGCACGTCTCGCCAGCGACGGTCAAGAAACACCTCGACAACATCTACACGAAGCTGGGGGTCCACGGGCGGGGCCGGCTCACGGCGTTCGTACTCGATGCCCTGGAGCGGTAACCGCACCCATGGGCTGTGATCAGGCACCGCACGGTTGACCACACAGCGTCGACCTCGTCGGCGCCCACCGTGACATTCGTGCCTCAATACGCCGTTCGGCATATTGCCTTTGTGTCCGACATCACTAACGATTGCCCACACAGTCGGAGCGCGTGAGCAGGCGCGGCCGATGCGTCACCGAGTTTCCGTCCGGTAGTGGCGGTCGGAACCGTCGCACTCGTTGCGTGCCACGCAGTGGTTCGTGCATCGCAACGGGAGCGATCGGTCGACGCAACACGACAGTCGATCCCACCGAACTGGAGAACACCATGAAGCGATTCCTCAGCACGTCGGCCGTAGCCCTGATCCTGGCGATCCCGACGGTCGTGGTGCTCGGACCCGCCGGAGTCGCGCCGGCAGCCGCTGCAGGTGTCGAGGCGAGCGGATTGCCGGCGTGCACCGACACCTGGACTGCGACCAGCGGGGGTAACTGGAACACGTCGAGCGACTGGTCGACGGGTCTCGTGCCCGGGTCGGGCAGTGTGGCGTGCATCGACGGGTCCGGAACGTTCACGGTGACCGATGACACGTCCCCGACAGTGGGTTCGTTCCAACTCGGTGGTGGCTCCGGCGTGCAGACGCTTGTCGTGTCGGCCGATGGCGGGAACACGTCGCTGTCGCTGAACTCCGCCAGCACGGTGCTCTCCAATGGGATCTTCACGTTGGCTCCCACCGGCAACGGCAACGCCTTCCTCAACGGCAGCGGCTCGCTGACGATCGCCTCGGGTGGCACGCTCCAGACCTACGGCGCCTCCGGCAGCAACGTCAGCTACCTCCGGGTCCCGATCACCAACCAGGCCGGCGGCACCCTGGCCATCGGACCCGGCGGACCGGCGGGCACGGCTGACCAGGACGAGGGCACCCTCACCTCCAACGCCGGGACCGTGACCGTGTCGAGCACCGGATCCATCGCCCTCAACGGGGGCAGCAGCTTCACCAGCACCGGCGGGACGATCGTCAACAGCGGCACCTAC
>PLRX01000033.1 GCA_003164095.1 Acidimicrobiaceae bacterium | reverse complement strand
GGACGTGCCGCACCCGGCCCTCGCTATCCCGGCCCACATACACCCGGAGTTCCCAGACATCAGGATCACCGACCAGTCGCATGCTTCCTGCCATCGAACTCCCCCGCCCCATGTTGGGTTTTCTGTTGGGTTCTTCTGGCTATGAGGATAGCAACGAGACCAACTCAGAGGAGAAATACTCTCTGAGCTGGCCATTTCACTGGCAGTCCCAACGGGATTCGAANNCCGTGTCGCCACCTTGAGAGGGTGGTGTCCTAGGCCTCTAGACGATGGGACCCTGACGGGCCGCCCGAAGGCGGCCCGATACCTCGGTACTGCACTCGATCACTCCCGGGGGAGCAATCTGCCACACCGGCCCTGATCAGGGCCACTGCAAGCGCTCGGGGGGGAGGGCTCGAACCTCCAACCTCATGAACCAGAATCACGCGCGCTGCCAGTTGCGCCACCCCCGAATGGGCGAGAGGCCAATTTAGCCGACCTGGAGGGTCCCCGAGACGGCAACCCGGACCGACCCTCGCGAGCCCCTCACGCCACCCCCCGACCGCGGGTACACGACGGCCGTCGGGCGGGACGTTCCGCCCTCACTACGATCGTGCCGTGGACGCGCAGCGGGTGGTCATCGTCGGCGGCGGCGTCCTCGGCACGATGCACGCCCTAGAGGCCTGCCGACGCGGCTGGGAGGTCACCCATCTCGAGGCCGACGCCGGCCCCCGGCGCGCCTCGGTCCGCAACTTCGGACTGGTCTGGGTCAGTGGTCGCGCCCAGGGCCCCGAGCTCGACCTGGCCGTGCGGGCCCGTGACCTGTGGGAGCAGCTGGCCATGCACTCCCCAGCCATCGGATTCCGGCCCGACGGCTCGCTCACCGTCGCGCATCACGAGGCGGAGCTGGCACTCATGGCTGAGGCGGCCGACCTGCCAGATGCCGCCCTCCGGGAGTTCGAGCTCCTCGACGCCGCCGGCGTCCGGTCGGCCAACCCTGCCGTCCGGGGCGAGCTCGTCGGCGGGCTGCTGTGCCGTCGAGACGCCATCGTCGAGCCCGGACTGGTCCTCGGTGCCCTGCGGGTCACCCTCGAGTCGACCGGCCGGTACACGTGGCTCCCCCGCCGCCAGGTCGTCGACGTCGAGACGTCGTCCGGTGGAACTGCCACAGCCGTCGACCACCTCGGCGGCCGCCACGACGGCTCCGTCGTCGTCCTCTGCATCGGCGACCGCCTGACCGGCCTCGGGGGCCGCGTCGGCGCCACCCTGGCCGCCGCCCCGCTCCGTCGCTGCCGGCTCCAGATGCTGCAGACGGCCCCTGCCGACGAGCAGCTCACCACCGCTGTGGCCGATGCCGACTCGATGCGCTACTACCCGGCCTTCGACCTGCCCGGCCGGGACGCGCTCCCCGAGCCGCCGCCGTCCACCGCCGAGTGGGGCGTGCAGCTCCTGATCTCGCAGCGCGCCGCCGGCGGCCTCACCATCGGCGACTCCCACGTCTACGACGAGCCCTTCGACTTCGCCGTCGAGGAGCACCTCTACGACGACCTCCGGGCCCGGGCCGAGTCGGTTCTCGGCTGGCCACTGCCGCCGGTGGTCCGGCGCTGGGCCGGGGTGTACGCCGTGGTGACCGACGACCGCCTCTACTACCGCGCCAGTCCCCAACCGGGGGTCGTCGTGGTGACCGGCCCGGCCGGACGGGGCATGACCCTGTCGCCCGCCATCGCCGAGGAGACCTGGGAAGGACTGACCCGATGACACCACCGATCCGACTGGCCGCGCTGGACATGGCCGGCACCACCGTCGCCGACGAGGGGGCGGTGGAGGAGGCCTTCCAGTCCGCCCTCGACGCCGTCGGACTCGTGGCCGGCGACCTCATGGACGACCCCGCCGCCTACATCCGGCGCACCATGGGCCAGTCCAAGATCACCGTGTTCACCGAGCTCCTCGGTGGCGACCGGCACCGGGCCGAGCGGGCCAACACCGCCTTCGAGGCCGCCTTCGACCAGGCCGTCGACCGTGGCGAGGTGGCGGCACTGCCCGGCTCGGAGGAGGTGTTCGCCACCCTGCGCGATGCCGGGGTGCGGATCTGCCTCACCACCGGGTTCTCGCCCGCCACCCGCGACCGCATCATCGACACGCTCGACTGGGCGGGCCGCATCGACCTCGCGCTGTCCCCCGTCGACGCCGGACGGGGACGGCCCTGGCCCGACATGATCCTGACCGCCGTGCTCCGCCTGCGGATCGACGACGTCGCCGAGGTGGCCGTGGCGGGCGACACGACGTCCGACCTCCTGGCCGGCACCCGCTCCGGGGCCTCCGTGGTGGCCGGGGTCCTGACCGGTGCCCACTCGGCCGACGAGCTGGGCGAGGCGCCGCACACCCACCTGCTCGGCTCGATCGCCGAGTTGCCCGGCGTGGTCCTCGGCTAACCGGTCGCCCGACCGCCTGCAGGGGCGAGGCCGAACGAGTGCACCGAGTCGAGGTGGTCGAAGCCGATGATGCGGCCGAGCGCCACACCCGCGGTCTCCTTGGCGTAATAGGGCACAGCGGACAGACCCCGGATGGGCGACGTCTGGGTCGGCGTCGGGTGCGGCGTGAGCCCCACCGAGGAGGCGATGGCCATGCTGCGGGCCACGTGGAACTTGTCCGTGACGATCAGCACGTCCGTGTCGCCACGGGCGATGAGCTGCGGTGCGGCCTCGGCCAGGTTCTCCCACGAGTCGCGTCCTTCGGCCTGGAGGATGTCGGAGTCCGGCACCCCCACCGACCGGAGGTAGCGGGCACCCGCCTCCGCCTCGGTGTACGTGTCGCTCGGCTCCTTGCCACCGGTGACCATGATCGTGGACGAGTAGTGCTGGTGCCACAGCAGGGCGGCCTGGTCGAGGCGGGCCTGCAGGTCGGGCGACGGCACTCCGTCGTACTGGGCGGCACCCATCACCACGATGGCCCCGGCGGCCTGCGGCGCGTACTGCTGGCCCGTCCGCCACACCTGCCAGGCCGTCACCCCGAGGTAGACGAGCACGGCAATGAGGAGGTACTTGAGCAGACGGAGCAGGAGCCGGAGCATGCGGAGGGCGATCAGTGGGATGCCGGGGTGGACCGGGATCAGCGGTCCGGGCCGGGTGCGGCCGGGCCGCAGGTCATGTCGGGACGGGACCGCCGTCGGACAGGCGGGCGCGTGCGTCCGCCAGCCGGGCGAGGGTGCGGTCGGGGCCGAGCACCTCGAGGGCCTCGAACAGCGGGGGGCCGACCCTGCGACCGGTCACGGCCACCCGGACCGGGGCCTGGGCCTTGCCGAGCTTGCGACCGACCGACTCGGCCACCTCCAGGGTGGCCGCATGCAGGGCGCCCGCCGTCCAGTCGGCCCGGAGTGCCTCGTACGCGGCGGTGGCGGCGGACAGGATCGCCGGGGCGTCGTCGTCGCCGGCCAGTGCCTTCTGCCACGAGTCGGGGTCGATGTCGGGGGTGTCGAGGAAGAGGAAGTCGACCATGCCCGGTACCTCGCCGAGGACGGCGACGCGCTCCTGGACCACCGGCGCCATGGCCCGGAAGGCAGCCTCGTCGAACGAGCCCGCGGGCCACGGCGCGCTGTCGCCCTCGAGCCACGGCCGGCACGCCTCGATGAAGTCCTCGGGTGCCATGGCCCGGATGTACTCGCCGTTCATGTGCGTGAGCTTGGCGACGTCGAAGAATGCCGGGGAGTGGTTGACGTCGGCCAGCGCGAACCAGTCGACCATCTGGTCCCGGGTGAACACCTCGGCCCGGTCGTTGGGCGGGCCCCACCCGAGGAGCCCCAGGTAGTTCACGAAGGCGTCGGGAAGGTAGCCCTGGTCGCGGTAGGTCTCGACGGCCACCGGGTCCTTGCGCTTGGACAGCTTCTTGCGGGCCTCGTTGACCAGCATCGGCAGATGGGCGAAGACGGGCAGTGGTGGCGTCGGCTCCTCCGCCGGGCCGACGGTGCCGTCGGTGGTCCAGCCGATGCCGGCCAGGGCGTCCCACATGAGGATGCCCTTGGGCGTGGTGGGAAGGAGGTCCTCGCCCCGGATCACGTGGGTGATGGCCATGTCGATGTCGTCGACCACGTTGGCCAGCACGAACAGCGGTGCACCGTTGCCCTTGACGGCCACGAAGTCGTCCATGGCCTGGCAGGGGAACTCGACGTCCCCACGGATCACGTCGGGGACCACCACGGTCCCCTCGTCGGGCGTGATGAACCGCAGTGCCCGTCCCTCGCCCCGGGGCAGGCCCAGGGCGCGGCAGTGGCCGTCGTAGCCCGGCGTCAGGATCCCGGCTGCCTTGTTGCGGGCGGTGACCTCGTCATGGGTGCACGCACAGGCGTACAGGAGACCGGCATCCCAGAGCGCGTCGATAGCCTGGTGGTAGCGGCCGGTGCGCAGCGACTGGCGGTAGGGACCCTCGTCTGCCTCCATGCCGAGCCAGTGCAGGGCCGACAGGATGCCGTCGACCCACTCCTCCCGGTTGCGCTCGGCGTCCGTGTCCTCGATGCGCAGCACGAAGGTGCCGCCGGACTGACGCGCGACGAGCCAGTTGAACAACGCCGTCCGGGCGCTCCCCACATGGAAGTAGCCGGTCGGCGAGGGTGCGAACCGCACCCTCGGGGTGTCTGGTGCCACCCGGGCCTTACTCGTCCTCGACGATGGTGATGGCGCCCGTGGGGCAGCCGTTGGCGGCCTGGCGGACCTTCTCGCGGAGTTCCTCGGCCGGGGTCTCGTTCAGCACGTAGAGGAACCCGTCGTCACGGACCTCGAAGACCTCGGGTGCGATGCCCATGCAGACGGCGTTGCTTGCACACTCGTCGTAGTCCACGACAATTTTCATGGTATTCCTCCGGGAGATCGGCGAGGACGCCCACTGTACCGGGCCGCTGGACTCCTGCCGGGACAGCCCGGGGCTGCTAGAACACCGGCATGGATGCCACCCGGGACACCTCACCAGAACAGCGCCACGCCACGCGCCGGGCCGGCCGGAGCGTGGCGCTCGCCCTGACGGGCGCACTCGCCGTCGTGGCGGCCGCCTGCTCCTCGGGGTCGTCGTCCACGGCCACCACCGCCACGACGCCCGCCACCGGCAAGGCCCAGCCCCCGGCCGTCAGCACGTCGACCGGACTGCCGCCGATCCGCCACGTGTTCGTGATCGTGCTGGAGAACGAGGGCTACGCCGACACCTTCGGCAACCCGGCCTCCGACCCGTACCTCGCCACCACCCTGGCCGCCTCGGGGGCACAGCTCAGCGAGTACCACGGCATCGGCCACTTCTCGAACGACAACTACATCGCCTTGATCTCGGGTCAGGCCCCGAATCCGGACAACCAGGCCGACTGCCAGGTGTTCGCCGACTTCCCGTCCACGGCCACCCTGGCGCCGGACGGGCAGATCAGCGACTCCGGATGCGTCTTCCCATCGTCGGTGCCGACCATCGCCGACCAACTCGACGCGGCCCACCTCACCTGGAAGGCCTACATGCAGGACATGGGCAACGACCCGACCCGGGAGTCGGCGGTCTGCGGTCACCCGGCCGTGGGAACCGCCGACCAGACCCAGAAGGCGGTGCCCGGTGACGGCTACGCCACCCGGCACGACCCGTTTGTCTACTTCCACTCGATCATCGACGACACCGCACTGTGCGACGCGCGGGTGGTCCCCCTCGGCACGACCTCGGGTGCGCTGCCTGCGTCGGCCCCTGCCGGGACGACCGGACTGGCGACCGATCTGGAGAAGGTGTCGACGACGCCGAACCTGAGCTTCATCACGCCGAACCTGTGTGCCGACGGCCACGACGCGCCATGCGTCAATCAGTCCGGTGCCCCGACGGCCGGTGCCAACATCGACGCCTTCCTGTCGACCTGGGTGCCGCGCATCACCCAGTCGCCCGCATTCCGCAGCGACGGGCTGCTGATCGTCAGCTTCGACGAGGCCGACGTGGACGGCCCGAACGAGGACGCCTCCGCATGCTGCAACGAGCAGCCCGGCCCGGCCGCCGCGCTCCCGGGCCTGTCGGGACCCGGCGGTGGCCGGACGGGGACGGTGCTGGTGTCGCCCTTCATCAAGCCCGGCACCGTGAGCGTCGTCCCCTACAACCACTTCTCCACGTTGGGGACGATCGAGGATCTGTTCGGCCTGTCCAAGCTGGGCCAGGCCGCGACCGTCAGCGCCACCTTCGGGCGGGACGTGTTCAGCGGCTACAAGGCACCCGGGGCGGCCTGAGGGGCGACCGGACCGGCGCGGTGGACCGGCCCGGGAGCGCGACCACGCACAGCGCTCGACCGGTGGGCCGACTCGAGCGGGACGGATGGGGCAGGCATAGGGTCGGATCATGTGCCGGAACATCACGATCCTGCGGGGGCTCGAGCCCGCGGCCACCCTGGACGAGGTCGAGGCCGCCGCCCGCCAGTACGTACGGAAGGTCGGTGGCCTGCAGTCGACCTCGCCGGCCACGGTGGAGGCCGTCGAGCGCGCCGTCCGGGCGGTCGCCGACGCCACGGCCACACTGCTGGCCGAACTGCCGGCACGCCGACGGCCGCCGCCCACGGAACCGCCGCTCCGCCGGAGGGCCGCCACCGCACCCTGACCGGGCCGATCAGGGGCTCAGCCGAGCTCGACGGTCCGGGTCAGTGCCACGGACTCGAGCATCCGCCGGTCGTGGGTGACGAGCAGGAGCGTCCCGGCGAAGGAGCGGAGTGCCGACTCGAGCTGCTCGATGGCCGGCAGGTCCAGGTGGTTCGTGGGCTCGTCGAGCACCAGCAGGTTCACCCCGAGTGCCTGGAACACGGCCAACTCGGCACGCGTGCGCTCGCCCGGTGACAGCGTTCCGGCCGGCCGGGTCACCTGCTCGGCCTCGAGTCCGAACTTGGCCAGCAGCGAGCGTGCCTCGGACAGCGTCACCCGGCAGCGGTCGCACACCTCCCGGACCAGGTCGCGGTCTCCCCCGAGCGCCCGTCGGTCCTGGCCGAGCACCCCCGGTACGACGCTCGGACCGAACCACCGCTCGCCGGACGTCAGGGGCAGGTCGCCGAGGAGGGCGGCCACCAGTGTCGACTTGCCCGACCCGTTGGGCCCCGTCAGCCCCAGGCGGTCCCCCCATGCGATCTCGAGGTCGAGCGGCCCGAGGACGAACCCGCCGCGTGTGACGACGGCCGAGTCGAGCCGGGCCACGATCGCCCCGGCACGCTCGGTCTCCTCGATGCTGAAGCGCAGGTCCCAGCCCTCCCACGGCTTCGCCACCTCGTCGAGCGAGGCCAGCGCCCGCTCGGTCTGGCGGGCCTTGGACGCCAGTTTCTCGGTCCTGTTGATGCGGAAGTCACGCTGCGCCTTGTCGTTGTCGCGGGGCGACCGGGACTCGCGGGCAACGCCTGAGGTCGCCCACTGTCGCTGGCGGTTCGCCCGCTCCTGGAGGCCGGACCGCGTGGAGCGGTAGAGCTCGTAGGCCTCCTCGGACTGGCGGCGGGACGTCGCCCGCTCCGCCTGGAAGCCCGCCCATCCACCGCCGAACTCCCGCGCGGTGTGGTCGTGCTCGTCGAGCTCGAGGACCGTCGTGACCGTCTGCTCGAGGAATGCCCGGTCGTGGGACACGACGACCATGCCGCCCGATCGGCGCCCGATCCAGGACTGGAGCCGCCGCAGGCCGTCGAAGTCGAGGTCGTTCGTCGGCTCGTCGAGCAGGGTGATCGAGAAGTTCGAGAGCTCGATGGCAGCCAGGGCGACCTTGGCCTCCTGGCCACCCGACAGGGTCGACGCCTCCCGTCCGGCGAGTGCTGCGCCGAGCCCCAGGTCGTCGAGTACGGCGTCGATCCGGGCGTCGACGTCGGCGGCACCCAGCGAGGTGAACCGCTCCAGTGCCGTCTCGTACCGTGACTCGGCCTCGGGGGTGCCGGCCACCAGCCCGGCCGCCGCGGCCTGGAGCTCGTCTTCCGCACCCTGCGCGCCGATCCGCCTCGTCAGGTGGCGGCGGACGGTCTCCCCCGGCACGCGTTCGTGCTCCTGGGCGAGGTAGCCCACGGTCGCACCCGGTGGGTCGAGTGTCACCGAGCCGGCATCCGGCTGCTCGATGCCGGCCAGCAGTCGCAGGAGCGTCGTCTTACCGACACCGTTGGGACCGGTCACACCGACGCACGCCTCGGGACCGACGGTCAGCGAGACATCCGACAGGACGGTGCGCCCACCGCGGTCGTGGGAGACGGCGCGGGCGACGAGCGTGGCCGCCGGAGACGGGCCGACGCGACGTGAGGGAAGGGACGAGTGTGACGCGGGCACAGAAGACCTCCGGGACCAGGGAACGTGACAGGGCGTGGTCGACCGGAACTCACTTCACGCCGCCATCGTATCCCCAGGGTCATGGTGCCGCCCGGTCGAGCCCGCCACCCAGGCGCCGCCGCCCGGGGCCCGGGCATCCCGGGCCGGGCCGGACCCTCAGCCGAAGCAGCAGACGTGGGTGGTGAGCGGTCCGCCGTTCCACGACGTGGCGTCGTCGAGGGCAGCCATCATGTCGAGGGGGACGCCGTCAGCCTCCGCATAGGCCCGGTGGAGGTTGAGTACCAGCCGCTCGCCGTCCGGCCAGTCGGCGAACGGTCCGAGGTCGGCG
This sequence comes from Acidimicrobiaceae bacterium, assembly GCA_003164095.1. Lineage (GTDB taxonomy): Bacteria > Actinomycetota > Acidimicrobiia > Acidimicrobiales > RAAP-2 > Bog-756. Next base: position 2,991 of record PLRX01000033.1, on the reverse strand, counting down.
CTCCGCGCCAGCTCGAGGGGGCCGATCCCCTCGGACCGGCCGTCCGACGCCAGACCGAGGACGAACCGGTAGTACCGCTCGTGGTCGGCGAGCACCGCCGGCAGGTCGGCCGCCAACGTGACCGGGCCGTGGCCCGGCACCACCACATCGGGCCCGAACCCCGCGAGCCACTCGAGCGACCGGAGTGCCCCCTCGACCGATCCCCCGAACACGAGTGGCGTGAGTCCGACGAACAGCAGGTCGCCGGCGAACAGCACGCGGTCCTCGGGCAGCCAGACAACGAGATCACCCGACGTGTGCGCCGGCCCGCCGGGGTGGACGACGTCGATGCGCCGACCGCCGAGGTGCACGGTCAGGTCGGACCGGACCGTGACGACGGGCACCCTGCGGGTCACGGCGCCCCAGTCGGGTACCGGGGTCCAGTGGACCGCGCCCCGGTCGAGCAGCGGGTCGCGCAGCAGGTGCTCGCGCATCGCCTCGTGGCCGATCAGGACGGCGTCGTCCGGCAGGAGCGAGTTGCCGTAGGTGTGGTCGCCGTGCTCGTGGGTGTTGACGGCGAACCGGACCGGCATGCCGCCCGTGGTCCCGTCCAGTGCGTCGAGGAACCGCCTGGTGCGGGCCTCGGTGGCACACGTGTCGACCACCAGGGTCCCGTCGGAGCCGGTCACGGCACCTGCGTTGTTGAGCCACCAGGTCCCGTCGGGCTGGAGCCAGGCGAAGACGCCTTCCCCGACCTCGACGAGGTGACCGGCGGAAACCGTGGGATCGGGCGCGTGGGCATGGTCGTCCATGGCCCACTTCCTAGCGCCCCGGACGGCCCGGGGCACGCGTCGCCGACTAGGGCTTGGCGCTGCCGACGACCCACATGGCGAAGAACTGCGATCCGCCGCCGTAGGCCTGGCCGAGCGCCAGCTTGGCCCCGTCGACCTGGTGCTCACCCGCCTGACCGCGGACCTGCATGGCCACCTCGAGGAAGCGGAGCATGCCCGAGGCGCCGATGGGGTTGGAGGAGAGCACACCGCCCGAGGCGTTCCAGGGGATGTCGCCGTCGAAGGCCGTGGCCCCCGACTCGGTCAGCTTCCAACCGTCGCCCAGGTCGCAGAACCCGAGGTTCTCCAGCCACATCGGCTCGTACCAGCTGAAGGGCACGTAGACCTCGGCGCAGTCGAGGTCCTCTCTCGGGTTCTCGATGCCGGCCTGGGCGTAGACGTCTTTCGCGCAGTCCCGTCCGGCCTGGGGGTTCACCTGGTCCCGGCCGGCGAACATGGTGGGCTCCGAGCGCATGGCCATACCCTGCACCCACGCCGGGCGCTTACCGGTCGCCGCCTGCGCCTCGGCGGCGGCCGCCTCGGTGCCGAGCACCATGGCGGCCGCCCCGTCGGACGACGGGCAGGCCTCCAGATAATGCAGCGGGTCCCAGAGCATCACCGACTCCTCGACCATCTGGAGACTGATGTCGGGGATGTGCAGGTGGGCGTAGGGGTTCTTGAGCGCCTGGAGGCGGTCCTTGACCGCCACCAGCATCCCCGTGTCGCGGGGTGCACCCGAGCGGCGCATGTAGGCGCGGATGTGCGGGGCGAAGTAGCCGCCCGCACCCGCCAAGAGGGGTGCCGAGAACGGCTGGGGCACCGACAGCGCCCACATGGCGTCCGAGTCGCTCTGCTTCTCGAAGGCCACGGTGAGCACCCGACGGTGGATGCCGGCGGTGATCAGATGGGCCGCCACCAGCGCGGTCGAGCCACCGACCGAGCCGGCGGTGTGCACGCGGAAGATGGGCTTGCCGACGGCGCCGAGGGCGGGGGCCAGGTAGAGCTCGGGCATCATCACACCCTCGAACATGTCGGGGGCCTTGCCGAGCACCACCGCGTCGATGTCCGACCAGGTGACGCCGGCGTCGGCGAGCGCCCGCTGGGCGGCCTCGCGCACCAGCCCGGCGATCGAGACGTCGTCACGGCGGGACTTGTGATGCGTCTGGCCCACGCCGATGACCGCGCAGCGCTCGGCCATCACCCACGCTCCAGGACGGCGACGAGGTTCTGTTGCAGGAGGGGCCCCGAAGTGGCGTGCGCCAGGGCCCGGCCGGCGGTCCCGTCCAGGATCCGGCTGGCCGCCTCGCCGATCCGGGCCAGCCCGGCCGACATGATCGGGTTGGCCGCCAGCACGCCGCCCGAGGGGTTGACGTCGACGTTGTCACCGAGCGAGAGGGCGTCGCGCACCACCACCTCCTGGGAGGCGAAGGGCGCGTGCAGCTCAGCGATGTCGATGCCGCCGTCGAGGGCGCCGGCGATCTCGCCGGCCTTCCTCGTCGAGGGCGAGTGGGTGAGGTCCCGGGCACCGATGGCGTGGGTCTCCACCCGGTGGTCGATGCCGGTGATCCAGGCCGGGCGCTCGGCCAGCTCGTAGGCACGGCCCCCCACCGCCAGCACGATGGCACACGCCCCGTCGGTGATGGGCGGCAGCGTGTGGCGGCGCAGGGGTGAGACCACATAGTCCTCGGCAAGCAGCTCGGCCACGTCGAACTCCCCCGCCACCTGCGCATTGGGGTTGGTGAGTGCACGGCGACGGTTGCGTGCCGCGATCTCGGCCAGCTCTTGCTCGGTGGTGCGCCCCGAGTCCAGCAGTGCCCGAGCCTGGAGCGCGGCAAGCGAGACCGGGTCGGGCCAGAGCGGGGCCATCACGTAGGGGTCGAGCTGGAGAGCGAAGATCTCGCCGAGGTTGCCGAGCGAGGACTTGCCGAAGCCGTAGACGAGGGCGGCGTCGATGTCGTCCTCCTGCAGCCGCACCCAGGCCTCGTAGAGGGCCCAGGCGGCGTCCATCTCGACGTGGCTCTCCGACCGGGGTGGCCAGACGCCCACCGCGTCGAGGGCGGTCACGAAGCTGAACGGGCCGCCGACGAGGTAGTCGGTCGAGCCCGAGCAAATGAAGCCGACGTCGTCCTTCGCGATGCCGCCGTTGGCGAAGACCTCGCCGATCACCGGCAGGCGCATCTCG
>PLRX01000160.1 GCA_003164095.1 Acidimicrobiaceae bacterium | reverse complement strand
AAGTTGGTGAGCGTCGATTCCATGGTCCCCACTGTCTAGCCGTCCGCCGGGCCGTCCCGGGGCACCCGGAGGGCCGGTCGGCCCGCCCGGGCGACTACCGTCACCTCGTGCCCACCGGACCGGACCCGGCGTCCCTGCCCACCCTGACCTGTACGACCCCGGACGGGGTGGAACTGGCCGTCTACGACTTCGGCGGGACCGGCCCTGACCTGCTCCTCGTCCACGCCACCGGGTTCTGCGCCGGAGTCCTGCTGCCGCTGGCCCGGGTGCTCGGGGACCGCTTCCGGTGCCATGCACTCGACCTCCGCGGCCACGGCCGCTCCGGCCGGCCCGCCGACGGCGACTTCACCTGGTCCGGCTTCGGCACCGACGTCCTGACGGTCGTCGACCGGCTCGGGCTCGACAGGCCCGCCGGGTTCGGCCACTCGTGCGGCGGCGCGTCCCTGCTCCTGGCCGAGCAGGCCCGCCACGGCACCTTCCGCTCCCTCTACCTGTTCGAGCCGGTGGTCGTGCCTGACCAGGAGGTGCCGTTCGCACTCGAGGAGAACTCACTGTCCCGGGGCGCCCGACGGCGCCGGGCGACGTTCCCCTCGGCCGAGGACGCCTACCTCAACTTCAGCTCCAAGCCGTCCTTCGGGGTGCTCGACCCCGAGGTGCTCCAGCACTACGTGGAGGACGGCTTCGAGGTGGTGCCCGGAGCGGAGGGGGGTGACGGCCGGGCGATCCGGCTGCGGTGCGACCGGGACGACGAGGCGGAGGTGTACGTCCACGGCTTCGGCAACGGGGCGTTCGAACGCCTTCCGGAGATCCACTGCCCCACCGTGTTCGCCTACGGCGAGGACACCGACTCGTTCGGCGCGCCGGCCATGGCCGCGGACGCAGCCCGCGTCGACGGCGCCACCGTCGCCTGCTTCCCCGGCGTCGGCCACTTCGGGCCGCTCGAGCGGCCCGCCGAGGTGGCCAAGGACGTGGCCGGGGCACTCGGCACCCGGGACGGCACACCCCCGTCGTAGTCTCTGGGCGTGCCGTTCGAACCACCCCGGTCGCTGTCGCCGTCCAAGATGACCGCATTCCGCGACTGCGCCCTGGCGTTCCGCTTCACCGCCATCGAGCGGCTCCCCGACCCGGCCACCATCTGGACCGTCAAGGGGACCCTTGTCCACTCCGCCCTCGAGGGCCTGTTCTGGAACCACCCGCGTGGCGAACGGTCGCCGGCGGCGGCCACAGCGGAGCTCCACCTCGCCTGGGCCGCCCTGCGGGACGACCCCGACTACCTCTCCCTGGCACTGGCGCCCGATGCCGCCGAGTCATTCCTGGCAGACGCCGAGCAGTTGGTCGCCAACTACTTCCGCCTGGAGGATCCCGACGAGGTCACCCCGGTCGGGATCGAGCTGACGCTGGACGCACAGGTGGGCGACGTCCGACTGCGGGGAATCCTCGACCGGCTGGACCTCACGCCGGAGGGTGAACTCGTGGTCATCGACTACAAGACCGGCCGGGCCCCCTCCGACGCCTACCTGCAGTCGAAGCTGACCGGGGTCCAGACCTACGCCCTGCTGTGCCAGGAGGTACTCGGTCGCCGTCCGGTGCAGGTCCGGCTCCTGCACCTGAAGGAGCCCACGGTCATCACGGCCGAGCCGACGGAGCAGGGGCTACGCGGCCAGAAGACCAAGACCCTGGCCGTGTGGTCGGCGATCGAGCGGGCCTGCCGGGACGAGGACTTCCGACCGAAGACCGGTCCGTTGTGCCGGTTCTGCCGCTTCCGCGACTTCTGCCCCGCCTACGGCGGCGACCCGTCGCTGGCCGCCGCCGCGCTGGGCGCCGGCGCCTCGGGTGCGGCATGACCGGCCCCACCCCCGAGGGGACGACCGCGTCCCCGGCCACACCCTCCGGCCTGCTGGCTGCGGTGTCGACCGTCGACGACGGTGTCGACCGGCTCTTCGAACCCCTGCGCGGCGTGCCCGCCATCGACGCCGCCGTCAAGGTGGTCAGTGCACTGGGCGACCACGGCTGGCTGTGGACCGGTGTCGCCGCCTGGCGTGGGCGCCGGTCGGGGCCGACCCGACGAGCGGCCGTCCGGGCCCTCGGGGTCGCCGGGGTGTCCTCCGCCCTGGTCAACGCCGGGATCAAGAAGGTCGTGGACCGTGAGCGACCCGACACCACCGACCTCGTCCTGTCCGGTGCCGGGGTGCCTGTCCGCGCCCCCCGCACCAGCAGCTTCCCGAGCGGGCACACCCTGGCCGCGTTCTGCTCCGCCGCGGTGCTGAGCCGGCCGGGCGACCGGGCCGGCAACGCCTTCCTGTACACGTCGGCCGGACTGATCGGCGTCAGCCGGATCCACCTCCGCCACCACCACGCCTCTGACGTGGTCGGTGGCATGGTCATCGGCACCGCGCTCGGCCTCGTCGTCCGACGCCTCCGATGAGCCACCGGTACCCGGTCCGGGCGCCGATGAGCGGGGCCGGGTGGCTGCCTGCACGGGGAATGGAACCCCCGACCGTGGGGTTGGAGGCCTCATGAGCGCTCCGACGACCTTTGCCGTGACCTGGGACTACCGGTGCCCCTTCGCCCGCAATGGCCACGAGCACCTGCTCGACGGCCTCGAGGCGGGAGCCGACTGGGACGTGACGTTCGTGCCCTACTTCCTCAACCAGGGCATGGGCGCCGAGGGCCAGGACACGTGGGACGACCCGGCCCATCAGACCGACCTGTTCGCCCTTGCCGCCGGCGTCGCCGTGCGGGACCGCCTTCCCGAGCACTTCCTGGCCGTCCACCGGGCGCTGTTCGACGCACGCCACGTCGACGGCGCGGACCTGCGGAGCCGCGAGGTGGTCCACGCCATACTCGCCGGGGCAGGCGTCGATGCCGACGCCGTGCTGGCCGAGGTCGACGCCGGTTGGCCGGCCAAGGTCATCCGCCAGGAGCACGAGCGGTGCGTGGACGGTCTCGACGTGTTCGGTGTCCCCACCTTCATCGTCGACGACGACGCGGTCTTCGTGCGCCTCATGAGCCGCTCGGATGGCGACGGCACACTCGCCCGTCAGACGATCGACCGGGTGCTGGCGCTCATGGGCGACCACCCCGAACTCAACGAGTTCAAGCACACCCGCCTGTCGCGCTGACCGCCGCGGGCGGGCGCCACTCCCCTGCCGACCGGGGTGGTCAGCTCCCGACCAGTCCGGCCAGCGTGTCGATCGAGGCCCGGATCTCCTCGGCCGTGCCGAAGGGCGCCCCACAGAAGTCGGTGGCCCCGATGTCGGCCAACCGACGCACCTGGGCCGACACGTCGTCGGCCGAGCCCACGATGGCCACGTCCGCCGGGCCACCCGCACCCTCTCGGTCGAGCATCGCCCGGTAGGAGGGCAGGTGGCCGTACACGGCGAACACCTCGGCCGCCTTGGCACGGGCCGCAGCCGGGTCGTCCGTCACGCACACCGGCAGGCCGACACCGATCTGGGGAAGTGGTCGTCCCGCCTCGGCCGCCGCCCCACGGATCGTCGGGGCGATGTGCTCCTCGATCGTCACCGGACCGGTCATCCAGGTGATCGTGCCCGTCGCCAACCGTCCCGCGATCTGCAGCATCACGGTACCGAGGGCCGCCACCAGGACATCGGGACCGGGGGCGGTGATCTGCAGTGGGCCGAACGTGGAGGCCTTGACCGTCTCCCCCGCGAAGCTGACCTGCTCGCCGGCCAGTAGGGGCATGAGCACCTCCAGGTACTCGCGCATGTGGCGGGCCGGCTTGTTGAACGACATCCCGAACACGTTCTCGATGACCATCTGGTGGGACAGTCCGATGCCCAGCGTCAGGCGCCCGCCGCTGGCCGCCTGCACCGTCAGCGCCTGGGCGGCGAGCATCACCGGGTGCCGGGGGTAGGTCGGGACGACGGCCGTGCCGAAGTGGATCGAGGGCACCTCGCGCGACACCGCGGCCAGGGTGGTGAGGGCGTCGTAGGCGAAGATCTGACTGGACCACGCCACCTCGATCCCGGACTCGGCCAGACCGGCCACCTGGGACACCACGTCGTCGAACGGCCTCTCCGTGTCGAACATCACGCCGATGCGCATCGCTGCCTCGTTTCTCGTCGCCCCAACGGTGCACCCCACCGGGCGGCCCCGGCCCTCGGGGTGAACGGGCCGGCGTGGGCCACACCGTACCGGGACGGCGGCGCCCCGAACGGACCCACCTGCTCGACGGATGTGAAGACGGGCCGATGTTCGGGCAGAATGCAGCCATGTCCGTCGCCATCCTCATGGGGAGCTCCTCCGACACGTCCGTCATGGACGATGCGGTCCAGCTCCTCCGTTCGTTCAACGTCCCCGTCGAGATCCGGGTCCTCTCGGCCCACCGCACCCCCGACGACACCGTGGCGTTCGCCCGCGGTGCTGCGGGACGCGGGGTCAAGGTGATCATCGCCGCCGCCGGTGGTGCCGCACACCTGGCCGGTGTCGTCGCCGCCACCACGCCGCTCCCCGTCATCGGCGTGCCGGTGGCCCTGCCCAACTTGCAGGGCCTCGACTCACTGCTGGCCATGGTGCAGATGCCGAAGGGGATCCCCGTGGCGACCGTGGCCATCAACGGGGCATGCAACGCCGCGCTCCTGGCCATCCGGATCATGGCGCTGGGCAACAAGCGGCTGGCGTCCGAGCTCGACGCCTACATCGTCGACCTGGCCGACCAGGTGCGGGACATGGACGCCGAGGTCGTCGCCAAGTACACGTGAGCCTGACCCGGCCCGCTCCGCCGGGCACGGGTGTCGTCCTCACCGGAGCACACCCCTGGACATCCCCCCACCCGGGCCTATACTAGAACCTGTTCTAGTTTTCGGCCGACCTCGGGAGGACGCATGCCCACCACGGACCACCAGCCACCCGGAGGGGCCGTGCCCGACCCTTCGCCGCGGATCGCCTTCGTGCAGTCCGAGTGGCACGCCGACCTCGTCGACCGGTGCCGCGACGCATTCCTCGAGGAGATCGCCGCCCTGGGGGTCGATCCAGCGCGCGTCGACCTGTTCCGGGTGCCCGGCGCCTTCGAGATCCCCCTGCACGCCAATCGCCTGGCCGCGTCGGGTGGCTATGCGGCGGTGGTGGGGGCAGGCCTCGTGGTCGACGGTGGGATCTACCGGCACGAGTTCGTGGCCGAGGCCGTGGTCAGCGGGCTGATGCGCGTCCAGCTCGACACCGACGTGCCGGTGCTGTCGGTCGTGCTCACCCCCCACCACTTCCACGAGCACGCCGACCACGCGTCGTTCTTCGCCGGGCACCTCGCCACCAAGGGTGTCGAAGCGGCACGGACCTGCGCCCGCACCCTCGACAGCCTGGCCCTCATGTCCACACAGGCCGCCTGACGCCTACAGGGCGCGGTCCGAGGACCACGGGCTACCGGGGAGCGAGTCCCTCCACCGCGTCGGCCAGGTCGACGCCGAACGGCAGCACGGCCAGCGCCGGGATGTCGACGCCGTTGGCGACGTAGCGGCCGATCTTGTCGCGGCACTCGGCGAACGAGCCGTGCACGACCAGGTCGTCGACGACCTCGTCGGGCACGGCTTCGAGGGCGGCCTTGCGGTCACCCTCCTTCCACAGGCGCCACATGTCCCCGAGGGCGTCGCCCCGCCCGAGCCAGCGGTGGAACTCGGCGTACACGCCGACGTTCAGGTACGCCGTGATCATCCGGCGTCCGATGGCCCGGCACATGTCGGCGTCCTCGCTCGGGATCACGAAGATCCGGGCCGCGACAGGCTTGTCGGCTCCGAGCTCCGGGGTGACGGTCGACACGTCGTCGGCGGACAGCCAGTTGACGATCACCCCGTCGGCCGCTCGGCCCGCAAGTCGGAGCATGCCCGGGCGGAGGGCGGCCAGGAAGATAGGTGGCGGCTGGGTCACCGGTCGGGCCAGGCGGAAACCCCGTACCTCGAAGGTGTCGTAGGCGGTGTCGACCTTCTCGCCGGACAGGGCCTCGCGCAGGAAGGCGATGGTGTCCCGGACCCGCTTGTAGGGCTCGGTGAACGGCACCCCGTTCCACCGGGACACGATGACGTCCGACGAGGTGCCGAGACCGAACGTGAAGTGGCCGGGGGCGGCCTCGGCCATGGCCGCCACGCTCTGGGCCAGGAGGGCCGGGCCGCGTGTGTATGCAGGGATGATGGCCACCCCGAGCTGGAGCTCCGGGGTCCATGCGGCGGCCAGGGCGAGGGGCGTGAAACCGTCGGTACCGTCGGTCTCGGCCGACCAGACGTCGGTGTAGCCGAGCCGCAGCAGGTCCTCGAACCAGCGCCGGTGCTCGGTCAACGGGATCCCGTCGAAGGGGACGGTGATCCCGTACCGGACGCCGCCGGCAGGGCGTCCGTCATGGGTGGTGGTGGGGGCGTCGGCCTCGGTCATGCCCTCCGTATTACACCCTTCGGGCACACTGCCCCCATGAGCACGAACCACGACACCCGCACCTTCGGGCTGCAGCTGCCGCTCCCACTGCTCGAGGCGAGGCCACCTACCGGTCCGGTGGCCGTCACCGACCCGGCCCCCGAGGAGGATCAGGCCGAAGCAGACGTAGGGCAGGCCTGGCGCCTCGACGAGCACACACGCCAGGTCGGCCGGCGGGGCATCGCCGAGGCCAGGGCCCGTCTGCGCGCCGGCTCCTCACGCGCCGCCTGACCCGGTCCTCACGCGCCGCCCGACCGGTCGCCGACTACGGTCGGTACATGGCGTCCGTAGTCGAGCAGCTCGGGGCAGCCCCTGATGCCCGCCTCCTCATACTGAACTGTGCCGACCTGGGCTTCTGCCATGCGGCCACCACCGGCGTCTACGACGCCCTGCGCGACGGACTCGCCACGTCGGCGTCCCTCCTGGTGCCGGCGCCCTGGGCACGCGAGGCGGCGTCCCGGTTCCGGGGCGACGACGTCGGGGTGCGCCTGACCCTCAACGCCGAGCACGACCTCTACCGCTGGGGACCGATCACCCAGGCCCCCTCGCTCCTCGACGGCGACGGCGGGTTTCCGCGGACGGTCACCGACGTGTGGGACCACGCCGACCTCGACGAGGTCCGCCGCGAGTGCCGGGCCCAGGTGGAGCGGGCCGTGCTGTGGGGCTTCGACATCAGCCATCTCGACGCCCACATGGACGCCCTCCTGCTCCGCCCGGAGTTCTTCGACGTCTACCTCGAGCTGGCCGTCGACTTCGGGTTGCCGCTGCGGCTGCCCGACGACACGGTGGAGCCCCATGTCGGGTTCCCCATCCGGCAGCTGGCAGCCGAGGAGGGTGTGCTCTTCGCCGACAGGGCCGTGACCGTCCCCCCCCTCGGCGGGCGCGAGGCGCTCCTGGCGGCGCTCGGCGCTCTCGAGCCCGGCCTGACCGAGATCACGCTCCACCCGGCGGTGGACAGCCCCGAGCTGCGGGCGGCCACCGGTGACTGGGCGTCCCGGGTGGCCGAGCTGGCGCTCCTGGTCGACGACCCGGAGGTGGCCGCGGCGGTCGACGCGTCCGGCGCGCACCGCATCGGCTACCGGCCACTGCGCGACGCCATGCGACACCCCGTCCGCCCGTGACCCCCGCGTCCGGGCCCGATGAGCCGGGCGCCGGTGCGGGACCCGGGCCGAAGCCCCTAACCGTCACCGGCCTCCTACTGCTCGACCCCCACGGCTACGACCCCACCCGCGTCGACGCGGTGGTGGTCGACGACCAGGGGATCGGCGTCGTGCGGCGGCGGGGTGAGGCGCCCCGCCTCCTGCCGTGGGAGTCGGTCGTCGCCCACGCGGTCGAGCCCTGGGGCGGCGGCGTCATCCCGGCATGGTGGGTGGACCCCGGCCGACAGCGGCCCGACGGGCCGGCGCCCGTGCCGGGAGGCCCGGCGTCGACACTGGTCGAGGAGGCCGACACCGGACGACGACTTCCCCACGCCGAGGCGGGCGCGCTCATCAGTGTCCAGACGCGGACCGGCACCTACCGGCTCCTGCGGTCGGGTGGTGATCCCACCGAACTGGCCGGGCGGATCGGCGCCTTCGCCGTGCGCCACCATGGCCCGGCCGGGTCGTCGACGGTCACGACGGTTGCGCCGCCGAGGCTGCGCCGTGCCCACCGCACGGGATGGGCGCGGGTCCGGCCCTACCTGATCGTCCTGTTCGTCGTCGTCGTCGTGACGGCCGTGACACTGATCCTGTTGCAGAGTGCGGGAGTCATCCACCTGCCCTTGCTGGGCGGTGGCCCATCGTCTGCGGCAGGCACCCCGGGCACCGGGGCGTACGGGCCCTGGGTCGTGGCCTAGAACTCGGTCTGGGCGGCCACTCGACTGAGCCGGGCCCGGCAGTCCTCGGTGCCGGCCAACGCCAACAGGTCGAGCAGCGGCGCCATGGCCCCGGCCACCTTCATCCGGCCCTGCATGAACGCCACCGACGGGTCGAGATCGCCCGCCACGATGGCCCGGGCGTCGGCGTCGGTCAGGGTCAGCACGAGGTCGGGGTCGTCGACCGGGCCGGCCTCGCTCCCCACGATCCCGCCGTCCGCGAACGTGGCATGGCCCGCCAGGTCGCCCTCCGGCCCGCCCGTCACCTCGACCACCACCGTGCCCTGGAGCGTCGGGGGGCCGTGCACACCCTCCGCCTCGGCACCGGCCAGCGTGAACCACCCGTCGGTCAGCCAGCGCGCCGTCATGGGGCCGACGCCTCCCCCACCCCGGCGAACAGGTCGTCCTCGACCGCACGGTCCCGGTCCGGCTCGCGCACGGAGCCGTCCGGGTCACCGACCAACGCCAGCCGGTAGTCGTCGTGAGGCTGGATCGACTCCATGACCTCGGGTGGCAGGCCGAACCAGAACTGCGAGTTCGGGTCCACCTGGGTGGCGTGGGCCAGCAGGGCATCCCGCCGGACGCTCGTGTGGCCGGCAATGTCGACCACCGCGGTGGCTACCTCGTCCGGCATCTTGTCCCACCGGGCCCGCCAGTCGGCGTCGAAGGGCGACTCGAGACCCAGCTCCTCGAACTTGTCGTGGATGGCACGGAACCGGGCCGCCGAATGGACCGTGTAGTAGAGCTTGGCCGGCTGGTACGGCTCCCCCGCCCCGGCGAAGCGCGTCGGGTCACCCGCCGCCCGGAAGGCGGCCAGTCCGGCGTCGTGGACCCGCAGGTGGTCCGGGTGGGGGTAGCCGGACTGGTCGTCGCCGTAGATGACCATGACCTGTGGCCGGGTGCGTCGGATCACCGCCACCAGCCGTTCGGTTGCCTCCTCGAGCGGTGCGGCGGCGAAGCAGTCCGCGTGGGAGTTGGCCTCGGAGCCGGCCATGCCGGAGTCCCGGTAGCCGAGCAGCACGACCTCGTCGTAGCCGATGACCGCGGTGGCGGCGTCGAGCTCGCGTCGCCGCACCCCGGCGATGTCCGCCCGCACCTCCGGCGTGTCGAGGGCCGGGTTCAGGATCTCCCCCTCGGCCCCGTCGGTGCAGCAGACGAGCACGGTGTGGACGCCCTCGGCGTGGTACCGGGCGACCGTTCCGGGCCCTTTGGACGCTTCGTCGTCGGGGTGGGCGTGGACGGTCAGGAAGCAGCGTTCGGCGGGCACGCCGATCACGCTACCGGGATGCCCGGGCCTACACTGCAGGAAGAGCGTGAGGAAGGATCGTCGCCAATGGGTGTCATGAAGCGCATGTCAGGGATTCTCCAGGCCAAGACGAACAAGCTCCTGGACAAGGCGGAGGATCCCCGGGAGTCTCTGGACCTGTCGTACCAGAAGCTCCTGGAGAACCTGCAGAAGGTCCGCCGCAGTGTGGCCGACGTCACCACCGCCAAGAAGCGCATCGAGCTCCAGGCGACGCAGTTGCAGTCCCAGGGCGACAAGCTCCAGCAGCAGGCCAAGGACGCCCTGTCCCAGAACCGCGAGGACCTGGCCCGCGAGGCCCTCGCCCGGCGCGCGGCCATCGCACCGCAGCTGGCCGAGCTCCAGACCCAGCACCAGCAGGTGGCGGACCAGGAGNNACCAAGAAGGAGACCATGAAGGCCACCTACACGGCGGCCGAGGCGCAGACCAAGATCGGCGAGGCCGTCTCGGGCATCTCCGAGTCGATGGGCGACGCCGGCATGTCGGTCCAACGGGCACAGGACAAGATCGACTCGATGCAGGCCCGGGCCGGGGCGATGGACGAGCTCCTCGCCTCCGGTGCCCTGACCGACCTCGCCAACCCGGTCGACGACATCCAGGCCCAGCTCGACCAGGTGTCGTCCGCCAGCACGGTCGACGCCGACCTCGCCGCCCTCAAGGCCGAGATCGGTGCCGGCGTGCCGGCCCAGCTCGGGGCAGCCGAGGAGGCACCCGCCGGCGGCGAGTCGGAGTCCCCCAAGTGATCGTCCGCATCCTCGGCGAAGGCCAGTTCGACGTGCCCGAAACCGACAAGGGCCACCTGGGCGAGTTGGAGGCCCAGCTGAACGCCGCCGTCGACGGCGACGACGACGACGCCTTCGGCTCGGCCCTGGCCTCGGTCATCACCGAGGTCCGCAACGTCGGCACGCTGCTGCCGCCGGACTCCTTCACCAGTTCGGACCTGGTGGTGCCGTTCTCCGACGCCACCCTCGCCGAGACGAAGGCCCTCCTCGACGAGCCCGGCGGGGAACGCTCCTGACCTTGTCCGACCCCGTTTCGAGGACCGACGCATGAGTACCGCCCGCAACATCCCGAACGACCGGGGCCTCAGCCTCCGGATGTTCGCCACCGGCCTGATGATCGTCCTCCTCTACGGAGCCGTCATCGGACTCCTGATCGCCGTAGGGATCTCGTACGCCCTCGTGCTGGTCATCGCCGGGGCGGTGCTGTTCTGCCAGTACTGGTTCTCGGACAAGATCGCCCTCTACGGCATGGGCGGCCGAATCGTCACCGCCGAGCAGGCCCCCCAGCTCCACGGCGCCATCGACCGACTCTGCGCCATGGCCGATATGAAGAAGCCCCGCGTGGCGATCGCCGACACCGACGTCCCCAACGCCTTCGCCACCGGTCGCAGCCCCAACAGCGCCGTGGTCTGCGCCACCACCGGCCTGATGCGGCGGCTCGACGAGCCCGAGCTCGAGGCCGTCCTGGCCCACGAACTCTCCCACGTGGCCCACCGTGACGTGGCCGTGATGACGATCGCCAGCTTCCTCGGCATGGTGGCCGGACTGGTCACGCGCGTGATGCTGTGGAGCGGGTTGATGGGGGGGTTCGGCGGCGGTGGCCGGGGTGGCGGCAACAACAACCAGGGTGGCGACAACACCGCCATGGTCGAGCTGGCCGTCCTCGCCGTATCCGTCGTCGTCTACGCCGTCAGCTTCCTGCTCACCATGGCGCTGTCGCGCTACCGGGAGCTGGCTGCCGACCGATCGGGTGCCCTGCTGACCGGGCAGCCCTCCGTGCTCGCCTCGGCGCTCGTCAAGGTGACCGGCGACATCGCCCGCATCCCGACCCGCGACCTCCGATCGACCGAGACGTTCAACGCCTTCTACTTCACCCCGGCCATCGCCAAGTCGGGCGTGAGCATCTCCACTCTCTTCTCGACCCACCCTTCGCTCGACCAGCGCCTGGCCCAGCTCGCCTCCCTCGAGGCCGAGATGGGCCGGCCCTCGTGAGCACGCCCGACCGGCGCCTGCACCCAGGGGCCGCGTGATGGGCCTGTTCGACACCATCCTCGGTCGCACCAAGCCGGTCCAGTCCAACCTGGACGCGCTGTTCGCCCTGCCGTCGGCCTCGATCACGCTCCAGAGCGCGGCGGCGATGACGTGCTCGGGCCACGCCGGCGTGTGCTTCAAGCCCCCGACGGGCCAAGGGTTCGCCGACATGCAGGCCGAGGTGGTGACCCTGCTCTCGATGGAGGGCGCCGAGGGCATCACGTCGACGACGGACTCCTTCGGCTACCAGTGGCTCGTGGTGCAGGACCCCGACATCGAGGCACTCGTGACCCAGGTCCACCTCGTCAACTCGTCACTGGCCGACGCGGGCTGGGGGCCACAACTGCTGTGCTCGGTCTTCGGCCTGGCCCAGCTGCCCGCCGCTGCGCCCGACAGCGACTCGCGGGAGGGGGCGACCGTGGGCAGCGGCGCCGTGCTCGACTCCACCTCGTACCTCGTCTACCTGTTCAAGCGGGGCACCTTCTATCCGTTCGCTCCCACGGGGCACGAACAGCGGTCCACCGAGGAGGAGTTCAAGCTCCGCAGCCTGCTGGCCGATGACCTGACCGTGGAGACCGACCTCGACCGCTGGTTCCCCTTGTGGGACCTGCCGGTCGGCTGAGCCGGCCACACCCGCACCCACCGTGGGACTCCTGGTCGACCCCGGCCGCTACTCGGTCTGCCGACTCGACCGCGACCGGCCGTGGCCGTCGCCACCGGTCGGCGCCCGCCTCTTTGCTGCCACCCTGATGGCCGACGAGCTGTCGGTCGTCTGCCCCGAGGGCGACGAGCCCGAAGGCGCCCACGTCGAGCCGGGGTGGCGTGCCCTCCGCATCGAGGGCCCCCTGGCGTTCGACCTGGTCGGGGTGATCGCCTCGGTGACCGTGCCGTTGGCCGCATCCGAGGTCGGGGTCTTCGTCCTGTCGACCTACGACACCGACGTGGTGCTGGTGAAGGACGAGGACCTCGACCAGGCCGTCGACGTCCTCGGAGGCGCCGGACACCGGGTCAGCCCCTCCGCCGCCTGAATTCCCGGAATTTCTCACCCGCGGACCGGTCGATCGTCCACCTGGGGATTCCTCTAGTTCTCCACAGGATCTCCACAAATTGTGAGCCAACCCTGGGGATCTCGGGTACTGATCGGTGGACAACTCCTGTACACTCATGCACTTCCGGAGACGGAGGCCCCAGCGGCCCTCGACCACCACTGGTCGGGCCGCATGCCCCGCACACGCCGGCCGATGACGGGCCGAGCCCCGGACGACACCGCTGAGGAGCGCTTCACGTAACCAGTTCATCCGATCGGACATGAACACCCGCTAGCACACCCGGCTCTTGAAGCCAGGCCGGCACACCCTTCCCGGTGTCCGGCTGGGGCGTTGAATGCACAGACGTGGGGTCCACCCAACCAGAAGAGAGTCCGTGCCCGCCGCTCGTCGGCGTGGCCCCGACCGACCACGGAAAGGTCACCCACGATGCCTTCGGCATTCACCACTACCCCTGCATCCTTACGTACCCGAACTACCCCTACCCCGTCCCGCACCGCTCGACACACGACGAACGCTGTACGTCGCCGGGAGAAACCCTCCCGCCGCGGCCGCGCCGCGACCGCCGGCCTGGCCTCGGTCGCCCTGTCCGCCACGATGCTGGCGTCCCTCGTCGGGTCCGCCCCGGCCGCCGTCGCCGCCTCCCTGCCCTCGGGCGCCGGGATGGTCCTCAACGCTGCGATCGTCTCGGGCGCGGCGACCCCTGACGGTCACGGCTACTGGCTGGTGGGCGCCGACGGCGGTGTGTTCGCCTTCGGTGACGCCGGCTACCACGGCTCGACCGTCGGCCTCCACCTCAACCTCCCGATCGTCGGGCTGACCCCCACCCGCGACGGCCAGGGCTACTGGGAGGTCGCCGCGGACGGCGGCGTCTTCGCCTTCGGTGACGCCGGCTACCACGGCTCGGCCGGAGGCCTACCGCTGGGCGCCCCGATCATCGGCATGGCACGGACCACCGACGACAACGGCTACTGGATGGTCGGCGCCGACGGTGGCGTGTTCGCCTTCGGCGACGCCGGCTACCACGGTTCCGCCGTCGGCATGTCGCCGTCCAGTCCGATCGTGGGCCTCGCCCCCACCGTCGACAACCAGGGCTACTGGGAGGTTGCCGCCAACGGGAACGTCTACGCCTTCGGCGACGCGGGCTACCAGGGCAACGCCCCGACGTCGGCCCCCGTCGTCGGCATCACCGGACAGCGGGGCGGTTACCGGATCGTGTCCAGCGACGGCGGCACCTTCGCCTTCGGCGGCGCCACCTATGCCGGCTCGCTCGCCGGCCATCCGCTCAACCGGCCCGTCGTCGCCACGTCCGCAGCCAACGGTGGCTACCTGGACGTGGCCGCTGACGGTGGCGTGTTCACCTTCGGCCCGATCGGCTACTACGGGTCACTCGGCGGCAGCACCGTCTACACCCCGCCGCCGCCGCCGCCACCACCGACCCCGGTCGTGGCCCCGGTGGTCGACTACGGCCTGTCGCAGTACCAGATCAACGCCTGGTACAAGGTCAACATGTGCGAGGAAGGCGGCGACTGGAGCATCAACGGCTCCGTGTACGCCGGCGGGCTCGGCATGAGCCGGGCCAACTGGAGCCAGTTCAACACGTTCGGGTTCACGTCGAACGCCGCGTACGCGTCGCCGCTCCAGCAGATCCGGGTGGCCGTGGCCTTCGCCTCCTACTACTACGGCAATCCGAACTGGGCTCCCGACCAGAACGGGTGCAGCGGCGGCTACTGAGCCGACCACACCGCACTGACGCCTTCGGGACGGGGCCCTACGGGGTCCCGTCACCGAGGGCGTCGATCGCCCGAGCCAGCGCCAGGTCGAGCTCGGTGATCCCGCCCGCGTCGTGAGTCACCAGCGCGAGCCGCACCGTCCGCCACCGGATGTCGATGTCCGGATGGTGGTCCGCCTCCTCGGCCAGCCGGCCGACGGCCATCACGAAGTCGAGCGCCGGCGCGAAGCCGGCGCACTCGACGACCTTGACGAGCTGACCTTCGACCAGGTCCCAGGCGGGCGCGTCGGGCGCGGCGAGAGCCGCGTCCAGGGCCGCCACGTCGAGGACCGTCGGCCGGGCCATCAGGCCGTGGCCCCGACCGGGGCGGTCGGCGTGAAGGTGACCGGCATCGACTCGATGCCCGACACGAAGTTGGCGTTGCGCTTCGGCGGCTCGACGTCGGTCGCCAGTGCCAGGTCGGGCAGACGCTCGAAGAGCCGGTCGAGCATGGTCGCCAGCTCCAGGCGGGCGAGTCGGTTGCCCAGGCAGAAGTGGGCGCCGAAGCCGAAGGCCATGTGGTCGTTCGGCGTGCGGGTCACGTCGAAGCGCTCGGGCTCCTCGAAGTTGCGCTCGTCCCGGTTGGCCGACGGGTAGAGGAGGAGGAGCTTCTGGCCCTCGGTGATGGTCCGGCCGTGGAGCTCGACGTCGCGGGTGGCGGTGCGGGCCATGTTCTTGATCGGCGACACCCAGCGCAGCATCTCCTCGATACCCAGCTGGCGCCGACCGGGTTCGGATGCGAGGAGCGCGAACTGGTCGGGATGGGTGAGCAGCTCGTACATGCCGCCGCTCAGGACGTGGCGCGTCGTCTCGTCGCCCCCGATCAGGATGAGGAGTGTCTCGTAGATGAGCGAGGACTCGTCGAGATGGTCGCCGTCGATCTCGGCGTGGACCAGGGTCCCGACCAGGTCGTCGGACTTGTTGTCCCGCCGGCGCTGCTCCACCACCGCGGTGATGTACTCCGCGTACTCCATGGCCGCGACCGCAGCGCCGTCCATGGCCGTCGGGTCGGGCGAGCCCAGGGCCTTCACCATGTCGTCCGACCAGCGCAGTAGGTCGTCCCGGTCCTCGGGGGCCACGCCCAGCATGTCGCCGATCACGATCATCGGCAGCGGCGCGGCGATGTCGCGCACGAAGTCGGCGTGCCCCTGTTCGCACACCTTGTCGAGGATGGCGTCGCACACATTGCGCACGGCATGCTCGCTCTCCCGGATGCGCTTGGGGGTGAAACCCTCGCTCACCAGCCGCCGGCGCCGCACGTGTTCGGGGGCGTCGAAGTCGATCATCATCGGCAGCGCCGGGCTCTCGGGGCGGATACCCCCGGCGTTGGAGAACGTCTCGGGGTCCTTCGAGATCTCCTTGACGTCGGCGTAGCGGGTGATCCCCCACACGCCGGCCGCCTCGTCGAAGTAGGCCGGGGCCTCGTTCCGCATCCAGGCGAAGGCCGGGAACGGGTCGCCGCCGTAGAAGGTGCCGTCGGTCAGGCCGATGTGCAGGTCCGCTGGGGGGGTGATCGTCACGTGCCTACTCCCTACTTCGAGATCCGAGCCCGAGTGCGTCGGGCAACGACGAAGGATAGTGCGCTGTCTGACGGTCCGTCAGTTGCCGGGGGATCGCGTGCGGCGAGTCGGCGGGTCGGCCATTCAGAGCGAACTGCTGTATTTAGAGTGATTTCGCTATAAATGCACCATCTACCGATACACTCGTCGCATGGACCCCGTCAGGAACCCTTACAGCCCGGGTGCCGGCACCCGGCCCCCCGCCCTCGTGGGCCGGGACCGGGAGATCGACGCCATGGACGTCGCCCTGCAGCGGCTCCTGCTCGGACGGGACGGGCGCAGCCAGCTCCTGACCGGACTGCGCGGCGTGGGGAAGACGGTGATGCTCAACGAGTTCGAGCAGTGCGCCGGGGGACGGGGGTACTTCCACGAGCACATCGAGGTGGGCGAGGACGGCAAGCTCGCTCCCCGTCTGGCATCCGGGTTCCGCCGCGTGCTCCTGTCGATGGACGCGAAGCGTCGCATCGGCGAGCGCATCGTCCGGGCGCTCGGCGTGCTCAAGGCCTTCAACCTGAAGCTCCCCGACGGGCCCGAGCTCACGATCGACGTCGACGTCGTGCTCGGACCGGCCGACTCCGGCGACCTCGGGACCGACCTGGCGGGACTCTTCGTCGAACTGGGCGAAGTGGCACGCGATCACGGCACCGGTGTCCTCCTCACGATCGACGAGCTCCACTACGTCGCCCAGCCGACGCTCGAAGCACTGGTGATGGGCCTCCACCGAGCATCGCAGCTGCGACTCCCCATCACGATCGCCGGCGCCGGCCTCCCCTCCCTTGCGACACTGACCGGCGAGGCGAAGTCCTACGCCGAGCGGATGTTCACCTTCCCGTCCATCGGCTCGCTGGACGGTGACGCCGCAAGGGAGGCGCTCGTCGTTCCGGCCGCCGACGAAGGCGTCGCCTGGGAGGAACGCGCGCTCGAGCGTGTGCTCGACGTCACCCGGGGGTTCCCCTACTTCCTCCAGGAGTTCGGCAAACAGGCCTGGGACGTGTCGGACGGGCCCGAGGCGATCACGCTCGACGACGTCGAACGGAGCATTCCGGTCGCCACGGCCGAACTCGACGAAGGATTCTTCCGGGTCCGGTCCGGCCGGACGAGTGACCCCGAGCGCTCCTACCTCCGCGCCATGGCCGAACTGGGACCGGGAGCCGTCCGGTCGGGTGAGGTGGCGGCCCTCCTCGGGCGGTCGACCACCGACCTCGGGTTCGTCCGTGAGGGACTGCTCCGGAGGGCGCTCTGCTACTCGCCGCGTTGGGGCGAGATCGAATTCACGGTCCCGATGTTCGACGAGTTCATGAAGCGCTGGATCCCGGAACTCCCTTCCGCTCCCGGGTGACCCGGACGGCTCACGGGTGGGTCATCGACTCGGGGCGCACCGCCTCGTCGAACTGCTCACCGGTCAGGAAGCCGAGGGCCACGGCCGACTCGCGCAGCGTCGTGCCCTCCTTGTGGGCCTTCTTGGCCACCTGGGCGGCCTTGTCGTACCCGATCAAGGGGTTGAGCGCGGTCACGAGCATCAACGAGTTCTCGAGGTGCTGTCGGATACGGGCCTCGTTGGGCTCGAGACCCTCCACGCAGAACCGGGTGAAGGCGGCCGACGCCTCGGTCAGCAGTTCGATGGAGTGCATCACGTTGTGGATGATCACCGGCTTGCAGACGTTGAGCTCGAGGTTGCCGCGGGAACCCGCCATGGCGACGGCGGCGTCGTTGCCGTAGACCTGGATGCAGACCATGATCATGGCCTCGCACTGTGTCGGGTTGACCTTGCCCGGCATGATCGACGAGCCGGGCTCGTTCTCGGGGAGGTTGAGCTCCCCGAGGCCGCTGCGGGGCCCGGACCCGAGCCACCGCAGGTCGTCGGCGATCTTGATCAGCGATGCGGCCAGGGTGCGCAGCGTCCCGCTGGTGGCCACCAACGCGTCGTGGGCGGCCAGGGCGGCGAACTTGTTGGGGGCGGTGACGAACGGCAGGCCCGTCAGCTCGGCGATGGCCGTCGCCACCCGGGTGCCGAACTCGGGGTGGGTGTTGAGCCCGGTGCCGACAGCGGTGCCGCCGGCGGCGAGCTCGTAGAGATCGTCGAGGGTGGCCTCGATGCGCCTGAGGTCGGCATCCAGCTGGGCCACGTAGCCCGAGAACTCCTGACCGAGGGTCAGCGGCACGGCATCCATGAGGTGGGTGCGGCCGATCTTGGTGATCGAGGCATAGGCCTTGGCCTTGGTGGCCAGGGTGTCGCGAAGGTGGCGGATCGACGGCAGGAGTCGGTGGGTGATCTCCTCGACGGCCGCGATGTGCATGGCCGTGGGGAACGTGTCGTTGGACGACTGTGACATGTTGACGTCGTCGTTCGGGTGCACCGGGTCCTTCGAGCCCATGACGCCACCCGCCATCTCGATGGCCCGGTTGGAGATGACCTCGTTGGCGTTCATGTTCGACTGGGTGCCGCTGCCGGTCTGCCACACGCTGAGGGGGAAGTGGTCGTCGAGCTTGCCCTCGGACACCTCGCGGGCGGCGGCGATGATCAGGGCCGACTTCTCGGGCGTCATCTTGCCCAGGTCGGCATTGACCTGGGCCGAGGCCTCCTTCAGGATGCCGATGGCCCGGATGAGCGGCTCGGGCATCCGGTCGTCACCGATCGGGAAGTGGTGTAGCGAGCGCGCCGTCTGGGCCCCCCAGTAGCGGTCGGCGGGGACGTCGATGGCCCCCATGCTGTCCGTTTCGGTGCGGATGTCCTGGCTCATGCTGCTCTCCTTGTGCTGAGGGCGCCGGTGGGGCCCGGGGCGGGGGTCGGACTGCTGGCGGGGGTCGGACTGCTGGCGGGGGTCGGAACGTTGCGGCGGCTCACGGTGCGACGACCGTCAGGACCGGACCGCGCGGGCGGACGGCATCGTAGAGGTGGCGGCAGCCTCACGGCACGCCGGGCAGGTCCCGACCAGGTCGAACTGGTGGCCGGTCACCTGGTAGCCCTGCTCCTCCGCCACCACGCGAGCCGCCTCGTCCATGGCGCGCTCGAGCCGCGGTGAGGGTACGACGTCCTCGACCTTGCCGCACACGGCACACGCCAGGTGGTGGTGGTGACCGGCCAGCTCCTCGGCCAGCTCGAACCGGCCGTGGTCGTCCACACCGGTCACCCGTCGGACGACGCCGGCCTCGATGAGGGTCGTCACGTTGCGGTAGGCGCTGGACTGCGGGAGGGACCCGGTGGCCTCCAGGATCTCGGGGATCGACAGCGGCCGTCCGGCCTCGGCCAGGGTGGTGACCAGGGTCCGTCGGACCGGCGTGTAGCGCTGGCCCTGGCCCCCGAGACGCAGGGCGGCCTGCTCGTGGACGGACTCTGCGGCGCTCACGACGGACAGACTACGGCGTGGCCCGGGGGCCGACGGACGGCTCGACCTCGGCCCTGGCGACCCTCCGGTCCGACGCCGTCAGCCGGGGCCGTCGGGCCCATGCCGTCCACGCGAAGGTCGAAAGGTAGACGGCGGTGGCGACGCCCAGGATCCCGAAGCTGGGCGGCACCGAAGGAACCAGGTAGGCCACCGTCAGGCCCACCCACATCGACCCCACGGCGATACCGGCCGACAGCCAGAGCGCCAGGAACGGCCGTGCCGTCAGGCGCTGAGCCGCACCGGCGGGAGCTGCCAGCAGGCCCAGCAGCAGCAGGGCGCCGACGGCCTGTGTGGCGACGCCCGCGGTCACGCCCAGCAGCACCAGGAACCCGGTCGACAGCGCCCGCACCGGCACTCCGCGCGATCGGGCGACGGCCCGATCGAGGGTGGCGAACACCAGCGGTCGGGCCATGGCCACCAGTCCGACGGCCACGGCGGCCGACACCAGTTCGTCAACCCGGGCCTCGGACCCCGACAGCCCCAGGATCGACCCGAACAGCACATTGACCCCGGTCGTCCCCCCGGACCCGCCCGTCCCGGTCGACGACGTCGTGAAGAGGCTGAGGAAGAGCGCACCGAGGCCGAGCACCCAGGCGAACACCGAGCCCACCACGGTGTCGTCGACCTCCGACCGCCGACCCAGGACAGCCAGCAGCAGGGCGAAGGCCACACACCCGCCGTAGAGGCCGAGCCGGAGGTCCACCCCGAACGCCAGCGCGGCCAGCGCCCCGGTGAAGGCCACGTGCGAGAGCGCGTCGCCGGCGAAGACCTGGCCGCGCAGGACGACGACGTAGCCCACGAGTCCCGAGGCCACGGCAATGGCGGTGCCCGCCCCAAAGGCCGACCTCAGGAAGGGATGGGCGAGCACGAAGAACTCGGCGGTGGTCATGCGCCCGCCATCCCCGGTGCCGGCACGGCGGCGCGCCCCGCGCCGAGCCCGACCGTCCGACGCTTCCGCTCCCGGACCAGACGTACGCCTCCCGCCGCCAGGTAGGCGGCGAACCCGAAGCTCGACACGAAGAAGCCCACCGGCCACGTCGAGTAGAACGCCACGCCGAGGGCCAGCCACACCACGACCAGGCCGAGGACCACCGACAGGCACAGCCCGAGCACGGGGCGGGCGGTCAGCTGTTGGGCTGCGGCAGCGGGCATGACGAGTAGCGCGAACACCAGCAACGCACCGGTGATCTGGCTCACCTCGGCGGCCGTGCAGCCGAGGACCACCAGGAAGGCGACCGACAACGCCCGCTCGGGGACACCCCGGGCGGTGGCCACGTTCCGGTCGACGGTGGTGAAGAACAGGGGCCGGCCGATCACGGTCATGGCGGCGAGCACGACCACGGTCATCACCACCAGCGCGACGACCTGGCCGTCGGACACCCCGAGGAACGAGCCGAAGAGCAGGCCCGTCACGCTGTCGAGGAACCCGCCGTACAGACTGACGAACAGCGCGCCGGTCGCCAGTGCGAAGGCCTGCACCGTGCCGATCACGGCCGACTCCTGGGTCCCGGCCCGACCGGCCGGCGATCGGGGCACCAGCGCGATGACGAGGGCGGCGGCGATGCTCCCGGCGAAGTAGCCCGCTGTGACGCTGACCCCGAGCCACAGCGCTGCCGCCGCCCCCGGAAACGACACCACGGCCAGCGTGTGGCCCACGAAGCTCTGGCGGCGCAGCACCATGAACCAGCCGATGACGGCACCAAGCACCGCAACCGCGGCCCCGGCCCGGAAGGCGTTGACCATGAAGTGCAGCGCCAGCATCTGACGGAGGTCGTCGAAGGGGTTGGCCCCCGGGCCGGCCAGGGCGAGCACGACAGGACTCACGGGTGGTCGTGCCGGTGGCCGTGGGCGCCGACATGGTGCGAGGAGGCATCGGGCTGGCCCACCACCACTCGGCGGCCGTCGCTGGTGGTCAGGACCTCGATGGGCGTGCCGTAGAGGGCCGACAGCGTCTCGGTGGTGATGACGTCGTCGGGACTGCCGCTGACCGCCCGGCCCCGGGCCACGTAGACGACACCGTCGAGGGCGGTGGCGATCGGATTCACGTCATGGGCCACGATCAGCACGGTGATGCCGAACCGGCGGCAGATGTCGGCGATCAGTCCGGCGACGGCGCCCTGGTTGGGCAGGTCCAGGCTGTCGAGGGGCTCGTCGAGCAGGAGCAGGCGCGGATTGCGTACCAGGGCCTGGGCGATCAGCAGGCGCTGCTGCTCGCCGCCCGACACCTCGCCGATCGGCCGCGTCGCGTAGGCGCCGGCACCCACCAGGTCGATCACCTCGTCGACCCGTGCATCACGGGCACGGTGTGCCGAGCCCCACGGGAGCGGCACCCCCCAGCGGTCGCCGTCGAAGCCGAGGCGGACGACGTCCATGCCGCGCACCCGCATGCTCGGGTCGAAGCTGCGACGCTGGGGCAGGTAGCCGATGTCGGCACCGGACTCCCCCGGCGGTCCGCCGAGGACCTCGACCCGGCCCGAGGCCAGCGGCAGGACGCCGAGCACCGCCTTGATCAACGTCGACTTGCCGCTCCCGTTGGGACCGAGCACGGCGACGAACGTGCCCGTCTCGATCGACAAGTCGACGTGGGACCAGACGTCGCGGCCACCGAGTTGCACGGAGGCGTCCTCGAAGCGGACGGCCGGCGGGTCGGCGGGTCGGGGGGTCTCAGCCACGGGCATGCTCCAATGCGGTGTCGAGGGCATCCAGCTGATCGGTCTGCCAGGCCTGGAAGGTGGTGCCCTCCGGTTGGAGGGTCTCGGTGACCGGCACGAGGGGGATCCCCGCGGCGCGTGCCGCGGTCACCTGGGCCTGCACATCGGGGGTCAGGTTCTGCGTGTTCTCGAGGTACACGGCGATGGCCCGGGTGGTGATCTGGCGGTCGATGGTGGCCGTGTCGGCGGCGGACACGTCAGTGCCCTCGCTGATCGCCCGGAGGAACGAAGGGGGTGTCACCAGGTCGAGCCCGAGGGCCCGGCACAGATAGAAGACGATCGACTCCGAGGCCCCGACCGGCGTCCCGGCGAACGTCGACCGGATCCGGGCGATCTCGGCGTGGTAGGGGGCCAGCCCGACGTGTTCATAGGCGGCCCGGCGACCGGCGAAGTACGCCCGGTCGGCCGGGTCGGCCCGTTGCAGGTCGGTGGTCACGGCACCGATGTACCGGTCGACGAAGGCCGGGTCGTACCAGAGGTGGGGGTTGCCACCCGGGGCCACGCCCACCAGGTCGCCCACGTCGAGCACGGCGCGGTGTCCCCCGTCGGCGGCCAGCAGCTGCTGCATCCACGGGTCGTAGCCCGCGCCGTTCAACACGGCCACCTGCGCGTCGGCCAGGGTCCGGGCGTCGGCGGCTGTCGGCTCGTAGGCATGGGGGTCCATCTCCGGGTTGTCGATGATGCTGACGACGTGAGCGTGCGCGCCGCCGATCTGGGCGGCGATGCTGCCCCAGAAGTCCTCCGCCGCCACCATCCGCACCACCCGGGACGCGTAGGCGACCGAACCCTCCCCCTGGGGCGGGAGGCTGGTGGCACATCCACACAGCAGCACCGTCACCGCGACGAGCAGGCCGGGTAGCACCACGGGCCACCGCACCTGCTGGGCGGGCGGCGACGACGGGACCGGTGGCACGAACCCCACCTTATATGGGAATGGTTCTCATTACAATCTTCCGGCCGACGGGCCCGGAGCGGTCAGGCCCGCAGTGCCAATCCGGCCTCGAGCACGCCGCGCGCCGCCACCACGTCCTCGGTCCTCGGGCCATCGCCCTCACCTGGGACCTCGAGGATCGCCGGCACGCCTTGCAGGGCCGGGTGGCCCAGCAGCGCGGCCAACCCGTCCGCGCCGATGGTGCCGTCCCCGATGTTTTCGTGGCGGTCCCTGTTCGCACCGAAGTCGACCTTCGAGTCGTTGAGGTGGATGCACCGGAGTCGTTCCATGCCGATGGTGGTGTCGATCAGGGCGATCAGGTCGTCGGCCTCCTCGACCGTGCCGAAGGGGATGCCCGAGGCCCACAGGTGCTGGGTGTCGAGGCACACGCCAAGCCGCTCGTCGCCGTCCGCCGCCTCGATGACCTGCGCGAGCTCCTCGAAGGACCGGCCGACCGTGTCGCCGGCACCGGCGGCGTTCTCGAGCAGGATAGGGCAGCCCTCGACGTCGGCGTCCACCTCGTCGAGCGAGCCCACGAGTGCCTCGGCCACCGCCGGCAGCGCCGTCTCGAATCCGCTCCCCCGGTGGCTCCCGATGTGCAGCACCAGGCCCTTGGCGCCCATGCCGTCGGCCGTCGACAGGTTGGCCGTCAGGCAGGCACGCGACTTGGCGGCCAGCTCCGCGTCGGGCGACGCCAGGTTGATCAGGTAGGTGGCGTGGCAGAAGGTCGACGCCACCGACGGGTGCTCGAGCTGGGCCGCACGGTAGGCGGCCAGCACCTCGTCGCCGTACTGCGACGGCTTCCACATCCGCGGGCTCTGCGTGAAGATCTGGACGGCGTCGGCCCCGATGTCGGCCCCGTGCTGGAGGGCCGGGACGAGCCCTTTGCCTGCCCGTACGTGTGCACCGATCAGCATCGCCGCACCGTAGCAGCGGCGCTCCCGTGGACCGCATGGAGATCCGCCCGGACCATGCCGTCCGGTGACCCGGACAGCGGGCATAGCCTGGGGGCGTCATCGCCCGAGGCACCTCGGCGACCGACCCTGACCCCGACGACCATGGAGGACCTCGTGACCACCGCACTCTCCGACAAGGCCAAGGCGCTCATCGCGCGGCCCGTTCTCGCCAACATCGCCACCGTCGATGCCGAAGGCCGGCCTCAGCTGACTCCGGTGTGGATCGACCTCGAGAACGGTGACCTGGCGTTCAACACGGCCAAAGGCCGGGCAAAGCAGGCCAACCTGTCGGCCAATCCCGCCGTTGCCGTCTCCGTCGTCGATCCCGACGACCCCTACAACGTGGTCGTGGTGCGGGGCACCGTCGAGCCGGTCGAGGAGGGCGCCGACGCCTTCATCGACCGACTCGCCAAGAAGTACCTGGGAGTCGACACCTACCCGATGCGCCAGCCGGGCGAGGTCCGGATCACCTATGTGGTGCACGCGGACAAGATCGTGATGCAGTCGAGCGACGAGGCCTGACGGAGCACCGTCGGTCGCGTCCGGGCTGACGGGACACCTCCCGTCAGCCCGGACGCCGGATCACCAGGCGAGATCGGCGGCCGCGAGATCAGTGGCATCCCACGGTGCCGGCACCTCCACCAGGCAGCCGTCGGCGCCCACGGCACGAGCGGCGGCGACTGCGGCGGCGACGCCCGGGCCGGCTGGCACCCGGGCCAGTAGGACCGGGCGGTCGCCCGATCGGCCGCGCGCCGGTCCCGCGCTGCTGAGCGCCGTCTTCGCGTCGCGCACGTCGTCGGGGCCGCCGTGGACCACGACCCCGTCCGCCGCCCGGGCGCACACGTCGAGCAGTCCCGCCCACCCCGGTCCCCTGCCCTGCACGAATACGACCAGGGGCACGCCGCCGGGCTGCACCGGAGCCGGCCGGTTGACGGCACCGGTCACGTGGTAGATCCTGCCGTCGACGGTCGGGTGCTCGTCCTCCAGTACCGCCCGTGTCACCTCGAGGGCCTCGGCCAACCGGTCGGCGTCGCCGTCGAGTCCCGCATCGCCGTCGAGGCTCAGCACTGCCCGGCCGTGGGACAGCACGTCGACGCCGGTCACGATCTTGGCCAGGATCGACGGCGCCCGACGCTGATCCCCGTCTGCGGCCACCCCGAGATGGATCCCGTCGGTCCGTACCGCCAGCGCACCGAGGAGGGAGAACGCCTCGTAGGCCACCCGTGCGGGCGGGTCGGCCGCCGTCTCGCCGACCCATAACGAGGTGCAACCCGCCCGGACCGCGGCCTCCGCCATCCGGACGGCACCCGCCAGCGCGTCGACCGACGGGTCGCGTTCCGCCGGGGCGGCCAGGAGCAGTCCGACGCCGACGAGCGCCCGTGCTGCGTCCGTCGTGGCCATGCACCGCACAGTAGCGGTGAGCCACGGGTGAGGGCCCGGATGTGCCGTGACGCTTCACCACGCTGTGCGTTATCATTGCTACTCCACGTGAGGGCCTCGCTACCTCCCGCCGACTCCGTGCAGTCTCGACCCCATCGGCAGCCACCCCAGGAGACGGACCATGACACCGGCCGACCGAGCCACTGGCACCCGTGAACGCCGGCATGACGATGACGGGCTCTCGATGGTGGTCACGCTGGCGAGCCTCGTCGTCGTGGCCCTGCTCGTACTGGTGGGACTGAAGTCCACGTTCGGCTCCGGCACGACATCCGGTTCCTCGGTCCACCAGCCCGTGTCGGCGGCGGACGACGCACAGGCACAGCAGTCCTTGTCGACGGCGCTGACGACGGCCGCCACGGCGGCCTCCGGGGCCGGCAGCTACGTCGGCCTCGACGCCACGGCGCTGCAGGCGGCAGAGCCGTCCCTCACCTTCGTCGACGGGCCCTCCACCGAACCGGACACCGTCAGCGTGGCCTCCACCTCCGACGGATCAGGCAGCATCACGCTGGCCGCCCGGGCGTCCGGCGGCACGTGCTGGTTCGTCTGGCGGTCACCACAGGCCGGCACCTGGTACGGCGCCCAGACCGGTAGCGGTGCGTGTGCCGCCCAGCCGGTCGAGCCCACGCCCAACCCCGGCATGGTGTCGAGCACGTCCATCGGTTGGCAGCAGGGGACGTTCCCGACGGTCTGAGCACGCGGCCACTGCTACTCACGCCCCGTTCACTCCAGCAGCAGGCCATCGGCGGACTGTGAGTTCGCCGTGAGCTGGCTATCCGCCTGACGCGACGACCAGCGCATCGATCCCCAAGGGTTCCTTCCAAAGAACACGAAGGAGAAGATGCGGTAGAACTCACCAACACGATGGGCGCGGCCGAGTTGCTGCGCAAGTATCTCACCGATCGAGGTCCGGTCACTTACCTGCTGCCATCCCCGGTCCGGAGGTTCGCCGAGGCCCTGACGTCGGCCGAGGCCAGTGGGCGTGCAACGCCGGGTACGGCGAGGTCACCGCCGTCAGGCAGATCTAGACGTCGAGGCCACCACTCCACGGTCGCTCGACAACCACCCATGCAGGTGCAGCCAGCAGGTCACAAACCAATCCGGCACTTCGGATCTGAGGTGGGCCCCAAGGTCGCTCTCGACCTCGAAAGGCACTGCCTAATCTTGTCCATTCTCGCCATACAGCACACACTGCCCGCGGCCGCGCTGCTTCGCCTCGTACATCGCGGCGTCCGCCGCTGCGACGAGCGCGTCTGCGGTTGCAAACTCCTCGGAAGCTACAACGACTCCAATGCTCGCAGCAACAATTCGCTGGTCAGACCCCAATTCGTACGGTTCCCGAAAGGCCGCAACGAGGCGGTTCGGCACCACCATGGCTGCTTCTGGCGACCCTACGTCGTCGAGAAGAATCAAGAATTCATCTCCGCCCATTCGGGCCGCGCTGTCACCAACCCGGAGCACGCCGCGAATACGCGTTGCCACATCGATGAGCAGTTGATCTCCGACGCCATGACCCGAGGTGTCGTTGATCGCCTTGAACTTGTCGATATCGACAAAGATGACCGCAAAACCCGAATGACGGCGGTTGGCCAGACTCATGCGATGGGAAAGGCGGTCCCAGAACAATGTGCGGTTCGGCAGACCGGTCAGTTCGTCGTGCAGTGTTCGGCGCGTCAGTTCGTGCGTGATGACGTCAAGTTCCGAAGTCCGGTCCGCTACCTTGCGTTCGACCTCCGCAAACGATGCTTCCAGCTCTTCACCGAGGAAGTTGACACCCGCGGCGACCGCGTCGACGATATCTCCAAGGGGGCTGACCTGCGCTCGAGCTTCGAATCGAAGACCTGCGAACTCCTGGATCGTGCCCACTATCTCTTCGAGGCGCCGCTCAGTTTCGTGACTTCGCAGGTCGTCTCGGTGCGGCTCCGGTCCGGAGTCGGTCGATTCCGCCGCATCCCTGGCTCGCAAAGAAGTTCTGTCTTCCGATTCCGGCGTCGTGGTCATGTCATGAATTCCCTGAGCCAGGCGAGGGCAGAGGACTCATCGTCGAACAGTTTCGTTGGCGCCATCGGCTTGCTCACGGCGATGAAGAAATTCCCCGTCATCCGGCTGAGCGGAGTCGCGGCGAGTACAGCGACGGCCGACACGAGATCACCCCGGCGTGCGAACTCGGAGCGCGCGGCCCGGTCCTGCGCGCCGGCATCGTGGGCGTCTACCAGCAGGGGGCAACGTTTCCCGCCAGTGAGCTTGGTCATCGCCTCCGTAGCTCCAATCGCATCCTCAAAACTCATGACCGCCGCAGGAGTCCAAACGATTTGAACAATTCCGTCGGGCCGAAGCCATATCTTGAACTTTGAGTTATTGGCTTCTCCTGATCGATTATCCATTGGGAGCTCCATGCGCTTGGACGATGGCCGTCTTTAGCCCCGATTCGATGAACATGGGACTGCAATTCCCTTCGCTCCGGTATCGGCACGTTCGTGTCCCAGGTGAAATCGAACCTGCTCGACGTGGCCCTTCGAGGCGATCCGACCGCTACTCGATGGAGGACCACTGATCAGGAGAGAGCATGTCCACTAACTGCGTGAGCTCACACCCGTTCGAGCGCTAAGCAGGTTCCTCGACAAGCAGCAGTTGACCCCGATAATTGCCGGTTAGGTGCCGTAGCCGTCGATGAATCCGGTCAGACCGGTGGGTTCGTGAGGCCCGAGGTGGATCTCCTCGAGGACGCCGACCCCTGAGCGGTCACCCATCTTCGCTACGACGAGGTTCTGGAGGTGCAGGGATGCGAAGTCGAGCGGATCGAAGTCGGAGAGCTTGATCGATTCTCGTCCGGTCTCCAGCTGGCCGTGGATGCTGCCGTGAGCCCAGTACGGATGCCAGTAACCGATGCCTCGCATCCGGAAGGTCAGCACCTTCTCGAGATCCACATTGATGATTCCGTCTTGACGGTCCTCAAATGAGATTCGAGCTCGTTTGATCTCCCGTCTGCCAGGCTCCCACTCGAGCTCGTAGCCGAGATGCCGGCACTCATGCACACCCTCCGTGCTCCATGGCGCCGCACCTTCGGGGATCGGATCGAGGACGAGTGCCGATTCGACCCACCGTGATCCGTCCGGATGTTCGTGAAGGGCGAAATGAGTGAAGCGGTCACCGAAATGCAGGGGTGCCCACAGCCAGAAGACGGCGGGTTCGACCGAGGGACGTAGCGTCTGGACCTGGTCGCCGACGGGGCGGACACCCCATGACCGGTCGCGCGTGCCAGACACGTTCCGAGGAGTGGCGGTAAGCGTCTTGCCGTCCACGGTGATCGACCCCTCCCACGAGCCCCACTGGGTCAGCCGGGTGTGGTCGGTCAGGATCACACCCGCGTGCACCCGGCGCTGTCGTGGTTCCTCCACGGCGACGGTTGTGGCTCGGAAGGTCAGATCGCAAGAGATTCCATGCTCGTTGGGCTCGACGATGTAGTGAATGACCCGCAGCGGATCCGACACCTCGATGCGAATGGGGCCGACGGCTGTGGTCCGTTCGATTGGCATGGCACCTGAGGCGAAGATCGAATGCTCGACACCGTCCAGGACGACACTGAAGGCTGCATCGACAACGCCGCGAACAGGGTAGTGGCCCATGCCGGCGGCGAAGAAGAACGACGCATCAGCGTCATGGCCGTTGAACCAGTACCGGTCGTAGTGGTTCGGATCACCCGACGCGGGATGGGCGATCGGGTCCGCCGAAGGATGGATCGGAAAGTCGTCGAACGGGCTCAGCACTGATTTCCTTTCGTAGCTGCTGGTTACAGCTTGGCGACGGCGCCGCCGTCGATGTCGAGTATGGCTCCGGTGATGAATTGAGCCTCGTCGGAGGCCAGGAAGGCGATGGTTGGAAGCCACCCATCTGATCCAATTCGTTTCGACCGATTCCCATCACGGCCGAAAGTGAGGAGACGACGACAATGGCACCCGCGGTGGCCGTCAGATGCGGCCACGCAGCTCTGCAGGTGAACATCGTCCCGTTCAGGTTCAGCTCGAGGATTCCATTCCAGTTCGCGGTCGGCTCGTCCGGCCATTGGTCGATTCCGCCCGTTCCGGCGTTCGCGACCACCACGTCGAGGCGGCCATGGAGACGGACGGTCTCGACAACCACGCTCGCGATCGATTCTTCGTCGGTCACATCGACAGTGAGGAACGTCACACCTGTCGGAAGGGACGTCTGGGGTGTCGTCCGCGCACACGCGACGACCGTCGCGCCTTCGGCTGCGAGCCGCTCCACGGCGCCGCCGTCGATGCCCCGGGTCCCACCGGTCACCACATTCGTCCCGCGTCTCCTCAGCTCGGAGCCGCGAGGTAGCCGCCATCGCACCGGTAGCCGTGCGTCGAGCCGCTGACCGGCGGGTCGTCAGTTCGCGTGAACACACCATTTTCCACCTTGGCGATCAGGTAACACGTCCCTTGCTTGCGATCGGCGGGGTTACCGGTGACCAACAGGTTCGATGCGCTGAACGACGTGATGCTGCGAAGTTGTTGCTGTACCGAACCCTGGGTCGGGTTCTTGCCGGCAGCCTGCAGCGCTTGGACGAACAGTTGCGTATTCGCCCAGCCAGCCAGCGTGTAGTAGTCGGCCTTGAAGCCAGGTGAGGCGACCTGGACCCAATGGAGGAACGTACCTACTGCCGGGATCTGGCCGGCGTCCTCGCCCAAGAACAGGGCGTTCGGCATTTCCAGATCAGTTCCGTTGACCGCTGCCGCACCGCCTGCGTCCGGCACGAGTGCCTCGCTGTACGCGGCGGTGCCGATGATCAGAATCGGATGGAAGTTCTGCTGATTCATTGCCTTGAGCAACGCGGAAGTGTAGTTCTCCGGCAGAGCGTCGGAGTAGATCAACTGGACGCCCGCGTTCTTCATGTCGACCACGTTCTGCGTGAAGTCCGTCTGAGTGAGCGGGACACCGACGTCATACGTCAGCTCGTAACCCGACTGCTTCAGGACCGGCACCTCGAGAGCCCAGCTGGCCTGTGCCGAGGGGAACTCAGAGACCAGTACCCCGGTGTGCTCTGCTTGGGTCGGATACAGCTTCTTGTAGTACTCGAGGGGGCCTGTCGGCCAGCCGGCGCCGGCTGGATTGGCGTTGAAGGTATTCGGCAACTTGTCGAGCGACGGAGCGAGCAGGGTCGCTACAACTGGGACATCGGGATTCTGCGCGATCACCGGCTCGCCGAAGCTGTCCTCGAGCGAGAAACTCCCGACCAGAGCGAAGTCGTTCGACACCGCCTGCTGGGTCTGCTGCTTGTTGCCTGCTCCGGTGAATTCGTCGTTGTACGGGTCTACGACGATCTTGCGCCCGTTCACTCCGCCCGTTGAGTTGACGTAGTCGGCATAGGCCTCGCTGCCGACGATCGAACCGGTGAAGATGCCGGCCGACTCCGTCGTGACGTTTCCGATCCGGATCTGCGTAGACGTCAGTCCCGTTGTGCTGCTGAACGCCGACTGCGGGATCGCTGCCCGCCCGGCGCTGTCCGACGTCGAGGACGACGAGGCCGCCGCGGTCGTTGCGCTCGAACTCGAGGTCGACGAGCACGCCGCGATGGCGACTCCCCCGATGGCCACCAGAGCCAGCACCACCGCCGACCGTCGGCGCTTGGAACTTCTGGCGCGCCACTGCTCGTTACGGGCCATAAGCATGGTCTTCCCCCTGATCGATGCTGCGCCTCGGACCGGACCGCTTGACGCAGTTCCCCTGCGTCCCCTGAGCGGCGTCGCGACTGCACCGTCCATCGGTGCGTCCGTCAACCTAACCTCATGGAATCCTCTGCGTGGGTTCACCGGTCGGAAGTGCCTTGATGCGAGCTGAACGCGTCGTCCGGGCATCGCCTGAGCACCCGCCGGGGAATGCCGCCTCATGCACTCCGGCACTGGGATC
The DNA here is from genome assembly GCA_003164095.1 of Acidimicrobiaceae bacterium. Taxonomy (GTDB): domain Bacteria; phylum Actinomycetota; class Acidimicrobiia; order Acidimicrobiales; family RAAP-2; genus Bog-756. The sequence goes on along the minus strand of PLRX01000160.1, from coordinate 1,579 downwards.
GGTGAGGCCGGCCGGCCGGCCGCCGAAGTCTGCCGCGCGTGGCACCAACGTGCGGCTGCACAGTTCGAAGTACCAGCGCAGGGGAAGGTGCACTGCGCGAGCCTCAGGGGATGTCCTACGCCTTCGATCCCGAGCTGAGTCCCTATGTCGACCTGCTTTCCAACGGAGATCTCCGAGACGTCGCTTCGGCACGGGCGGCGATCGACGATCTCCTCACGCCGTTCAATGACGACGTCGATACGACAGGGGTGACGATCGGTGACCACGACGTTCCCGGCACCGATGGCACCGTTCATGTCCGCGTGTACTCCCCCGCCGTTCCAGTCGTCACGGAGCGGTCCGCACTTCTCGACATTCACGGCGGTGGCTTCGTCGTCGGATCGATCGACATGGAACACGCGTTTGCGACCCAGGTAGCACGTGAACTCGGTGTGGTCGTCGTGACCCCTGAGTACCGACTCGCACCTGAGCACCCGTTTCCGGCCGGCGTGGAACACGGCGGATTCAAGGGGTGAGCGCAACGATCCTGTGAGATTGGAGAATCCAAACACAGGAGGTAGTGCGTGGCACCCAGACTCACCCAAGCACAGAAGTCGATGGCCTACCGGCTGAAGAGCCACGGCCTGAGCAACATGGAAATCGCCCGACAGCTCAGTTGCGGCGACAGCCTGATCCTCTACATGTTCCAGGGCAAGATCTCCTCGGTGGGCGTTGCCACGGCGTGGATTCCACGCTCCGGAGCACTCACCATCGACGATCGAGAACAGATCCTCCTGGGCCTTCGTGCTGGTCACTCGATGAGCGCGATCGCTCGAGGACTCGACCGCTCCCCATCGACGGTGACCAGAGAGGTGGCAGCCAATGACGGTCGAGAGGGCTACCGGGCCTGGAGGGCTCACGAGCGGGCACGGCAGTGTGCCCGGCGACCCAAGCCCTCCAAACTGACCCGGGGGCCACTGCAGCGCGAAGTGACAAGGCGACTCCGGCAACTCTGGTCTCCGCAGGAGATCACCCGACGCCTACCGTTGGACTATCCCGAAGATCCGGCCATGCGCGTGAGCCACGAGACCATCTACCAGTCACTGTTCGTCCAAGGTCGCGGCGAACTCCGGCGTGAGCTGGCTCGCTGCCTGCGTTCCGGTCGAACGTCCCGGAAGAGTCGGTCGGCCGCTCCTCGAGGAGGTAGCCGCGTCAAGGACATGGTGATGATCTCGGACCGGCCGGGTGAGGCCGACGATCGGGCGGTTCCCGGTCACTGGGAGGGCGACCTCATGCGCCACGAGGCGCTGTATGACCGTGCGGTGATGAAAGGACACCGCCGTTGGGCCGTCGCAGCGGCCCGATAGAAGCTGAGGGCAGCCTGACCCTGGAGTCGCAGGGGAAGGTGGGAGCAGCCCTGACAACGACGGGACGGATCGGCACTGCCAGACGGTCCGGGTCCGGCAAGCAAGACGAAAAGGTGTACGTGAGAAACCAACGTCTGAAGGCTCCTCAAGCATCCCGCCAGCTCGAACCTGGTGGATCTGGGCTGGATCGCGACGCGCACCCGCAGTGGTTAGCCTCGATCATTCGTCCGACC
>PLRX01000131.1 GCA_003164095.1 Acidimicrobiaceae bacterium | reverse complement strand
GTTGGGGGTGCGGGGCGGGCGGTTGGGGTGCGAATGAATGGGCGCAGGCCGCCGGGTGACATCCAGGTGACGCCGATGGAGCGGAGTCGCGGCAGAGCCGCGCTGCGTGCTCACCTGCGTCGGCACCCCACCCGACATCGGCTAGCCTGCCCCGCTTGTGGGACGCACACTTGTCATAGCCAAGCCCGACGCCGTCGAACGCGGACTGTCCGGTGAGATCATCAGCCGCATCGAGCGCAAGGGTCTCCGCCTCGTCGCCGCCGAGATGCGGACGCTCACGGCGGAGACCGCACAGGAGCACTACGCCGAGCACGACGGCAAGCCGTTCTTCGGCGAACTCGTCACCTTCATCACCCGGTCGCCGGTCCTGGTGATGGTGGTCGAAGGCCCGGACGACACCTTCAAAGTGGTGCGCAACCTGATGGGGGCGACGAACCCTGTCGACGCCGCTCCTGGCACCATCCGTGGCGACCTCGCCATCGAGATGGGCGAGAACCTGGTGCACGGCTCGGATTCCAATGAGTCGGCCGCCCGTGAGGTCGCACTCTTCTTTCCCGGACTGTAGGCCCCGCCCCGCCCCGCCCCGCCCCGCCCGGCAGCCACCGGGCACCCGACCGGATCGGATACACACCCGGAACAACCCCTCTGACCTGGGGCGGAGCCGCCGGATCGGCTCTACGGGGCCCGGGCGCCCTTGTGCCCCTCTGTCGATTCCCGTAGCCTGAAGGCACATGCCAGCTGCCTCGACTTACCAGCGCAGCGGAAACCCGGGCCTCACACGCGCACATGCGCCGGACGGCCCGATGATCGACGGAGGAGTGCATCTCTGATGCGCGACAACAGTTTTTCCCTTCTGGGACGTGACATGGCCGTGGACCTCGGCACCGCCAACACGCTGGTGTACGTCCGCGGCCGCGGGATCGTCCTGAACGAGCCGTCCGTGGTGGCGGTCAACACGAAGGACGGGCGGCCGCTGGCCGTCGGTGCGGAGGCCAAGCGGATGATCGGGCGTACCCCGAGCCACATCCAGGCCATCCGCCCGCTGAAGGACGGCGTCATCGCCGACTTCGAGATCTGCGAGAAGATGCTCCGCTACTTCATCCACCGGGTGCACCAGCGGCGGTTCGCCAAGCCCCGCATGGTCATCTGCGTACCGTCCGGCATCACCGGCGTGGAGCAGCGGGCCGTCATGGAGGCCGCCGAGTACGCCGGTGCCCGCAAGGCCTACATCATCGAGGAGCCCATGGCCGCGGCCATCGGCGCCGGCCTGCCGGTGCACGAGCCCACCGGCAACATGGTGGTGGACATCGGTGGCGGTACCACCGAGGTGGCCGTCATCTCGCTCGGGGGCATCGTGACCAGCCAGTCGATCCGCATCGGCGGCGACGAGCTCGACGAAGCCATCGTGTCCTTCGTGAAGAAGGAGTACAGCCTGGCCCTCGGTGAGCGCACCGCCGAGGAGATCAAGATCGCCCTGGGCTCCGCCTACGAGCTCGAGGAGGAGCTCCACGCCGAGATCCGTGGCCGCGACCTCGTGACGGGGCTGCCCAAGACCGTGGTCATCTCCACCCAGGAGATCCGCCAGGCCATCGACGAGCCGGTGTCGGCCATCGTGGACGCCGTCAAGGTGACACTGGACCGCACGCCTCCGGAGCTGGCCGCCGACATCATGGAGCAGGGCATCGTCCTGACAGGTGGCGGCGCACTGCTGCACGGGCTGGAGAGCCGACTCACCCAGGAGACAGGCATGCCCATCGTGGTCGCCCGTGACCCCCTCAATTGCGTGGCCATCGGCAGTGGGCAGTGCCTCGAGGAGTTCGAGGCCCTGAAACAGGTCCTCATCACCTCGTCGGGCCGCTGACCGCAGGGGAGTCCGCAGTCTCGTGGCGCCACCGCGGCGCTCCCGACGTCCTCGCACGACGCTCCTGATCCTGGTCCTCGCAGCCGTCTCCATCATCACGCTGGACGCCCGCGGCGGATTCCACGTGATCACCTCCGGTGTCCGGTCGGTGGCGTCCGATGCCTTCACGCCCGTCCGGTCGGGGGTCAACGCCATCGTGGAGCCCATCGGTAGCTTCCTGGCGGGCTCGGTGCACTACGGGGCGGTGCGCGAGCAGAACCAGAAACTGCAGGCCGAGATCGACCAGATGAAGATGCAGAACGCAGCCGCCGCCGACCAGGCCGCTGCGATGAAACAGCTGACGGCCCTGCTCCACCTGCCGTACCTGGCCAACCTGCAGACCGTTCCCGCCGAAGTGACCGACTTCGGGACCAGCGACTTCGCCGCCACCATCGACATCGACATGGGACGGGCAGACGGGGTCCAGCTCGACATGCCGGTGGTGGGCAACGGCGGCCTGGTCGGCCAGGTCGTCGAGGTCAGCCACCACACCGCCACCGTCCGGTTGATCACCGACGGGCAGTCGTCGGTCGGTGTCCGCTACGGCCCCGCACCAGGTTCATTGGCCGTCCTGGACGGCGCCGGCGCCGGCAAGCCGCTCAACGCCGATCTCGTCCCCTCCAATACGCCCCTGACCGACGGTGAGGTGTTCACCACCAGCGGCCTGCAGGGCGCGCTGTTCCCGCCGGACATCCCGGTGGCGCGCGTCGTCGCGTCGCACACCGGAGCCACCGCCTCGCAGGAGAGCGTGAGCCTGCAGCCGCTGGCCGACCTCGCCCACCTCCGGTACGTCACGGTCGTCCTGTGGGGGCCGGGTTCGTGAGCCGGAGCGAACTGGGCCGCCTGACACTGGTGGTCCTCCTGTTCCTGGTGGTCCAGGAGACGGTGATGCTGGACCTCCGCATCGGCGGGGTCCACCCCGACATCCTGGTGCTCCTTCCCATCGTCGCCGGCATCATCGGAGGACCATCGCGCGGGGCGACGATCGGATTCGGCACCGGCCTGGTGTCCGATCTGTTCCTGCCCACCCCGTTCGGACTGTCCGCCCTCGTGGGCTGTCTCGTCGGGTTCGCCGTGGGCCTCGCCACCCAGGCGCTCGACCGGACGGCCGGATGGCTCGCCCCCGTGGCCGCACTGGCCGGCAGTGCCGTCTACGAGGTCACCTACGGCGCCCTGGGCTCCGTGCTGGGCCAGCCCCAGATGCTGCACGTGGCACTGGTGCGGATCGTCGTCGTCGTGTCGGTCACGAACGCCGTCCTGGCGGTGCCCGCTGTCCGGCTGATGTCGTGGGCCATGGCCGAGGCATCCACCGAGGGGATGCCCATGTCGGATGCCGGCGTTGGCGCCGCCCGATGACCGGCTCCCCGGGCCGCGTACCGCTCGACCGGCCCGCTTGGGATACTGGTGCCCCGTGAGCCGCTCATTGCGCCATCCCTTCGGTGAGAAGCGGATCTTCGGCTCCTCCGGCGGCACCAAACCGGCCAAGACGAAGAGCCGCCAGCCCCGGATGCGGCCCAGTCGCTTCTCGATGGAGGCGATGCTCGACGCACCCGACACGACCGAGTCCCGGCCCGGCCTGCGCCTGCGCATCGTTGCCATCGTCATGGTGGGACTGTTCGCCCTGCTCGGCCTGCGCCTGTGGGCCCTCCAGGTCCTCCAGGCCCCGGCCGCCGCCCAGGCCGTGGTGGCCAACCAGATCCGCACGGTGCCCATCACCCCGACGCGGGGCCTGATCCTCGACCGCAACGGCAACCCGCTCGTCGGCAACGTGGTGACCGAGCAGATCACGCTGTCGCGGGTGACCGCCGCCCAGCACCCCGCGGTCATCGGCAACCTGGCCGCCCTGGTGGGGGAGACCCCGGCCCAGATCCAGGCGGCCCTGACGAACCAGCAGTACAGCCTCTACAAGCCGGTCCCGATCATGAGCAGGGCCCCACTGACTGACGTGCTCTACATCAAGGAGCACCAGGCGGAGTTCCCCGGGGTTACCGCCGTGCAGACGACTGAGCGCACCTATCCGCAGGGCGAACTGCCGGGGGCCCAGGGCGCCTACCCGGCGTCGCAGGTGCTCGGCTACGTGGGGACCATCAACAGCGCCGAACTGAAGTCCCGGGCGGCCCAGGGCTATCAGGCGGGCGACGCCTTCGGGCAGGCGGGCCTCGAATACCAGTACGAGCAGCAGCTGCACGGGACGAACGGGACCCAGGAGCTCGAGGTGGACCCCCAGGGTGACGTGGCCGGCGTGCTGAAAACGACCCCGTCCGCGCCGGGCGACAACATCGTCACCAACATCGACACCAACCTCCAGCAGGTGGCCGACAACGCCCTGGCCACCCAGGTGCAGGCGCTGCGCAAGACGTACGACCCGGCGTGCAACAGCAATGCCGGGTGCTACCCGGCCGCCACCGGCGGGGCGGTCATCGTCATGAGCCCCCAGACCGGTGCCGTGTACGCGATGTCGTCGTACCCGAGCTACAACCCGAACGTCTGGGTCGGCGGGATCTCCCAGGCCGCCTACTCCGCGCTGTCCGACCCGACCAACAACGAGCCCCTGCTCAACCGGGCGGTCGACGGGCAGTACATCCCTGGGTCCACCTTCAAGCTCAACACGGCGACCGTCGCACTGCAGTCCGGCCTCTGGACTCCGACCGAACCGTTCTATGACAGCGGGACGTACAAAGTTCCGGGTTGTCAATACAGCAGCATCACCTGCATCTACCACGACAGTGCCGGTGATGCTGCCGGAACCTACAACGTGTCTTCCGCCCTCACGGTGTCGAGCGATGCGTTCTTCTACAACCTGGGCTATCTGTTCTATGCGCAGTCGTCCAAGTACGGAGAGACACCCATCCAGGACCAGGCCGCGCAATACAGCCTGGGCGAGCTGACCGGGATCGACCTCCCCGGCGAGGCGCAGGGCCGGGTCGATAGCCAGGCCGTTCGCGTCAAGCTGCACGCCGAGGCGCCGAGCGTATTCAAGAACACCACGTGGTACACGGGTGACAACATCGAGATGGCCTTCGGTCAGGGCGGAACCTACGTCACCCCGATCGAGCAGGCCGTGGCATACAGCACCTTCGCCAACGGCGGCACCCGCTACGCCCCACAGGTGGCCTCCGCCGTGGTGTCGCCGTCGGGCCAGGTCGTGAAGAAATTCACGCCGCAGGTCACCGGTCACGTGGCGCTCTCACCTTCGACCTACCAGGCGCTCATGACCGGTTTCACCGGTGTGGTCCAGAGCCCCGACGGGACCGCCTACGGTGCGTTCCAGGGCCTCAACTTCCCCGGTGGTCTGGCCGGCAAGACGGGTACGGCGGACACAGTGCCGGGCAAGGAACCCACGGCCTGGTTCATCGGATTCGGTCCCACCGCGAACCCCCAGTACGTGGTGGTCTGCGTCATCGACCAGGCCGGCTACGGCGCCACCGCCTCCGCGCCGGTCGTGCGGGACATCTTCAGCTATCTGGCCACCCACCCGATCGGCCCCGCCGTGGTCCCGCCGGACCAGAAGACCACGGAGTCGACCCAGCCGATCGCCCTCCCGGGCACCACTCCTGACTCGTCGACGACGACGACGACCACCCAGCCCGGCTGAGGGGGCCCGTCGCACATCGGAGGCCGACGGTCCGGGACGCCTACGGGCTGGCCCTAGGATGGAGGGGGAGATGGAGTCCCTCTGGCCACAGATCGAGCCGCTCCTCGCCCAGGTCACGAAGCCGGCCCGCTACATCGGGGGCGAACTCGGCGCGCGGCGGGTGGAACACCGCCCCGAGGTGGTGTCCTGGCTGCTCGTCTACCCCGACACCTATGAGGTCGGGCTGCCCAATCAGGGCCTTCAGATCCTCTACGAGATCCTGAACGAGCGCCCCGACGCCGCCGCCGAACGCTCGTACGCCCCCTGGGTGGACATGGAAGCGTCCATGCGGGCCGCCGGCGTCCCGCTCTTCTCGGTGGAGGGCCACCACCCGGCTGCCGCCTTCGACGTGATCGCCTTCAACCTGTCGGCCGAGCTCGTCTACACCAACGTCCTGAACCTGATCGACCTGGCCGGTGTCCCGGTCCGGGCGGCCGACCGGACCGACGAGCACCCGGTGGTCGTCGCCGGCGGACACTGCGCCTTCAATCCGGAACCATTGGCTGACTTCGTCGACTGCTTCGTCCTGGGCGACGGCGAAGAGGTGGTGGGCGAGGTCAACGACGTGCTGGCCGAATTCCGGTGCGGCCCGATGCCGGTGGCCGGTGGCCGTGGCGCGCTCCTGGCGGCCCTGTCCCGGGTGCCGGGCGTCTACGTGCCCTCCTGCTACGACGTCGCCTACGACGACGACGGTCGTCTGTCCGGGGTCACTCCCCGGACCCCCGGCACGCCCGAGCGGGTCGAGAAGCGGACGATCACCGACCTGGGTGCCTGGCCCTACCCCCGCCAGCAGCTGGTGCCGCTCATCGAGGTGGTCCACGACCGGCTCAATGTCGAGCTGTTCCGCGGCTGCACCCGGGGCTGCCGGTTCTGCCAGGCCGGCATGATCACGCGGCCTGTGCGGGAGCGCCCGGCCGAACAGGTCCGCACCATGGTGGCCGCCGGACTCGAGCGCACCGGCTACGACGAGGTGGCACTGACGTCGCTGTCGAGCGCCGACTATTCGGGCATCGAGGACACCGTCACCGGGATCATCGACGACCCCTCCTGCTCGGGGCAGGTGTCGGTCAGCCTGCCGAGCCTGCGGGTGGATGCCTTCACCGTGGGCACCGCCGCACAGATCCAACGGGTGCGGCGTACCGGACTCACGTTCGCCCCCGAAGGGGGTACCTGGCGGATGCGCCAGGTCATCAACAAGCTCATCCGCGAGGAGGACCTCTACGCGGCAGTCGATGCCGCCTTCAGCCAGGGCTGGAAGCGCGTCAAGCTCTACTTCCTGATCGGCCTGCCCACCGAGACCGACGAGGACACGCTCGGTATCGTCGCCCTCGCCAAGCAGTGCGTGGCCATCGGCAAGCGGTACCACAGCAGTGTCACCGTGACCGCCTCCGTCGGGGGATTCGTGCCGAAGGTGCAGACGCCCTTCCAATGGTTCGGGCAGAACACCATCGAGGAGCTGACCCGCAAGGTCCACCTGCTGCGCGATGCCGCTCGGCCCGTGCGGGGGCTGACCATCCGCTGGCACGACCCCAAGGCGACCGCCGCCGAGGGGATCGTCAGCCGGGGGGACCGGCGGATGGGCGCGGTCATCGAACAGGTCTGGCGCAACGGGGGCACGTTCCAGGAGTGGTCCGAATTCTTCGACCTCGACCTGTGGACCGACGCACTGGCGGCCCAGGGGATGACCCTGGAGGACGCCGTCTACCGGCACCGCACCGAGGACGAGGTCCTGCCGTGGGACCACCTCTCGGCCGGGCTCCACCGGGACTTCCTGTGGCAGGACTGGAAGGACGCCTTGGCCGAGTACGGCCTGCCCGACTGCCGCTGGACCCCCTGCTACGACTGCGGTGCCTGCACCGGATACGGCGTGGAGCACGTGGTGGCCTCGGCCGTCCCGCCGGCCGGCGGGAGCCAGGGGACCGGCCAGGATCTCTCGACCGGGGGCCAGGTGCCGGTACGATTCCTCTCCACGGCGCCGTCCGGTGCCGCCCCGGCCCCCGGGCCGGGTGGGAGCGCCGTGGCGCTGACGACCGAGGGGAGGAGCTGAGGTGCGTATCCGCTTCCGCTTCTCCAAGCTGGGCAAGATCCGGTTCACCAGCCAGCGCGACGTCGCCAGGATGTGGGAACGGGCACTCCGTCGGGCCAGCCTCCCGATGGCCTACACGGAGGGCTTCAACCCCCGGCCCCAGCTCAGCTTCGGCCTGGCCCTCCCCACCGGGGCGGAGTCGCTGGCCGAGTACGTCGACGTGGCCCTCGACCCCGTCCGGGCCGCTGAGCAGGGCATCGATCCGGCCGCACTGCCCGGTGTGCTCGACGGGCTGCTGCCAGAAGGGCTCCATGTCGAAGTGGCCGTCCCCGTGGAGCGGTCGAAGGACTCGCTCCAGCAGATGGTGACCTCGTGCTCGTGGACGATGCGATTGGTCGGCGTCGACCGGGAGGAGCTCGGAGCCATGGTGGCGGCCCTCCTGGCTGCAGACACCGTGCCGATCACCCGCGAGCGCAAGGGCCGCGAGGAGGTCGACGACCTCCGGCCGTCGGTGCTGGCCCTGGCGGTGGCCGACGCCGTACCGGACACCGCGGTGGACCCGTCGGGTCGCACGGTCGGGCTGGTGGCCGAGCTGAGCACCCGCCCCCGTGGGGTTCGCCCCGTCGAGCTTCTGCGGGGACTGATCGCCGTGTCGGGCGGCCACGCCGACCGACCGATGGACGGGTTGGCCGACACCGGCCGGCCCGGGAGTATCCCGGTCCTCGACCGGGCCTGCAGGACAGAACAGTGGATCGAGCGCGACGGGCTCCGTCAGGAGCCGCTCCTGGGCCGGGTCGTCCCGGCCGGAGCAGACCGCGCCACGCACGCCCTGGAGCGTGCGTCGTGAGCAGTATCAGAAGGGATCTCGATGTCAGAAGCACCCGACGGGCAGACGCCCGGGGCCTCCGCGCCCTCCGCGTCGCCGACACCGTCCACCGCCCCGTCGACCGGGGCACAGCCCGGGTCGACGGCGACCCCGGTCGCAGCTGAGGTCTCGGCCACCGGCAATTCCGGAGGGTCGGCCCGGGGTGGGGGCAACCAGCCCGCAGGAGGCGACCGTCCAGGCGGCGGTCCGTCCGGTGACGGCTCGTCCGCCGATCCGTCCGGCGGCGGCCAGGGTGGCGGCAACCGACGACGGCGCGGCTCGCGCGGCGGACGGGGGCGTAGCCGCTCCGGTGCCGGCGGTGAAGGCGGCCAGCCACGCAGTGCCGACGGCGAGGCGTCAGGCGCGCCTGCCAGCGCCACGCCACCCCGGCCCGTGCCCGAGCAAGCGGGCGCACCCACAGGTGTCGCGGACGCCGGCCCCGTGACCGCGACCGCGACCACCGACGGGCCCCCGGCCGCGCCGCCGGCGCGCCCCAAGATCGGCGACACCCGACCCTCGATCGGCGACACCCGTCCCGCCGCCGTTCCCGCACCGGCCCCGTCCCGCTCGGGCGGCGGAAACGGCGGAAACGGCGGAGGCGGCGGCGGCGGGGGCGGGCGCAACCGCTCCCGTGGTGGTGGCGGTGGGGGTGGATCCCGCGCGGGCGGCGGACGGTCGTCCTCGTCCTCGGGCCCGGTCCCGACCCCGGTGGACGGGGGCGAGGCCGTCCGACCCCCGTCCGACCAGCAGCGGTCCGCGGCACCAGCGGGCAAGGGAGAAGGTCGCCGGGGCGGGCGTGAGCGTCGGGGCAAGGCGGTCGGTCGCTACCAGATCTGCGTCCACGTACGACCTGAGATGACCCAGATCGCACTCCTCGAGGGGCGCACCCTCGTCGAGCACTACATCTCCCGGGCCTCCGACGACGCCACCCAGATCGACGGCAACATCTACCGAGGCCGGGTCCAGAACGTCCTGCCCGGCATGGAGGCGGCGTTCATCGACATCGGCACGCCGAAGAATGCCGTGCTGTACCACGGTGACGTCCGTTACGACACCGACGACATCGAGTCGCCCAAGGGGTCGGGCCAGCCTCGCATCGAGCAGCTGCTCAAGCCGGGCCAGACCATCCTCTGCCAGGTCACCAAGAACCCGATCGGGGCGAAGGGAGCCCGGCTGACCCAGGAGGTGTCGCTGCCCGGCCGGTTCGTGGTGCTCGTCCCGAACTCCACCGCCTACGGGATCTCCAAGCGGCTCGACGACCCGGAGCGCAAGCGTCTCCGCCGCATCGTCGACGCCGTGCGCCCCGCGGGTCACGGCCTGATCGTCCGCACGGCGGCGGCAGGGGCCAGTGCCGAGGAGCTGGAGCACGACGTCAACCGCCTGGTCGAGCAGTGGGAGGCCATTGCCGCCGCCTCGCTCAAGGGCCAGGGCGCGGCCCTGCTCTACCGGGAGCCGGCCATCGCCGTTCGGGTCATCCGCGAGGAGCTCAACCGGGAGTACCGGGCCGTCGTGATCGACGACCGGGCCCTGTTCGAGCAGGTCAGGGACTACGTCGGTGCCGTCAACCCCGAGCTCGCCGACCGGGTCGAGTACTACGACCCCGAGGCTGAGCAGCTGCCCATCTTCGAGCGCTTCCACGTGCACGAGCAGCTCCACAAGGCGCTCGACCGCAAGGTCTACCTGCCGTCGGGCGGCTCCCTCGTCATCGACCGCACCGAGGCCCTGACCGTCATCGACGTCAACACCGGCAAGAACGTGGGCACGACCAACCTCGAGGAGACCGTCTACCGGAACAACCTGGAGGCGGCCGACGAGGTGGCCCGCCAGCTCCGGTTGCGGGACATCGGCGGGATCATCGTGATCGACTTCATCGACATGGAGATCCGCGAGAACCGGGACAAGGTGGGTTCGGCCCTCCGCGCCGCCCTGGCCAGGGACAAGACCCGCACCCAGGTCTTCGACATCAGCGAGTTGGGACTCGTGGAGATGACCCGGAAGCGGGTCTCGGAGGGCCTGATCGAGTCGATGTCGACCACGTGCACCGAGTGCGAGGGCAGGGGAATAGTATTTGACGACCCGGACCTGTAGGCTGTCATCCCTATGTACGCAGTCATCAGAACCGGAGGCAAGCAGGAGCGAGTGGCCGAGGGCCAGGAGCTCCGCGTGGAATTGCTGGGCGAGGAGCCCGGCACGGAGGTGACCTTCGAGCCCGTGCTCCTGGTCGATGGCGACACGGTCCTCGCCACGCCGGCCCAGCTGGCCGGTGCCACGGTCACGGCCACGGTCAAGGGCGAGGAGCTCGGACCCAAGATCCGTGGCTTCACCTACAAGAACAAGTCGAACCAGAGCACCCGCTGGGGACACCGCCAGCGGTACTCGACCATCGCCATCACCGGCATCACCGCCGGCTGACCACCCGATCGACCCGCCGGCGCGCCACGGAGCGCCGCCAGGCGGTAGACACGACCACAAGGAGCACACGACATGTCCAAGACCAAAGGCGGCGGTTCGACCCGCAACGGACGCGACTCGAACGCCCAGCGCCTCGGCGTGAAGGTCTTCGGCGGCACCGAGGTGCGCACCGGCGCCATCATCGTGCGCCAGCGCGGCACCAAGTTCCACCCCGGCCTCAATGTGGGCCTCGGCAAGGACGACACGCTGTTCGCCCTCGCCGACGGCACCGTCCAGTTCGCGAGCCGCAAGGGCCGCAAGCTGGTCGATGTGCTTCCCGGCGACTGAGCCCGGCACCTTGCCGTCCAGGACCCTCGAGTTCGAGGGATGCGTCAACTTCCGTGATCTCGGGGGCTACGGGACCGCGGACGGCCGCATGGTGGCGTGGCGCCGGCTCTTCCGGGCCGACGGCCTCCACAAACTGACGGCGTCCGACCGGGCACAGCTCATCGAGCTCGGCCTCTCGACGGTCATCGACCTTCGGACACTCGACGAGGCTGCCCAGCGGGGCAGCTTTCCGGTGGACGACGTTCCCGTCCGGTACGTGGGACTACCGCTCACCGACGTCCTGCCCGCCACCGAGGACCTACCGGACTGGGGTGAGGCCGCCTACGTCGCCACCCGGTACGGGGCCATGGTGTCCGAGGGCGGCCACGTGCTGACCGAGGCGATCGACGTGCTGGCCTCCGGCGGCTCGCTCCCCGCGGTCATGCACTGCAGCGCCGGCAAGGACCGCACCGGGGTGCTGTCCGCGTTGTTACTGGCCTTCCTCGGTGTGCCGGACGAGACGATCATCGAGGATTACGCCCTGTCGGCTGCGGCCATGGGGCGCCTGCTCGAGCGCCTGAAGGCCGAGTACCCGGACGCGGTCGACGAGGTGGTCAAGTACGCGCCGGCCGTCCTGCACGTGGTGCCCGAGACCATGGAGCAGTTCCTGGCCGAGCTCCGGCTCGAGTACGGCTCCTACGCGGAACTGGCCGACTTCCTCGGAGTGACCGGTTCCGTCGAGGCCCTGCGGGCCAGTGTGCTCGTCGACGCCTGACCAGCCGACCGACCACACGCTCGGCCCCCGCCCCCCTCTCCCTGCAGTACCGCACCCGTCGTCCCCTTCCGGGGGCGCAGACCCCCGATCGGTAGGATCGTCCCCATGTCCGGCTTCGTAGACGAGGCACAGATCCACGTGAAGGCCGGGGACGGCGGTGCCGGAGCGGTCGCCATGCGACGCGAGGCCCACGTCGACAAGGGTGGCCCCGACGGCGGTGACGGCGGCCGGGGCGGCAACGTGTGGCTGGTGGCCACCACCAACCAGTCGTCGTTGCTGCCCTTCCGCGACCACCCCCATCGGGGCGGCGACAACGGTGGACACGGGGGCGGCAAGAAGATGCACGGCAAGCGGGGCGCCGACCTCGAGGTGCCGGTCCCGGTCGGGACCCGGGCCCGCCGGGCCGACGGCACCATCCTGTGCGACCTGACCAACGCCGGTGATCGGTGGCTGGCCGGCGAGGGCGGCCGGGGCGGTCGGGGCAATGCCAGCTTCCTGTCCAACAACCGGCGGGCCCCGACGTTCGCCGAGCAGGGGGAGAAGGGCCACGAGGAGTGGTACAACCTCGAGCTCGCCCTCGTGGCCGACGTGGCCCTCGTCGGCTACCCCAACGTCGGCAAGTCGACGCTGATCTCGCGGATCTCTGCGGCCAAGCCGAAGATCGCCGACTACCCCTTCACCACCCTCGAGCCCCACCTGGGCGTGGTGCGGACCGACGACGAGACGACGTACACGGTGGCCGACATCCCCGGCCTGGTCGAGGGCGCGGCAGAGGGCAAGGGGCTCGGGCACCAGTTCCTCCGCCACATCACCCGCGCCCGCGCCCTGGTCGTACTGGTGGAGCTGGACCCGGTCACCGGGGTCTCCCCGGAGGAGCAGCACCGGGTGCTCATCGACGAGCTGGGCCGCTACCAACCCGACCTGCTGGACCGGCCCCGGCTGGTGGTGGGGTCCAAGGCGGACATGGTGGCGCCGGACGACCTGCCGGCCACCGCCGTCCCCGAGAGCTTCGACCGGGACGCCGGCCCGACCGGCGAGGAGGAGTTCCGACCCGACCTGGTGATCTCCTCGGTGACCGGGCAGGGGATCCCCGCGCTGGTCGGACGGCTGGCCACCCTGGTGGACCAGGCCCGTACCGCCGAGCCCGAGTCGGACGGGACCATCGTCATCCACCGCCCGCTGCCCGAGGGCTTCTCGGTGGAGCGTGTCGGCGAGGGCGAGTACGCAGTGGTCGGCAAGGTGGCCGAGCGGGCCGTCGCCCTCAACGACGTGACCACCGACGAGGCGGCCGACTACCTCCAGGGGCGCCTGAAGCGCCTCGGGGTGGACCGGGCCCTGGCCAAGGCCGGCGCCCGCGACGGCGACCTCGTCCACATCGGCGACGTGTCGTTCACCTGGTTCCGCGACCAGCCCGAGTTCACCGGCGAGCCCTCGAGTCGCCGCAAGCGCCGGCGGTGACCGTGGCCGCCTCACCCCGCACGCTGGTGGTGAAGATCGGCTCGTCGTCGGTCACCACGCCCGACGGTCGGGTGGACACCGCGGCCATCGACAAGCTGGCCGTCGAGGTGGCTCAGGCGCGCCGGGCCGGACACCGGGTCGTCGTGGTCACCTCGGGCGCCATCGCCGCCGGTTGGACCAGTCTGTCCGAGGGCCGGCCCCGACCCCACGACCTGGCCACACTCCAGGCGGTGGCCGCCGTCGGCCAGCACCTGTTGATGCGGGTCTGGAGCGATGCCCTGGCCGCCCACGGGCTGACCGCCGGACAGGTCCTGCTCGCGCCGCTCGACTTCGTCCACCGCAGCCAGTACCTCCACGCCCGCCAGACCCTGAGCCGTCTGCTCGAACTCGGTGTGGTCCCCGTGGTCAACGAGAACGACGCGGTGGCCGACGAGGAGATCCGCTTCGGCGACAACGACCGCCTGGCGGCACTCGTGGCCCATCTGGTCCGTGCGGGACTCCTCGTCCTGCTTACCGACACCGCCGGCCTGCTGACCGGCGACCCGCGCCGCGAGGCCGACACGTCGCTGATCGAGGAGGTGGTCGAGATCGACCACGAGCTCGAGTCCATCGCCGGCGGCCCGGGGACGGCTGTCGGCAGCGGGGGGATGGGGTCCAAGCTCGCGGCGGCCAAGATCGCCGTGTGGTCGGGCATCGAGGCGGTCATCGCTGACGCGGCCCGCCCCGGCGTCCTGGCGGCAGTGGCCGCTTCCACTCCTGGCGTGGGCACGCGGTTCCGGCCCCGCGAGGTGGTGCTGCCCGCCCGCAAGCTGTGGATCGCCTTCGCCATCGGCGCCTCGGGACGCATCACCGTGGACGACGGTGCCCGACGGGCACTGGTCGAGCGGGGGCGGTCGCTCCTGCCCGCCGGCATCGTCGCGGTGTCGGGGGACTTCGGGATCGACGACGCCGTGGAGATCGTGGGCCCGGACGGGGCCGTCTTCGCCAAGGGCCTGGTCCGGCACGCGGCGGCGTCCCTAACGGGCTGGGCCGGGCTCCAGAGCGACGAACTACCCGAGGACGTGTCGGCCGAGGTGGTCCACCGGGACGACCTGGTGGTGCTCGGGTAGGCCCCGCATCCCCGGGTGGGTCAGCTGACCGTGGTGGTCGTCACCGGACTGGGTGGCGGCAGTTGCATCGGCCCGTGGTCCGGGCAGTCGACCTCGTCGGGATGTGTGACGTAGTCGAGCGTGTAGTCGAAGCAGCCCGTCGCCCGGCTGACCTGGCCGAACTCGGCGTCTGGCTGGATCACGACCTGGATCCGCAGCTCGATGACTCCGGTCCGCATGGTGCCGCGGGCGGCGAGCACGGTGATGGTGTCGTCCGTGCCCGTTCCGATGACCAGGCGGACCGCGTCGGTGGCGCGTGCCGTGGCGGGTTGGTTCTCCAGCACTGTCGCTGCATTGGCCGCGTGGGCGTGCATCGAGCGCTCGGCGCTGGTCTCGACGATCGAGCAGGCACTGGTCACCAGCGCGGTGACCGCGATGATGACCGCGAGTGCGACCACAGGCGCCGACGACCGATTCGTGATCCTCCGCCGGGAGCGCACGTCCACCAGCATGGCAGAACGGCGGTCCGGCAGGACTGTGAGCAGGCGGGACGGCTCCTGGCGGGTCAGTCCCCCTGCGCCGGGCTGTCGCTGCGGTAGGCCTCGGCGTCCTGCAGCAGGGCGCCGATGACCTTGTCGGCCACGGCCCCGGCCTCCTCGGGAGTGATGCCGAGCACGCCGCCGGACACCCGATACCCGAGCACCGAGATCAGGGTGACCAGCGCCCAGGTCCGGGCCTCCTCGGGTGGGAGCCCGAGCTGCCGCTGGAGATTGTCGATCCCGGCGGTGAGCAGCGGCCCGTCGCCCTGGCGGGGTGACCGCTCGAGGAGGTCGGTGCCGACCAGGTACCGCCACAGCTTGAACCAGCTCTCCACCTCGGGGATGGCGAAGATGCCGGTGAACCGGGCATTGCTCTCCGGCGAGCCGAGGAGCACGCTCAGCCCCAGGTTCCGGGTGGCGATCCTGCGGGCGAGTTCTTCGGCCGCGGCAAGGAGGAACTCGTCGCGGCTGCCGAAGTAGCGGGTGACGTAGCTGGGCTGCGTCCGGGAGACCGCAGCGACGGCCACATTGGTGACCTCGGACACGGTGTGCCCCCCGAGCAGTGTGATGGCGGCGTCGATCATTCGGGCCTCGTTGGCCCGCTGCTTCGGGAGCTTGCGTCTCGCGGCCGCCGAACCGGACAAGGTGTCGTCTTGCTGCATCGGCCCAGCCTAGGAAGGCGGAGCCGTCAGTGGTGCGCCAGCCGACACCTCCTGTCGCCCGCCACCGGGCCCGGCGCACCGGAGCCTGCGGGGCGCCCACTACGCTTGCCCCGTGCCACCGGACACCGTCAACCCCCTGGTCGACCTGGGCCGCCATGCCAGAGCGGCGGCGCGCGTGGTGGCCGCCGCGTCGTCGGCGGCCCGGGATGATGCACTGCGGGTTGCCGCCGACCTGATCGAGGAGCGCACGGCGCTGATCCTGGAGGCCAACGCGGTCGACGTGACCCGGGCGGAGGCCGACGACGCCGACGCCACCTCCCTCGACCGGCTCCGCCTGGACGCCCGACGGGTGGCCGGTATGGCCGCCGGCCTGCGGGACGTGGCGGGGCTGCCCGACCCGGTGGGCGAGGTGGTGGAGGGCTGGGTCCGCCCCAACGGACTGCGGGTGGAGCGGGTCCGCATCCCACTCGGCGTGATCGGCATCATCTACGAGAACCGTCCCAACGTCACCAGCGACGCCGCCGGCCTGTGCCTCAAGTCGGGCAATGCGGTCCTCCTTCGGGGCTCGTCATCGGCGATCTCCAGCAACCGTGTGGTGGCTGCCGCCCTACGCGACGGCCTGGCCAAGGCCGGCCTGCCGGTCGGCGCCGTGGGCCTGGTGGAGGACACCAGCCGGGCGTCGGCTGTTGCCTTCATGCAACTCGACGGGATGATCGACTGCCTGATCCCCCGGGGCGGGGCCTCCCTCATCGCCTCGATCCGGGAGCACGCCACCGTGCCGTACGTGATCGACGGGATCGGCAACTGCCACGTCTACGTGGATGCGGCCGCGGACCTCGACATGGCCGAGTCGATCGTGGTCAACGCCAAGACGCAGCGGCCCGGGGTGTGCAACGCCGCCGAGTCGCTGGTCGTCCACCGGGACGTGGCCGCGGTATTCCTGCCCCGCGTGGCGACTGCCCTCGACGGCGTCACCCTGCTGGGCGACGCGGCCGCCCGGGAGGTCCTGCCCCACATCGGGACGGCCACCGAGGAGGACTTCGCCACCGAGTTCCTGGGCCTCTCCCTGAGCATCGCCGTGGTCGACTCGCTCGACGCGGCGATCGACCACGTCACCCGCTACGGCTCCGGCCACTCGGAGGCCATCGTCACCCGGGACATCGCTGCGGCCGGCCGGTTCACCACCGAGGTCGACGCCGCGGCCGTGGTGGTCAACGCCTCGACGCGCTTCGTGGACGGCGGCGAGCTCGGCCTCGGCGCCGAGATCGGCATCTCCACGCAGAAGCTCCACGCCCGTGGCCCGATGGGCCTCCGGGAACTCACCTCGATCAGATACGTCGTCACAGGAACAGGCCAGGTACGGACATGAGCCAGGACAGCATCCCCACCGAGCGGGGGGACCGGGAGATCACCTCCGGGTTCCCGGAGGCGGGCGAGCCCCGCTTCGACTCGATCGACGCGGTGCGCACGGGCCTGGCCGGGGTGGACTATCTGGCGGACGACGGGATCTCGGGCGTCGTCTACCTGGCGGATCGCCTGGCCAAGCCTGTCCTGGTCGAGGGACCGGCCGGCACCGGCAAGACCGAACTGGCGAAATCCGTGGCCAGACTCACCGGCAGCCGACTGATCCGCCTGCAGTGCTACGAGGGCCTCGACGAATCCAAGGCCCTCTACGAGTGGAACTACAAGAAGCAGCTCCTGCGCATCCAGGCCGATTCCGGACAGTCGTGGCAACAGCTCGAGGACGACATCTTCTCCGAGGAGTTCCTCCTCACCCGTCCGCTCCTCGAGGCCATCAAGTCCACCGAGCCGGTGGTGCTGCTGATCGACGAGGTCGATCGGGTCGAGCTCGAGACCGAGGCGCTGCTGCTCGAGATCCTGTCCGAGTACCAGGTGTCGATCCCGGAGCTCGGGACCGTGCGGGCAAGCCAGATCCCCCTGGTGTTCCTGACCTCCAACAACACCCGGGAGCTGTCGGAGGCCCTGAAGCGCCGCTGCCTCTACCTGCACATCGACTATCCGCAGATGGAGCGGGAGCGGGCCATCATCGAAAGGCGGGTGCCGGGCATCAGTCAGGCCCTTGCCGACCAGGTCGCACGGATCGTGCGGTCCATCCGGTCGCTCGACCTGAAGAAGGCCCCGTCGGTGTCCGAGACGCTCGACTGGGCGCGCACGCTCGTGGTCCTCGGGGTGGAGTCGATCGACGCCGAGCAGGCCAAGGACACGCTGCACATCCTGCTCAAGTACCGCTCCGACATCGACCGGGCGGCAAAGGAGCTGGCCGGCCTGGACACCTCCGGCTGAGTCGGGGTCGGACGTGCTGGACCTCCTGACCGGCTTCGTCGCCGAGTTGCGCGCCGCCGGGATCCCGGTGTCGCTGACCGAGCATCTCGACGCGGCCGAGACGCTGAAGCACGTCCCGCTGGAGGACCGCGAGGCCATCAAGTACACGCTGGGCGCCAGCCTCGTGAAGTCCTCGACCCACTGGCCGGCCTACGAGACGGCGTTCGAGATCTACTTCTCGATGCGGGGGCCCAACTACCGGATCGACGACGAGGAGGGTGGGAGCGAGGGCCCCGAATCCGAGGACGAGGGCTCGGCCCAGCCCGGGCAGGGGGGGCGTCAGGGCAAGGGGAGCGGGGGCGGGGGCGGCGAGGGCATGACCCCCGAGGAGCTGGCCGACATGCTCTTCAAAGCGCTGGTGAGCGCCAATCCGGCCATGGTCCAGGCCGTGGCCCGCCAGGCCGTCGACCGCTACGCCGGCATGGAGGCCGGCCGACCGGTGGGCGGCACCTACTACCTCTACCGGACGCTGCGGAACCTCGACCTCGACAAGGTCATGGATCGACTGGTCGACCAGGCCCGCAGGTCGGCGTCGTCGCACATCGAGGAGGGCACCCACGAGCCCACCCCACCGGACGTGGCACTGACCGGGCTCGAGGAGCGCCTGCTGCGCGACGAGTACCAGTCCCGGATCGACCAGCTGCGCAAGGAGATCGAAGCGGAGATCCGCCGACGCCTGGTGGCCGACCGGGGGAGCGAGGCGCTGGCCAAGTCCATCCGCAAGCCGCTGCCCGAGGACATCGACGTGATGCACGCCACCCGGGACGAGCTGGTCGCCCTGCGCAAGTCCCTCGCCCCGCTGTCACGCAAGCTGGCCGTCCGCCTGGCCCGCAAGCGCCGCCACGGCCGCAAGGGGCCGCTCGACTTCCGCTCGACGATGCGCCATGCACTGTCGACCGGCGGTGTGCCCATGGACCCGAAGTTCCGCTACCCCCGGCCGTCCAAACCCGAGATCATCGTCATCGCCGACATCTCGGGGTCGGTGGCCTCCTTCGCCCGATTCACCCTCCACCTGGTGCACGCCATCAGCTCGCAGTTCTCCAAGGTACGCAGCTTCGTGTTCATCGACGGCATCGACGAGGTGACCCGCTTCTTCGAGGGGGTCGACGACCCCGCCGAGGCGGTCCACCGGATCAACACCGAGGCCGACGTGGTCTGGGTCGACGGGCACTCGGACTACGGTCACGCTCTCACGGTGTTCTGGGAGCGCTGGGGCGAGGAGATCACCCCCAAGACCAGCATCCTGCTGCTGGGCGACGCCCGGAACAACTACCACTCGACGGGCGCCTGGGTGGTCAAGGAGATGAAGGCCCGGGCCCGCCACGTCTACTGGCTCAATCCGGAGCCCCGCGCCTACTGGGACTCCGGGGACTCGGTGGTGGGGGAGTACGCCAACTACTGCGACGAAGTGGTGGAGTGCCGGACCCTCCGCCAACTGGAGCGTTTCGTCGGCGAGCTGGCGTGAGCGACGCCGGCTTCGACGCGCTGACCGGGGCGGGCACCGGGTCGCCGGAGGGCCCGAGCCCCCTGGCGCCGCCGGACGGGATCCGGACCATGGGTGGCCTCGCGGCCTCGGCCACCCGGATCGTGCTGGTCCGCCACGGCG
Organism: Acidimicrobiaceae bacterium; assembly: GCA_003164095.1. Classification (GTDB taxonomy): domain Bacteria; phylum Actinomycetota; class Acidimicrobiia; order Acidimicrobiales; family RAAP-2; genus Bog-756. Next base: position 8,653 of record PLRX01000131.1, on the reverse strand, counting down.
AGGCGGTGTGCAACGTGTCCGGTGTCTGCGGCGGCCCGCTCGGGTGCACCGGACTGACCGACCGCGGGCGGGCCCAGGTGGGGGTACTCGCGGCACGGCTGACCGAGACAGGAGAGCTGGCCGGAGCCGATGCCCTCTACTCGAGCGTGCTGCCCCGGGCGGTGGAGACCGCCAGGATCCTCGCTCCGGCGCTCCGGGCCCCCGGAGACAGTGGATTGATGGAGCCCGTGCAGGAGTGCGGCTTCTGCGAGCTGCACCCAGGCGACGCCGACGGCCTCGACTGGGGCGACTTCAGCGCCCGATTCGGCAACCCGGACTGGGATGCCGACCCCGGCCGGGTCATCGCCCCGGGGGGTGAGAGCTGGACCGGCTTCGTCAACCGGGTGTCCGACGCCCTCGACGAGGTGGCCGCACGCCATCCGGACCAGCTGGTCGTGGTGGCCTGCCACGCCGGCGTGGTCGAGTCGTCGCTCCTGGCCAAGCTGCCGGTCGTGGGCGGGCGGGAGGGGGCACGGATGAAGCTGCGCACCCAGCACGCCTCGCTCACCACGTGGGAGGTCGACGACGGGGCGTGGAAGCTGATCGGCTACAACGACGGTGCCCACCACCTGGGCACCGAGGGTGTGGGCGGCGGGACCGAGCCGACCACCGAGTCGGGGCGGTCGTGGATGTCGGTCGGCACAGGTGCGGAGGACGACCCCGCCTGAAGGCTCAGGCGACGAGGGGCAACCCCGGACGGGGGTGCCCGAGCCGGGCGTTCAGCAGGCGTAGTCCTCGTCCCACGTACCCACCCCGTACTGGACCATGACGACGGGTCCGGTGGGGAGCACCGAATAGATCGAGTGGATGTTCCCGCAGGTGATCGACGGGGTGATGCCCCAATCTGCGGCCCAGTAGGGCACCGCCGGCTCGTAGCTCCCGACCATCGACCTCCAGTTCCCGGGGCTGGCGTAGATGCCGACGCTGTTGATGCCCTCGTAGCGGAACCCGTCGATCGCGCCCTGGACCATCGCGGCCGACGCGACCGGATGGCCCTGGAACGAGGAGTCCTCCAGATCCAGCCACCACGGGACGCTGGCGTCCACCCCGGCCGCCCTTGCCTTTGCAAAGGCGTCCAGGGCGGCGTTGAAGCCGTAGTTGCACGAAGTCGTGTCACCCGACGACGCGCAGGCGCCGTCGGCCGACGATGCAGCGTCGCCGTAGGTGAGGTACATGTAGAGGTTGAGGCCCCCACCGGCCCATGCGGCCTCGCCGGCCAGGCACGGATTCGTCCCTCCGAACGATGCTCCCACGACCTGCACGACGGACACGGTGTGGGGCGCCGGAGGGAAGTTCCCGCACTGCCAGTTCGAGATGTCGTAGCCGTAGCTGCCCGACGGATAGTCCGATCCCGTGAAGGCGCCGGTCCCGGGGGCCATCACGATCGCAACGATGGGTGCGGCCAGGACCTGGGGTGTCGAGCCCCAGTACGTGGCGTCACCGAAGGCGGTGACGGCGCCGTTGGTGTTCACCATCCAGTAGCCGCCACCGTCGATGGTCTTGGCCAGGGAGGCGATCGGCTGGATCTTGGGGGTGGCGCCGAGCGAACCGAAGTACGTGGCGTCGCCGAAGGCGAACACCCCGCCGTCGGCCGCCGTAAGTAGGTAGCCCTGGTTGGAGTGGGTCCCGGTGATCGAGACGATGGGGGAGGTCAGGTGGATGTTGCCGGTGGAGCCGACGAAGCCGGCGTCACCGAACGTGAACACCCCACCGTCGGCGGCCACCAACCAGTAGCCGCGGCCGTCGGCCGTCGAGGCCATCCCCACGACCGGTTGGTTGAGCCGGGTCCCGCCCATGGAGCCGTAGAAGACGGCGTCGCCGAACGAGAAGATGCCGCCGTCGGAGGCGACCAGCCAGTAGCCCTTGCCGTCAGGCGTGCCCACCATGCCCACGATGGGCGCGTTGAGCGGGCTGCCGCCCATGGAGCCGTAGTAGAGGGCATTGCCGAACGAGAAGATGCCGCCGTCCGTGGCGACCTCGCGGTAGCCGCCCCAGTTGAGCGGCGCGGTGGGTGCGAGACCGACGACCGGGCGGTTGAGATGCGTGCCGCCCATCGAGCCGTAGTACGGGGCCCCGCCGAAGGCGAAGACCCCGCCGTCGGCGCCGACTAGCCAGTACGCCGACACGCTGCCGCCCTTCGGGGCCGGGCCGGCAGGGACGGCGTCCGAGGACGGGGTGCTCGAGGTCGCAGTCGTCGTCGCCGTGGTGGTCGACGTCGTGGCGTGGGCCGCGGGGGCCTCGGTCACGGTGTCTGCGCCGGCGACTCCGGACGGGGCAACGACCGCCACGAGGGTGGCAAGTGTGGCCAGCAGCGGGAGGCGCCACCGACCGCTCGTGCGTCGGGTGGCTGGCGGTTCGGTTCGGAACATGGTGAAGGTGGCTCCAGACGTGGTGCGGGGGCAGTGGAATGTCCGCCTACGTGCTTCATCGACCGGAACGGTTTCGGAGTTGAGTCCGCATCCATTGTGGGGTCCTGCGTGCGGCAGGTCAACGTCCGCCGCTGACCTGGGGCTCCCGGGCAGGATCGACGCGCCCTGGAGCGGTGCGCTCCGTCAGGCCCTCAGTTGCGTAACAGGTCCGCGATCCGGAATGCCAGATCGAGGGACTGGCGCCCGTTGAGGCGGGGGTCACAGGTCGTGGTGTAGCGCTGGCCCAGCTGGCCCTCCACGATGTCCTCCACTCCGCCCAGGCACTCGGTCACGTCGTCCCCGGTCAGCTCGATGTGGACCCCGCCCGGCCAGGTCCCCACCTCGCGGTGGATCCGGAAGAAGGCCTGCAGCTCGCCGATGATGTCGTCGAACCGCCGGGTCTTCTGCCCGCCCTCGGCCGTGAAGGTGTTGCCGTGCATCGGATCGCACATCCACACCACGGGGTGGCCCTCGTCCTGGACGGCCCGCAGCAGGGCGGGCAGGTGGTCGTCGACGGCGTCCACGCCGAACCGGCTGATCAGCGTCAGGCGCCCGGGCACCCGGCCGGGGTTGAACCGCTCGCACAGGGCGAGCACGTCGTCCGGCGAGGCGCTGGGGCCGACCTTGGCCCCGAGCGGGTTGTGGATGCCCGCGAGGAACTCACAGTGGGCGCCGTCCAGCTGACGGGTGCGGTCGCCGACCCACAACATGTGGGCCGAGCAGTCGTACCAGTCTCCGGTCAGCGAGTCGCGCCGGGTGAGCGCCTCCTCGTAGTCGAGGATGAGGGCCTCGTGACTGGTCCAGAAGTCGACCTGGTGGAGCGTGTCCTCGCCCGTGAGGTTGATGCCGCAGGCGTCCATGAAGCGGAGCGCGCTGTCGATGCCCTCGGCGATCGACTCGAAACGACGTCCCTCGGTCGAGTTGGCGACGAACTCCTGGTTCCAGGCATGGATCTGGCTGAGGTCGGCGAACCCGCCCTTGGTGAAGGCCCGCAGCAGGTTGAGGGTGGCCACCGACTGCTCGTAGGCCGTGAGGAGGCGGTGGGGATCGGGGACGCGCGCCGCCCGCTCGGGCAGGTCGTCGTTGACCATGTGGCCTCGGAACGAGTCGATCACCTCGTCGCCCACCTGTTCGGTCGGTGAACTGCGGGGCTTGGCGAACTGACCGGCGATCCGGCCGACCTTGACCACGGGCAGCCCGGCGCCGTAGGTCAGCACGACGGCCATCTGGAGGATGATCTTGAGCTTGTCCCGGATGCCGTCGGCGGTGAACTCGGAGAACGACTCGGCGCAGTCGCCGGCCTGGAGCACGAAGGCCCGGCCGTCGGCGGCGTGCCCCAGAGCGCGGGTCAGGTGGCGCGCCTCGCCGGCGAAGATCAGGGGCGGCAGCGCCGTCAGTCGGGCGTGGACCTGCTTGAGGGCGGCCTCGTCCGGCCAGGTCGGCCGCTGCGCTGCCGGTCGCGCCCGCCAGGAGTCCGGTGCCCAGGGCTCGGCGGCGTCAGGGGTCGTGTTCGCGGGAGCCACCTCCACAGCGTAAAGCAACCGGCTCTAGGCTCCGTACATGACTCCCTTCCGCTTCGGCGTGCAGCTGTCGAACGCCTCCTCGGGTCCCGCCTGGCGTGAACTCGCCCGTACGATCGAGGGTCTCGGCTACTCGAGCCTCTTCATCCCCGACCATTTCGAAGACCAGTTCGGCCCCCTGGTGGCCCTGACCGTCGCTGCAGAAGCGACCACGGACCTGAAGGTCGGGTCGCTGGTCTTCGGCAACGACTACCGGCACCCGATCGTCCTGGCCAAGGAGATCGCCACCCTGGACCTGCTGTCCGAGGGGCGCGTCGAGTTCGGTCTCGGCGCCGGGTGGATGACGACGGACTACGAGCAGTCGGGCATCGTCAACGACCCGCCCGGCGTGCGCATCTCCCGGATGGCCGAGTCCCTGGCCGTCATGAAGTCGCTGTGGTCGACCGGGGCGGCGACGCTCGCCGGCGAGCACTACACGATCACGGGGGCGATCGGGGCACCGCTGCCCTTCAGTCGTCCGCACCCGCCGATCATCATCGGCGGCGGCGGACGTCGGGTGCTGGGGATCGCCGCACGTGAGGCCGACATCGTGGGGGTGAACCCGAGCCTGGCCGCCGGCTACGTGGGCCCCGAGGTGCTCGAGACCACCACGGCCGAGTACTACGACCAGCGCATCGCCTGGATCCGCGAGGCGGCCGGCGACCGGTTCGACGCCCTCGAGCTGCAGTGCCTCACGTTCCTGGTCCAGATCGTGCCGGACCGTGAGGACGCCGTCGAGCGGCTCGCGTCGATGATGGGGGTCACCCCGGAGCAGGTGGACGGCTCGCCCATCGCCCTCGTCGGCACCATCGAGCAGATCGCCGAACGGCTGGTGGAGCGCCGCGAGCGGTTCGGGTTCTCGTACATCGTCGTGCACGAGGCCGAGATGGAGGCCTTCGCCCCGGTGGTCGCGGCATTGGCGGGCACCTGAGGTGACCTGTCCGGGTCCACGCATCGGGCTCTTCGGGGGCACGTTCGACCCGATCCACTCCGGTCATGTCGAGGTCGCAGAGGCCGTGCGGGCAGCCCTCAGGCTGGACCGCATGCTGGTGGTGGTGGCCAACGACCCGTGGCAGAAGCACGACCAGCCGGTCAGCCCTCCCGAGGACCGCTTCGCCCTCGTGAGCGCGGCACTCGCCGACCGGCCCGGCCTGGAGGCCTCCCGCATCGAACTGGACCGGGGCGGGCCCTCCTACACGGTCGACACCGTCCGGGCCGTGCTCGCCGACGAGCCCCACGCGGAGGTGGTCATGGTGGTGGGCGCCGACGTGGTGGCGTCGATCGACACGTGGCACGACCACGAGGCACTGAGGGAGCTGGTGACCCTGGCGGTGGTCGATCGGCCGGGGGTGCCCCTGGTGGACCCGCCGCCGGGGTGGCGCTCGGTCCGCGTCGATTGTGCCCCGGTCGACGTGTCAAGCACGGCACTGCGGTCGGCGCTCGAGTCGGGGGAACCGGTCGACGGCCTCGTGCCCGACGCCGTGATCCGTTGCATCGTCGAGCGCGATCTGTACGCTAAGGGCAGATGACCGTGCGGCTGGTACCCAGCGAGTCCGACAGCAGTCCCACCCCACCCGTCGCCGCACCGCCGCAGCCGTCTGAACTCCCGGTGACGACGCCCGGGTCGGACCCCGTGGTTGCCGACCCCGTCGGGGCAGTCCTGGTTGCCGGAGCACCTGGAGAACCTGCAGAGCCTGTCGTCCCACAGTCCGTCACCCCCGATTCCCGGGTCGCCGTCCGTGAGGCACGCAGGGCCCGCCGTCGGACCGCCTGGCTGTGTGCCGCGGTCGTGGCCGTGGCGCTGGCCCTTACGATCGTGGTGGTGAGCCTCGCCCGCACCCGGCCGATCCCGCAGGCATCGGCCCCGCTCGTGGCCCTCGCCACCGCCGCACCCGTTCTCGTCCCGTCCGCAATGACCCCCGGCGCCCCGGCGCCAGAAGGAGGCACCCCTTGACCACCACCGACCCGACCCCTATCCAGGGCGTGACACTGCCCGTCATCCCCGACGAGTGCCTGGTGGCCGCCCGCGCCGCCGATGCCAAGTCGGGGGAGGAGACCGTCATCCTCGCCATGGGTGACCTCCTGGGGGTGGCCGACGCCTTCGTCATCACCAACGGACGCAACACGCGTCAGGTGCGGACGATCGTCGACGAGGTCGAGCGGCAGGTGAAGGAACGCAGCGGCCGGTCGCCGGTCCGCGTCGAAGGGCTCGACGACGCCTTCTGGGTGCTCATGGACTACGGCGACTTCCTGGTGCACGTCTTCATGGACGAGGCCCGCTCGTACTACGACCTCGAGCACCTGTGGAACGACGCCCCCCGGGTGGCCTGGGCGGTCGCCGCCTGAGCCGCTGCGTCACGGGCACGACCGTCCGTCAGGGCAGTGGTGCCTGTGGCACGTAGTCGGCCCTGGCTACCGGCCCGGGCACCTGGGCGCCCGCGGCGGTCGGGACCTCGATGGCCTTGCCGGCGATCTCGAAGGACACCCCGGTCACGCCGGGCTGCTGGGTGAGCGTGTACACGACCTGGGAGATGGCCAGGGTCTGGTCGGGTCCGACCACTTGGATCGGGTTGCTCGTGAAGTCGACCGTGGCCACGCCGGTGCTGCCCGTCAGCACCACCTGGACCCCGGTGCGGCTGAGGAACGACTGGATGCCCGAGGCGGACTCGGTGGTCGTGGGACCGGCCAGCAGCGCCCCCATCACCTGGGTGGGCGACGCCGGCACGGCGACCTCTCGGGTGGCCGCCACCAGGTGCCCGTTGGGTGCGACCAGGAAGATCTGCTCCGCCACGCCCACGGCGGGGGTCGATCCCGGGACGGTGGTCGTCGTGGGCGGCGGATTCAGCAGGTGGTAGGGGACGTCGGACCTGGCGATCGGTGTGGGAGCCGACGCCGTCGGGATACCGCAGGCGGCGAGGCCCAGGACCACGGCCACCAGGGCGGCCACCACGCGTACCCGTGGCGGGATCATCGGAGCTCCTCGGAGGCAAACGTGGCGTCCGGTCGGGACGGCTCCGGGTGGAGCGGCAGTTCCACGACGAACCGGGAACCGCCGCCGGGGGCGCGCTCGCTCCACACGCGTCCGCCGTGGAGTCGCACGTGCTCGGCCACGAGCGACAGCCCGAGGCCGGTCCCCTCGCCCGAGGCACGTTGACCGGCCCGGGCGCCCCGGTAGAATCGCTCGAAGAGGTGGTCCCGCTCCGTCTCCGGTACACCGGGGCCCTGGTCCTCGACCACCACCCGGATGGCGGTGGCCGGTAGGGGCACGCCCGGGGTCAAGGCCGGCTGACGTTCCACCAGTACCCGGGTGACACCGCCGGCGTACTGGGTGGCGTTCTCGACCAGGTTGGCCATGACCCGCTCGAAGCGGCGCTTGTCGACGCGCAGGCGGAGGTCCTCGACCCCGGGGCCGACCTCGACGGGGAAGGTGACCGGCCGGCGCACCCCGTCCTCGTCCACCGGGGCGGCGGCTGCCACGGCACGTCGGACCAGCTCGCCGGGATCGACCTCCTCCAGGGACAACTCGGCGGAGCCCGCGTCGAACCGGGAGATCTCGAGCAGGTCGTCGACCATGCGGGTGAAGCGCCGGAGGTCGCCGTCGAGGAGGTCGAGCGCCCGCTGGGCCACCGGGGCGAGTTCCCCCCGGTGGCTCTCGAGCACCGAGACGGTGGCGGACAGGGTGGTCAACGGTGACCGCAGCTCGTGGCTCACGTCGGAGGTGAACCGGGCCTCGCGCTCGATGCGGTCCTGCAGGTTGGCCGTCATCCGGTTGAACGCCGAGGCGAGCTCCTCGAGGTCGGCGTCGTCACCGGCGTCCACCCGGGTGTCGAGCTGGCCGTCGGCGATGGCCACTGCGGCGTCGGTCAGTCCGGCGAGCGGTCGCAGCGCCCGCGAGCTCGCCCAGCGGCCGACGGCGGCGCCGGCCAGGGTGGTCACCAGTGCGGCACCGGCCAGTGCGAAGGCCAGTGCACGGAGCGTGCCCGCCAGCTCGTCGAGGGAGAACACCTCGAAGTAGGCGGCGTGGACGGCCGGCAGCGGCACACCGATGACCTCCTGGGTGGTACCCGCCAGCGGGAAGCGCTGGGTGGCCGGGGTGCCGGACAGCACCAGCGCACGCTCGGCCGGGGGGATGGCGCTCTGGCCCACCGAGATCGACGTGGCGTACCACTGCCCGTTGGTGCGCAACACCGAGCGCGAGCCGGGCAGCGTGTCGACCGACTCGACCAGCTGGGTGACGTCGGTGGCCGGCGAGCGGAGGGCGTTCTGGACCAGGGCGGCGTTGGCGAACGCCTGGCGCTGCTCGGTCGCCCGGCGCTCGCTCAGGAACGTCGCCCGGGCGGTGAAGTACGTGATCCCGGCCATGAGGGCCGACAGGCCGAAGGCGGCCACGGCGAAGGCGAGGGTGACCCGGGCGCGCAGGCCCAACCGCCCGGACAGTCGGGTGCGGCGTGCCCGTGGTCCGTCCGGTGCTCCGGTGGCCGCGTCGGCCTCCGCGTCGGCCACGCCTCAGACCGCCAGCTTGTAGCCCATGCCCCGCACGGTGAGGATGAAGCGGGGGGAGGCGGGGTCGGGCTCGACCTTGGTCCGGAGGCGCCGGACGTGGACGTCGACCAGGCGGCCGTCGCCGAAGTAGTCGTAGCCCCAGAC
>PLRX01000048.1 GCA_003164095.1 Acidimicrobiaceae bacterium | reverse complement strand
GGTGGTCCCGCCGCCGAAGCCGCCGAAGCCTCCGGTGCCACGGGTGCCGGTTCGCGAGGTCCCGAGCGGCCCGCGGAACGACACGCTGGTCACGTAGATCTTCTGGCCGGCGCTCACACCGCTCACGATCTGGGTGTCGGTACCGGAGGCGATGCCGATGGTGACGGGTTGGGTCACCTTCTTGCCGGCGTCGTCGAGGGTCACCGCGGTGGTTCCACCGGTGTAGGAGATCGCGCCCGTCGGCACGACCACGACGCCCTGGAGCTCCTTCACGATGATCGACACGTTGGCGCTGGTCCCCCCGTACAGCCCGGAGGGGCTGCCGGTCACATCGATGACCACCGGGAACGACGAGACCCCCGACGTGGTGGTGGCCACCACGCCGATGGAGCCGACGGTCCCGTACACGGGCGTCGTCGCTCCGGACGGGGTGATGTTGGACTGGTCACCGACCTGGAGCTGCGACACGCCGCTGCTCGACACGGTAGAGTTCACGACGTAGGAGCCGGTGGACACCACGACCACCTGTCCGGTCGACGCCGAGCTGCCCGACGAGGCGGAGGACGCGGAAGACCCCGTCGACGCCGCTCCGGAGAACCCGGACGAGCCCGAACCCGACGACCCTGTACCCGACGTGGACGAGCTGCCGGTGCTCGCGGTGGAACCGGAACTCGAGGCCGTGGAGGAGGCGGTCACCTGTTGGCCGACGGCGAGGTCCACCGAGGCGACCGTCCCGGCGGTCGTCGACACGAGCGTCGCGTCGGACACCGCAGACTGGGCCGCCGTCACCTGGTTCTGCGCGGCGGCGATGTTGGCGTTGTCGAGGGCGATCTGGGTCGTCGACGCGCCGTCCGCCACGTCGGTCGCCAACGTCGCCTGGTCATTGGCCAAGGTGGCCTGGGCCTGGGCCAGCGTAGCGTTGAGAGTGGTCGGGTCGACGGTGGCGAGCACCTGCCCCACGGTCACCACCTGGTTCGCGGTGACGTCGACTGCGGTCACCTTGCCGGCTACGGCGAAGTTGAGGTCGGCCGTCGTGGTCGGCTCGATCGTGCCGGTGGCCGCCACGGTCTGGGTGATGGTCCCGGTCGTCACCGTCTGCACGCTCGTGGTGGTGACGATGCCGGCGGCGGCGCTCGAGGTCCCGCGGGTCGCCAACCACGTACCCACGCCGGCCCCCGCCAGCACCAGGACGACGGCGCCGACGATCCACCACGTGTGGCGACGTCCGCCGGTGCGTCCTGATCTGGCCACTGCCACCCCGTTCATGTCCGAGTGGCCTACGCCACGCCCGTCCCCAGTCGACATACCGTCGTCTACCAGGGGATCCTCAAGAAGAGACCATCACGTGGACATAAGATTTGGGTAAGTGCCCACTGGGGAACCCGTAAGAATCGCAATTTCCGACGATCACCACGACGGATCAACGCATTCTCGGGCCGTCGCACGACCGGATCGGCGTGGGTCTCTCCTGCCTAGGGTGGAGACGAGTCAACTCGTCGATCCCCGGAGGTCCCCATGGAGTACGTCAATCTCGGTCGCACCGGCCTGCGGGTCTCGAGGGTCTGCCTCGGCATGATGAGCTTCGGCAACGACTCGGACCGGGCGTGGGTGCTCGACGAGGACGCCGCCGAGCCGATCGTCCGGGCCGCCGTCGAGGGGGGTGTCACGTTCTTCGACACCGCCGACGTCTACTCAGGCGGCGCTTCGGAGGTGGCCACCGGGCACCTGCTCCCGAAGTACCTCACCCGGGACGAACTCGTGGTGGCCACCAAGGTCCGGATGCCGGTGTCCCCGGGCGAGAACGGGGGCGGGCTCTCCCGCAAGCACATCCTGTCCGGCATCGACGCCTCGCTCAGCCGTCTGGGCATGGAGTACGTCGACCTCTACCAGACCCACCGCTGGGACGACCGCACACCCATCGAGGAGACCATGGAGGCACTCCACGACGTGGTCCGGGCCGGCAAGGCCCGCTACATCGGCGCGTCCAGCATGCACGCCTGGCAGTTCGCCAAGGCCCAACACGTGGCCGACGCCAATGGGTGGACGCGGTTCGTCTCGATGCAGAACCACTACAACCTGATCTACCGCGAGGAGGAGCGGGAGATGATCCCGCAGTGCATCGACCAGGGCGTCGGGGTCATCCCGTGGAGCCCGCTGGCCCGCGGCGTACTGGCCGGCAACCGTACCCGCGGGGGCGACAGGCTCACCACGCGCTCGTCCACCGACGACTTCACCAACTACCTCTACGACCAGCCCACCGACTTCGACGTCGTGGAGCGTGTCGCCGAGGTGGCGGCGGCCCGTGACGTGCCCGCGGCCCAGGTGGCGCTGGCGTGGCTGCTCCACAAGCCGGGGGTGACCGCGCCGATCGTGGGTGCCACCAAGCTCGGCCACCTGGAGGACGCCCTGGCGGCCGAGTCGCTCGCGCTCAGCACCGACGAGATCGCCCGGCTCGAGGAGCCCTACGTGCCCCACCCGGTGCTCGGCCACTTCTGAGGTGGTCGCGGACCCGTGCGAGTGTACGGTGCCCTCAGCGCCCGGGGATGGGTCCGGGGGAGGACAGGAGGCCAGCGATGACCGACCGGAGGACGCCATGAGCGCCGGCGGTCCGGCCCGCCCAACCGCTGTCGACTTCCACTTCGACATCATGTGCCCCTGGGCCTACCAGACGTCGCTGTGGATCCGGAGTGTCCGTGAGGAGACGGGCCTCGACATCCGCTGGAGGTTCTTCAGCCTGGAGGAGATCAACCGCCAGGAGGGCAAGAAGCACCCCTGGGAACGGGAGTGGTCCTACGGGTGGTCGATGATGCGCGTCGGGGCCCTGCTGCGACGCGAGGACATGTCGCTCCTCGACCGCTGGTACGCCGAGGCGGGCAAGGCCCTCCACGTGGACGGGCGCAAGCCCCACCGACCAGAGGTGGCCGAGGCGCTGCTGGTCGAGATGGGACTCGACCCCGGACTCGTGGCCTCGGCCATCGGCGACCCCACCACGGGCGACGAGGTGAAGGCCGAGCACGACCGGGTCGCGTCGCGCGGTGCCTTCGGCGTACCGACGCTCGTGTTCCACGACGACCAGATGCTCTTCGGCCCCGTCCTGGTCGATCCGCCCGGGGGCGCCGCTGCCGTCCGCCTGTGGGACCTCACCACGGGATGGCTGGAATTCCCACGCGTCTACGAGGTGCAGCGGCCGAAGTCGGCAGCCGACATCGACGCCATCGCCACCGCCTTCTCCCCCTACCTCGAGGCTCGGGACTGGTTCAGCGTGCAGAACCCCACACCATGACGGCACCACGACCGTCCCAGCCGGGGTGCCGGCGGTGCTGATCGTCGTCGCGCCCCTCGACGCGGGCGACCACAGCCACCCGGGACACCCCGAGCGGCCGGCGCGGGTCGGTGCGGCCATGCTCGGCATAGAGGACCTCGATCTCGGGAGCGACCTCGTCGTCGTGGAGGCCACACCGGCCCCCGCCGAACGCCTCGTGCGGGTGCACACGCCCGCCCACCTCCAGCGACTCCAACAGTTCAGTGCCGCCGGGGGCGGCGCGCTCGACGAGGACACGTATGCCGGACCTACCTCGTGGGAGGACGCCCGGATGGCGGCCGGTGCCGGATTGGTGGCCATCAAGGCCGCCACCACCTACCGGGCACCGGTGTTCGTTCCCGCCCGCCCACCCGGCCACCACGCCCCGGCCGACCGGGCCATGGGCTTCTGCCTGCTGAACAATGTGGCCGTGGCGGCACGGGCCCTGGTCGACGCCGGCCAGCGTGTACTCATCGTCGACTGGGACGTCCACCACGGCAACGGCACCCAGGACCTCTTCTGGGACGAGCCCTCGGTCCTCTATGTGTCGACCCACCAGTGGCCCTGCTACCCGGGCACCGGAAGCGCGACCGAGGTCGGCGGGCCAGGGGCCCGGGGCACGACCGTCAACATTCCGCTCCCGCCCGGGGCCACGGGTGACGTGCTCCGCGAGGCGTTCGAGCGGATCGTCTCGCCCGCCGTCGAGTCCTTCCGGCCCACCTGGGTCCTGGTGTCGGCCGGGTTCGACGCCCACCGCGACGACCCGCTGGCGGAGTTGTCGCTCTCGGCCGGCGACTTCGCCGAACTGGCCGCCATCGTGGCCGGCTACGCACCCGAGCCGGGACGACTCCTGGTCTTCCTGGAGGGCGGCTACGACATCCAGGCGTTGCGGTCCTCGGTCGCCGCGGCACTCGGCCGTCTCGTCGGAGCATCGGGACCGGCGGCCGACGAGGCCCCGACGTCCGGGGGCCCCGGGATCGAACACGTCCGGGCCGCGGCAGACCGCCGCCGCGCCGCCCTCGACGCGTAGGCGCCGGCCACCCCGACACGAGGAGCCCACATGAGCCCGTCCGGACACAGTCCCCTGATCCCGGAGGAGTACGCTCGCAGCCGCGTCTCGCGCACTGCGGGCAGCGACGTCTGGAGGGACACCGTGCACGACACCCAGGACCATCCGACCGACGGGGTCGTGGTCGGCTTCGATGGCTCCGAGGCCGCAGCGGCCGCTGTCGAGTGGGCAGCGACCCAGGCCGTGCGCACCGGCGGTCGCCTCGACCTCGTCACCGCATGGGAGTTCCCGACCAGCTGGGGCAACGTCATCCCGCTGCCCGACGACTTCGACCCGGCCGCCGACGCGAAGGCGATGCTCGACCCGTTGGTGGAGCGCATCGAAGGCGCGCATCCCGGGCTGGCCGTCCACGCCCATGTGATCGAGGGGAACGCCTCCGAGGTACTGGTCGGGGCGTCCCGGCACGCCGCCCTGCTGGTCGTCGCCAGCCGGGGCCACGGCACCTTCTCCGGCATGATGCTCGGCTCGGTCAGCCAGCACTGCGTGACCCATGCCGACTGCCCGGTCGTGGTCTACCGAAAGCCCGACCCGGCTGCGTGACGAGCGGACTGCTGGCCGCCGTCATCGACGGCATGCCGACCCACTTTGCCGGACCCGACGCGGATGCGGCAACCACGCGGGCCATGATGGCGCCGCTCCACGGGCACCCGCTGCACCGGGACACGGACGTGCGGATCATTGCCGCCGGCGGCGTGCGCTGTGGTTGGCTGTCGACTCCGGCGTCCAGCAGCGAGCGAGGGGCGGCGGTGTTCTTCCACGGCGGGGCGTTCGTGTCCTGCGATCTCGAGGCGTATCTCTTCTACGCCGAGTTCGTTGCCGACCACCTGCGGGTCCCGGTGGTGACGATCGACTACCGCCTGGCACCCGAGCACCGGTTCCCGGCGGCCCTCGATGACTGCACCACCGCCTATGCCGGTCTGATCGACGACGGACTGGTCCCGAAGCGCACCGTATTCGTAGGTGACTCGTGCGGTGGGGGGCTGGCCCTGGCCACCGCCCGATGGGCCCGCGACTCAGTCGATGCCGGACCGGCCGGCGTCGTCTCCCTTTCCGGATGGGTCGACCTCGACACCCTCGGCTACGGGCCCGATGGACGGCTCGGGCCTGATCCCTTCATCTCCGAGGGGTTCCTGCGGAATCGGGCCTGCGACTACCTCGGACCGGAGGGCGATCCATGGGATCCCCGCGCATCGCCGTCCAGGGGCACCCTGTCGGGCCTCCCCCCGCTCCTGTTGCAGGTCGGCGAGGTCGACGTCACGCGGCTCGACGCCGAGCACCTGGGCAGGGCGGCCCGGGCCGCCGGTACCGACGCCCGGGTCGACGTGGTCCACGGCGGCATCCACGGCGTCCAGGGCCTGATCAATCTGGAGGTCCCGGAGGCCGTGGCCGCGTGGGCCTCGGTGGCCCGGTTCACCGACGGACTTCTCGGTTCCTGACCGGATCACCCGGAGGTCCCCCGGCGGGGCCGCCAGGTGTAAACGTTCCCTTCTCGAGGATGGCCATTTCGGACACGTCTCCACCTCACTCGTCCACGGTCCACCGGGCAAAGCCACCCGCGAGCACGGCCCGGCATCGTGGCCGGTGGTTCCCGTCCGCCGGTACCGAAGCGCGTTCGCGGTCTGCTCATTCACGTTCACACATGGTCGCCCTGGGCGTTCGCCGCGAGGACGATTCACCAGGTGTCGACGCAGCTCCGCTTCTTGCCCGTGCGGGCGGGTGGCGGGGGCGACGACCGCAGCGCCTCGACGATCCTCCGGCGCGACTCCGCCGGGTCGATCACGTCGTCGATCTCGTAGGCCGTGGCGACGTTGAGCGCCTTGCCGTGCTCGTAAGCGAGTTCGACCATGGATGCGAACAGGGCCTCACGCTCCTCGGGGTCCTCCACGGCCTCCAGCTCACGTCGGAAGCCCAGGCGGACGGCGCCTTCGAGGCCCATGCCACCGAGCTCGCCACTGGGCCATGCCACGAGGAACAGCGGCGACCGGAAGCTGCCTCCGGCCATGGCCTGGGCGCCGAGGCCGTAGCCCTTGCGCAGCACGATCGTGCACAGGGGGACTGTCAGGCTGGCCCCGACGACGAACATGCGGCTGACGTGGCGCACCTGTGCCGTCCGCTCGGCCTCGGGGCCCACCATGAACCCGGGCGTGTCGCACAACGACACCACCGGCACGTCGTGGGCGTCGCACAGCTGCAGGAACCGGGCCGCCTTGTCGGCGCCGTCGGCGTCGATGGCACCCCCGAGGTGGGTCGGATCGTTCGCCAGGATGCCGACGGGCCGTCCCTCGATGCGGGCCAGAGCCGTCACCATGCCGGGCCCGAACCCCCGACGCAGCTCGAGCACCGAGTCGGTGTCGGCCAGCACCTCGACGAGTGCCCGGACGTCGTAGGCGCGCAGGCGCTGTTCGGGCACGGCCGACCGCAGCAGTCGCTGGTCGGCGCAGTCCCAGTCGGCCACCGCGCCCTGGAAGTAGGAGAGGTAGCGACGGGCCAGGTCCACGGCCCCGGCGTCGTCGGCCGCCACCAGGTCGACCACGCCGTTGGGCACCTGCACCTCGAGGGGCCCGACCTCCTCGGGCAGGTACGTACCGAGTCCGCCGCCCTCGATCATGGCCGGTCCCCCCATGCCGATCGACGCGCCGTCGGTGGCGATGATGACGTCGCAGCAGCCGAGCAGGGCGGCGTTCCCTGCGAAGCAGCGGCCCGAGGCGATCCCCACCAGTGGCACAAGACCACTCAGTCGTCCGAACAGGGCGAACGCCTCGGTGTCCAGACCGGTGATGACGGCGTAGTCGGTGTCCCCCGGTCGGCCGCCGCCGCCCTCGGCGAAGAGGACCACCGGGAGTCGGAGCCGCTCGACCAGCTCGAACAGCCGGTCCTTCTTGCGATGGTTCTGCTGGCCCTGGGTGCCGGCCAGCACCGTGTAGTCGTAGGAGACGACGGCGCACCGGGCGTGCTCGTCGTCGAAGCGGTCGCCGTTGACCCGGGCCGTGCCACCCACCAGGCCGTCGGCCGGGGTGCGCACGATCAGCTCGTCGACGTCACGCCGGCGGCGTTGGGCGGCGATGGCGAACCCGCCGTACTCGGTGAAGCTGCCGCCGTCGACGAGGTCGTCGATGTTCTCGCGTGCGGTCCGGCGGCCCTGGCCGTGTCGCCGGGCCACGACGTCGGGCCGGCCGGCATCGGACAGCAGGGCCTGGCGGGCGAACAGCTCGGCGAGGTCGGGTCGCACGTGGTCGAGGTCGACCTCCTCGACGGTCTCCGCCGCGTCGTCGACCACCTCGCCGGCCTCGACCACGGCCAACGGCGTGCCGTCGGCGACGAGCCCGCCGACGTCGACATCGAGGTAGGTCAACGTGCCGGCCACCGGGCTGCGGACCACGTGCTCCATCTTCATCGACTCGAGCACGACGACAATCGTCCCCACCGATACCGCCCCACCGATCGGCACGGGCAGCTGCACCACCGTCCCCTGCAGCGGCGCGACCAGGCGGACCTCCTCGCCGGGCGCCACGCCCGCATCCTCTCCCCCGGAGCCGACCACCCGGATCAGGCCGGGGTCATCGGGTAGATCGACGACTCATCGGCCATGGCGGCCACGGCCGCCGCCCGTTCGTCCGCGGTCATCGGGGCGTATTCGGTGGCCGCCGTCAGGGCCGCCGTCAGCACCCGGGTGTCGCCGGGCGTGCAGAAGGCATGGACACCGGGTGTCGACAAGGCGAACCGCACCCCCCGGGCCACGTCGTCCCCGCCCGTCCACGGCTCGTACCAGGTGTCGGCTGTCGCCTCGCGGCCCGCCCACGGCCGGGCGGCTGCGGCCTTGATGGCCATGACCCCGACGTCGTGCTCCGCGGCGTGGGCCAACAGGTCTTCGGCATCCCGGCGGTAGTCCGGATCGGCCCACAGGCGCGGGTAGACCGGGAACATGACGGTGTCGAGGTCGTAGCGCCGCAGTGCCTCGAGCTGGGCGGCCGGCGTGGTGTGCTCGTGACCGGTGATGCCGACCCAGCGGGTCAGGCCCTCGTCGCGCGCGGCCAGGATCGCCTCGACCGCCCGGGACCGTGCATCCAGCTCGGCGATGTCGGTGACGGCGTGCAGCTGGTAGAGGTCGAACGACTCGCAGTGCAGCAGGGTCAGCGAGTCCTCGAGCTGGGCCCGCACGCCGCCCGGGTCGTGGCGCAGCGTCTTGCAGGCGACGAACAGCTCGTCGCGGACCGCGGGGATGAGCGGACCGAGCAGCTCCTGGGCCCGACCGTACTGGGGGGCCACGTCCAGGTGGTTGACGCCGGCGGCGAGTGCCTCGGCGAAGGACGCGGCGGTCGTCTCCGGGTCCGAGCGGCCGAACGCGGCACCGCCCAGGACGGCCACCGAGGAGAGGTGGCCGGTGCGTCCGAGTCTGCGTCGTTCCACGCCGTCAACCGTAGGGCACCCGACCCACCGGAGTGGGCCGACGGCGCGTCAGGACGCGGCGACTGCGTCCCGGGCGGCCTCCCAGGCCTGCAGCATCGTCCCGAAGTGCATCGGGTTGTAGACGTCCTCCTCCGAGGACCAGAGGCCGTCGCCGGCGTACTTCAGGATCGTGATGTTGTACTCCTGGTGGATGCTGCCGTCACCGGGGTCCCGCATGCGGTTCCACACCTGACAGATCACCCAGCCGCGGTCCTCGTCGATGGTGTACCACTCGATCGGGAACTCGGGCATCTCGCTCCCGGGGTACTCCGACATCGTCTTCTGGATCCACTCGTAGATGGCCTCACGGCCCTGCATCCTGCCGTAGAGGTGCTCGATGTACTCGGCGTCATCGGTGAACAGGTCGGTCCACGGTCGCCAGTCCCCGCTGCCACCCGAGGCGGCCGCCCTGCGCTGGTACTCGCCGAACGCCTCGTCGATCTCCGCCCTGGACCACTGTCCCACGATGCCTCCTGACCGGCCCGGTGGGCCACGACCACAGTGTGCGTCGTCGGGACACCCCGGTCGACGTCGCACCACGTCCTAGCATGTGGGCAGACGAAAGACGGGTGGTGACGATGACCGAGTCCTGGCGGGTCCTTACGTTGGGGGACCGCGACCCGGTCGCACCCGTCGAGGAGGTGGTCCGCCTCATCGACCTGGCCGGGACGGCCACCGGCGCCGCCTACAGCCGCAGCGACGTCGTCGAGGCGCTGCACGAGCACCAGCCCGCGGTGGTGGCACTGTCGTCCGCCGGCGAGCTCGTCGGGGCCGTCATCGCCCGGGTGGCCGGACCCGACGCCCACGTGCTCGCCTTCGTGCTCCACCCGGGCTGGCGCCACCTCGGCATCGGTTCGGCACTCCTCCGCCAGCTCGACCAGGAAGTCATCCACCGGGGCTCGTCCCGACTCCTCGCCGTGGTCCCGTCCGGCCAGGCCGGCGAGGACGCCTTCGTCAACCAGGGCTTCACCCGTCTCGAGGGCCTCCACCTGTTCGCACGCGACGCCTCGATGGTGCCCGAGGAGCTGGCGATCGTCGAGCGGTTCGGCGGTTCGGTCCCCCGCGACGGGCTCTGGGAGTCGATGATGGGCTTCTCGAAGGCCAAGGAGCTCCTGGACCGCCGGGTGGTCGCCCCGTTGGCGCACACCGAGCTGGCCGACCGGCTCGGTCTGCGCCCGCCCGCGGCCGTCCTCCTGTTCGGCCCGCCGGGCACCGGTAAGACCTCGTTCGCACGGGCGATCGCCTCCCGTTTGTCGTGGGCCTTCGTAGAGCTGCACCCCTCGCTCCTCGGCCAGGGCGTCGAAGGTGCCCGGGCCCTGCGCGACGCGCTGGCCGAACTCGGCCGGGTGGACCGGCTGGTCACCTTCATCGACGAGGCGGACGAGATCGCGTCGGACCGGTCCGAGCGTCCGGACAGCCAACCGCTGGTGAACGAGCTGCTGAAGGCGGTCCCCCAGTTCAAGTCCCGACCGGACCGCCTCATGGTCATGGCCACCAACTCGATCGCCGCCATCGACCCAGCGCTCCTCCGCCCGGGGCGGTTCGACCTCATCGTCCCCGTCGGTGCCCCCGACGAGGACGAGCGGGCCGAGCTCGCGGCGGAGTTCCTCCCCGCGGGCGATCCCGCCGTCGTAGCGGCACGTACGCCCGGGTTCACGCCGGCCGACTTCGCTCTCGTCGCCCAACGTGCCGCCCAGTTGGCATTCGACCGGGCCCTCGACGGACAGGCCGCCGCGGTCATCGCCGACGACATCCTGGCGGCCGTGGACGCGACGCGGCCGTCCGTCAGTGCCGAGTCGGCCGAGCGGTTCGCCGGTGAGGCGGCCACGTTCGCCCGGCTCTGACCCTCCTCGTCGTGCTCGGCACCGGACAGTCACCCCTGGGCGAGCAGCACGTCCCACAGTGCGGCCAGCGCGACCTCGTCGCCGTCGATCTCCACGAACTTGCGACGCGCCGAGGTCCCGGTGGCGATCCGGACAGCGCCCCGACTGACCCCGAGGGCCTCGGCCACGGCCTCGACCACCGCCTTGTTGGCTCGCCCGTCGGTGGCCGGCTCGCGGACCCGGACCACCAGCGACCCGTCGTGGGACCCGCCGACCGAGGGACGTGAGGACCGGGGGCGGACGAGGACGGGACGCTTCACCCGGCCACACTGCCACGACCGCCCCGCCTGACCGGTCCCCTCGACAGGACGGGCCTGCCGAGGGGACCGGCTGCACGGTCCGTTGGCAGCATCGCTCTGGGCTGGGCACGGTCGCGACGGGATAGAACGGGGGTATGCCGTCACGTGAGCTGGTCGTCCTCGGCTCGGCCAGCCAGACACCCACCCGCCGTCGCAACCACAACGGCTACCTCCTCCGATGGGACGACCGCTCGGTACTGTTCGATCCGGGCGAAGGCACGCAGCGCCAACTGCTGTTGGCCGACGCCTCCCCCACCGGCATCCGTCACATCTGCATCACGCACTTCCACGGCGACCACTGCCTCGGCCTGCCCGGCATACTGCAGCGACTGTCACTCGACCGGGTCGCCCACCCCGTCGAGGTGCTCTTCCCGGCGTCAGGGGCGGCCTACTTCGATCGGTTGCGCCACGCCTCGGCCTACCAGGACCACCTCGACGTGCGCCCGGTTCCCGTGGCCGCCGACGGCCCGGCCTCGACCGGCGGACCGTTCGCCATCGAGGCGGTCCGGCTCGGCCACGACCCGGAGACCTTCGGGTGGCGGGTCGTCGAGCCCGACGGCATCCGGATGCTGCCGGACCGGCTGGCCGAGGCCGGCGTGCACGGACCCGCTGTCGGTGTCCTCGCCGCGACCGGTGTCCTCGACCTGGCGGATCGCACGGTGCGCCTCGAGGACGTGAGCGCTCCCCGGAAGGGACAACGGATGGCGTTCGTCATGGACACCGGGATGTGTGACGCCGCGGTCGACCTGGCCGCCGGGGCCGACCTGGTGGTGTGCGAGGCCACATTCGCCTCGGCCGACCACGACCTGGCCCGTCGCTACCGTCACCTGACCGCAGCCGACGCCGGCCGGGTTGCCCGCGACGCCGGGGCCCGCCGGCTGGTGATCACCCACTTCTCGCAGCGCTACCCCGACGTCCGGGTCCTGCTCGACGAGGCGGCCGCCGTGTTCCCCGACGTGGTGGCGGCCGAGGACCTGGCCCGCGTGCCGGTGCCCACCCGCCGGCGCTGAGTGCCGGCTGTCCCGGTCGGGCAGGGTCCGCCGGCAGCTACCTCAGCAGCCGCAACCCCAGGAGGCCGTCGCCTCAGGAGGCGTCACCGAAGTAGGTGTCACGCAGCGTGCGCTTCAGGATCTTGCCCGACGCGTTCCGGGGCAGCTGCTCGTCGGCGAAGGCGATCCGGCTCGGCACCTTGAACGGGGCCACCGACTCCGCCAGGAAGTCCCGCAGGACATCGGCGTCGAGATCGGAGCCGGGTTGGCGCAGGATCACGCAGGCCACCTCCTCGCCAAGCCGCTCGTGGGGGACGCCGAACACCGCAGCCTCGTAGACGTCACCGTGCTCGTAGATGGCGCTCTCCACCTCGGCGCAGTAGACGTTCTCGCCGGCCCGGAGCACCATGTCCTTCGCCCGGTCCTCGATGTAGAGGAACCCCTCCTCGTCGATGCGGCCCAGGTCGCCCGAGGCCAGCCAGCCGTCGACGATCGTCTCGGCCGTGGCCCGTGGCTTGTTCCAGTAGCAGCGGATGACGTTGGGGCCCTTCATCCAGATCTCGCCACGGGTGCCGACCGGCACGGGGGTACCGTCGGCGCCCCGGATGTCGATGTCCATGATCGCCATGCGGGCACGACCGGTCGACGTCGGGTGGGAGACGTAGTCGTCTCCGGTGTTGCCCGGCCCGAGGCCGTTGGTCTCGGTCATGCCGTAGCCGATGTTCGGACGGCCCCGGGTGAACCCCTTCTCGACCCGGTCGACGAGCTTGGCCGGTGCCGGGGCACCGCCGCCGCCGACACTGGCCAGCGACGAGGTGTCGTACTTGTCGAACGACGGGCTCTCCAGCATGTCCCAGCTCTGGGTGGGCACGCCGACGAACGTGGTCACTCGCTCCGACTCGATCAGCCGGAGGGCGGTGTCGGGGTCCCAGCGGTGCATCATCACGAGCTTGAACTTCATGCCGAAGCAGGAGAGCATCACGGGCACGCAGCCCGTGACGTGGAAGAGCGGGACGATGAGGATGAAGCACGGGGCGAACGCGCCCCCGGTGCCGAGGGCGTCCTCACCCTTGCGAGCGGTCTGGATCGTCGTGTTGCACCAGAAGCCCATCAGGCCGTTGATCACGGCCCGGTGCGTGGACACGGCGCCCTTCGGGAAGCCGGTCGTCCCCGAGGTGTAGAGGATCGTGGCGTCGTCGTCGGGATCCACCTCGACCACCGGCATCGGGTTGCCGAGGGTCACCACCTCGTCGTAGCGGGACACGCCGGTCGCATTCGGCTCGAGCTGGTCGCCGCGCACCATGATCATCGGGATCCCGCGTGAGTGCGCCGGTGCATGGGCCCGCTCGATGCGCTCGGGGTCGCCGATCAGCAGCGACAGACCGGAGTCCTCGATGGCGTAGTCGAGTTCGGACTCGGTCCACCAGGCATTGAGGGAGACCGAGATGGCACCGATTGACAAGATGGCGGCGAACGAGACGATCCACTCGGGCAGGTTCCGCATGGCGATCCCGACCCGGTCGCCCCGCGTGATCCCGTACTGGTTGACGAGGGTGTGGGCCAGTGCGTCGACGTTTCGCATGGTCTCGCCGAACGTCCAGCGCTCGTCCTCGTAGACCAGGAACTCGGACTGGTCGCCGCGGGCGCCGGCGAACATCTGACCCAGGTTGGTCGGGGCGTTCTTGAACACCCGGACGTCGCGTCCGCCGGCCGTGACCGGGACCACCTCGAACAGCTGGCCGGGCCCGGTCACCTGGGCCAGGGCCTCCTCATGTGTGACCGACACGGTCGCCTCCTCGTTCACCACGTACGCGGGCCGGCGGGATGTCTCCGGCGTGGACTGTGAGTGTAGGGCCGGACAGGGCATCCGGCCCAGGTGGGTCCCGACCGGGCAGGTCACGTGCCGTCCGGACGGGACCGGTCAGGCGGCCGGCGTGTCCGCGGCCGGCGTGCGGCCCGGCTCGAGGACGACCGGGGCGTCGAAGGCCGCCCGGCGGCTGGCCCGGCGGAGGGCCGCCAGTACCGGCCGACCGAGGAGGAGCACCAGGGCGGCGTTGGTGAGGGCCCTCGGGATGTCGAACCCCAACGACGTGGTGAGGTCGAACATGACGAAGCTGTGGAGGTTGTGCAGGGCGCCCGCACCCGGGACGAAGGAGAAGCTCGTCTCCGTCCCCGCCCCGAACGGCCAGAAGTACATGTTGAGGAGGGTGCCGTAGAGGAGGCAGGCGACGGCCGCGTAGACGGCCAGGAGCCAGACCTCGGCCTTGCCCTTGACCGGCGGCAGGCACCCGGCTCCGAAGCCGAGCCAGCCGGCCCCGAACATCTGGAAGGGCAGCCACGGGCCCATCCCGCCGGTGATGAGGGCGGAGACCGCCAGGGTGAGCACCCCGAGCACGAAGCCGAATCCCCGGCCCATCACCCGTCCCGCCGGGATGAGCAGGAAGAAGACCGGCTCGAAGCCGGCCACACCGGGACTCGGGATCCGCAGCGCAGCGCCGCACGCCGCCAGGATGCCCAGCAGGGCGATGGCCTTCGCGTCGAGGGAGCCCTCGGCCAGTGCGCTCAGCACCACGGCGAGCAACAGCGGCAGCACGGCGATGAAGATCCACGGGGCGTCCGCCGAATGGGCCTGGGCGACGCTGGCCCTCCCGTGCAGGAACAGCGGCCACGTGAACCCGACGAGACCTACCACCGAGGTGATGAAGAGGAGCACCGAGGACCGCGACCGGAGCCGGACGACCGCGGTGGTGCGGCGCGCGTCAGCCATGGACCGCCCCCACCTCGAGTGCGGCGCGCACCTCGTCCACGGTCAACCAGGGGTCCGGTGCCAGCACCTTGGCCACCTGGGGGGCGAAGACCGGGGAGTGGCAGACCACGTCCCGGGCGGGACCGTCGGCCACTACCTCGCCCTCGGCGAGCACGACGGCCCGGGTGGCCACCCGGGCCACCAGTTCGACGTCGTGGGTGGCCATCACCACGGTGTGGCCGGCGTCGGCCAATTCCTCCAGGAGGGTCACCAACCGCGCCTTGCCGGGATAGTCGAGGCCACGGGTCGGCTCATCGAGGAGGAGGAGCGGCGGTGCCGGGGCCAGCACCACGGCCAGGGCCAGGGCCAGCCGCTGGCCCTCGGACAGGTCGCGGGGGTGCCGGTCGGAGGGGAGCCCCGGCAGGATCCGGTCGAGCACGGCTGCCGTGGCACCCGGTGCCAACCCCGTGTCGTGGTCGGCGCCGACGCACTCGGCCGCCACCGAGTCGCCGTAGAGGAGCAGGCCCGCGTCCTGGGGGACGAGGCCGACCCGGGCCACGAGGTCCCGGGGGGCGAGGCCGGTGGGGTCGGCGCCGGTCACGTCGACTCGTCCCGAGGTCGGGGCGCGGACGCCGGCCAACTGCCCGAGAAGTGTCGACTTGCCGGAGCCGTTCCGTCCCATGACGGCGACGAGTTCGCCCGCACGGACCTCCAGGTCACAGGTGTCGAGCGCGGTGAGGTCGCCGAAGCGCACGATCACCCGGTCGAGTCGGGCCACCGGCGGACCGCTCGCCGGAGGTCCGGCGTGCGGTGGCTCGGCACCGACGAGCCGTTCGCGCAACGGGGCGACCAGGCGCCGGGCGTCCCGGACCGACAGGGGCAGGGGGGTCCACCCCGCCAGGCGGCCGAGCTCCACCAGGGGCGGGGCCACCGGCGAGTCCACCATGACGTCGGCCGCCGTCCCGACGGTCAACTGGCTACCGCTCCCGGGCACGAGCACGACCGTGTCGGCAAAGGGCAGCACCCGCTCCAGCCGGTGCTCGGCCAGCAACACGGTGAGGCCGAGGTCGTGGACGAGCCGTGTCAGCGAGGCCAGCACCTCTTCGGCCGCGGCCGGGTCGAGGGCGGACGTCGGCTCGTCGAGGACCAGCACCCGGGGTGAGGCGGTCAGGACGGCGCCGATCGCCACCCGTTGCTGCTGGCCCCCGGACAGCGTGGCGAGTGGACGGTAGCGGAGGTCGTGGAGACCCAGCAGGTCGAGTGCGTCCTCGACGCGGCGCCGCATGACCGCCGGGTCGAGCCCCAGGTTCTCCATCGTGTACGCCAGTTCGTCCTCGACCACGTCGGTCACGAAGCTGGCGGCCGGGTTCTGCCCCACCATGCCTACCACGTCGGCGAGCTCCCGGGGCGGGAAGTCACGGGTGGAGCGGCCGTCGACCAGGACCTCGCCGGAGAGGCGCCCACCCGTGAAGTGCGGCACCAGGCCGTTCACGGCACGCAGCAGCGTGGTCTTGCCCGACCCGGTCGGGCCGACCACCACGCACAGCTCGCCCTCCCCCACCACCAGGTCGACCCGGTCGAGCGTGGGCCGGTCGGCGCCGTCGTAGGTGAACGTCACCTCGTTGAACCGGATCACCCGCCGTTCCCCCCGGGCAGCCCCACCGGTGCCACGGCATCGGCCGGCGCTGCGCCCGACAGGGTGTCCGACACCGGACCCGTCACGAGGTCCTCCGACTCCGCAGCGGCCGATGGTCGGGAGGTCGGCCCGCTCCGGACCACCAGCGACGTGCGTTCGACCGGGGCGGCCCAGGCCGGGACCAGTCCGACCAGGATCCCGATGGCCGCGACCACGGGAAGGGTCGGCAGGCGCAGCGGGGACAGCACGTACTCGAGGCCGGGCACCCCGAGCACGCCGGCGACCACCAGCGATCCGAGTGCCACGATCCCCGATCCCGACACCAGCCACTCGGGCAGGCGCCACGGGTCCGGACGGTAGCGGGTGCGGTTGGTCCGGCGTCCGCCGACGGCCAGTCCGGTTCCCACCAGCACGGCGCCGACGGCTACGAACGGGATGCCGCCGCCGGGCAGCGAGCCCGCCACCAGCACCCCGTAGACACCTGCGACCACCAGGAGGAGGCCGCACGCGGTCGCCCCTGCAGCCGCGCGGCGCGCACCGCGGGCGACCGGCACCCGTCGACCGTAGCCACGGGCGTCCATGGACGAGGCCAGCTGGAGCGAGCGGTCGAGCGCCCGCTCCAGGACGGGCACCGCCGTGCCGCGCAGGCCGGCGAATCCCCTGGTGGGGCGCCCTCGCAGGCGCCGGGCGGCCCGTACGTCGGTGATGGCCATGACCAGCTCGGGGGCGAAGGAGAGCGCCACGGTGATGGCCACCCCCGCCTCGTAGAGCACGGCGGGCAGGCAGCGCAGGAGGCGGTACGGGCTGGCCAGCGAATTGGCGGCGCCGAAGCAGACCAGCACGACGGCGAGCCGGAGTCCCTGCACCACGGCCGCCAGCACGGCCTCAGCCGTCACCGTTCCGCCGATGCTCACGCCGGCCGCCCACGACGGCAGCGGTACGTGGGGAAGGGTGAACAGCGTGTGCCCGGGCAGCCGGTTGCCGAACACGATCACCAGGACCACCCGGATCAGGATCACGACGAGGCCGAGCCGCAGGAAGACGACGATCGACCGTGACCACGGGGCATCGGTCCGGCGGGCGGCCGCCACGTACAGGACCACTGCACCGATCAGGAGCAGCAGGATCGGGTTGGTCGTCCGGGAGGCGGCGGCGGCCATGCAGGCCGCCCACAGCCACCAGGCGCCGGGATGCAGGCCCCGCCGTCCGGGACCGGCGAGGACCGGCCGGCTCATCGGGGCACGACCGTCACGGGGTGCGGGGGCGCTTCCGCCACCGGGTGTACCCGGCGATGGCCAGTGCGGCGATGAGCAGGCCACCGATGATCAGCGGACCCGGGCCCGGGCCCGAGGTGCCCGATGATGTGGGCTGGGCGTTGGCCAGGCCGACCTCGGGGTCGGGTGGGATGCTGACGCTCGGCAGCGAGGTGGAAGCGGAGGAGGGGTCCGTCGAGGTGGTGGTGGTCGGCAGTGTGGAGGTCGTCGCCGACGCCTTGGTGCCACCGACCGCCGTCGGGGCGACGGCCGTCGCAGGGACGATCGCCGTCGATCCGCGGTGGGTGCGGGCGTGATGTGGCTCGGCCGAGAGGCCGGTCGAGCCACCCGCCGGAGCGGTGGTGGACGGGGTTGAGCCGCAGATCGAGTCGTAGCGGGGGGACGTGCGCGGCGGTGGGTCATTCGGATTGGCGGACCCCGGGTTCTGGAACCGCCAGCCCTCGACGTCATCGGTGCCGACCTGGCCGCTCGCCCCGGTCTCGGCGTACGTCCACGCACCGGACCCGCCGGTCCAGTACGACCAGTAGATGTAGCCGCCGGCCACGGTCTGGCCGCACCCGCTGGAGGGGATGCCGTTGATCGAGCACAGCAGGCCACTGGCGTTGTAGGTCGGCTGGGCCAGGCTCTTCTGCTGCAGGAAGGCGGCCAGGGCGTAGTAGCGGTTGTCACTCGACGGGACGGTCACGCAGCCGACCACCTGGTTGTTGGCCGAGCCGCCGAAGTCGAGCACGAACGCCACCGAAACCTCGCCGGCCGATCCTGCAGCTTGGGCGGCGTCCGTGAAAGGACGGAGGGCGAAGGGTCCGGCAAGTGCGAGTGCAGCAGTGCCTGCGGCAACGACCAGGACACTCCGCCCGATGCGCCGCCACGCGTGTCCGCGACCGTCCAGGGGGGACCTGGTGGAGTCTCCATCGATGGCTGCCGGGCTGCGGCGCCTGATGACGGACATCGGACCTCTTCGCTTCCGGGCCAGACCCGGGAGCACCAGAGGGTCCACACCCCGGTGACCGAGTCCGTGCCGCTGTTCTCGACGGGCAGGACTCCACGAGTTCCAGGGCGGCATCCCGGCTCGCGGCACCGACCCTCGAGGTCTCGTGCCGCCTACGGTTGCGGACCAGCGCCGGAGTTCGACCGGCTTCCCCGCCCGGGGACTTGTTGATGCTCGATCGATGTTAGCAGCACCGTCCGTCCGGCCACCGGGCGGCTGTGGGCGACTCCGGCCTGCTTCCGTGCACCGCTCACGGGATGGTCACGCACCGAGAGCTGGCGGTCCCAGCCAGTCGGCTACCACCCTGGCCAGCAGTGGTCCGGTCTCCGCGAGGGCCCGGTCGGAGCCGAACCGCTCGCTGAGCGAGACCACGTCGCAGCCGGCCTGTCGCGCCCTGGCTGCTCCCTCGTCGCTGCACCGCCCGGCCACCACCAGGGTGGCGACGCCGCGGGCCCGGGCGTCGGCGATGACGCCGCCCACCACCTTGCCGGCAAACGAGGTTGCGTCCAGCGCACCCTCGCCGGTCACCACCCGGTCGGCCGCGTCGAGTGCCGGTCCGAGGCCGACCAGGTCGCGCACCAGGGTGTAGCCGGAGCGGAGTTCGCCGCCCAACGCTGCCAGCGCGCCACCCAGGCCCCCCGCCGCGCCGGCGCCGGCCACGTCCCGCACGTCGAACCCGAAGTCGGCGTGGTAACGGTCGGCCAACTGCTCCAGTCGGGCGGTCAATGCCGTCACCTGTCCGGGGTCCGCCCCCTTCTGGGGCGCGAACAGCCGGGCGGCGTCCACGAACGGGATCTCCACGTCGCACGCGCCGATCACCCGGACGTCCGCCAGGCCACCGGCGGACCCGACGGCCTCCATGGCCCCGAGGCCGCCGTCGGTGGTGGCCGTCCCGCCGAGACCGACGATGACGGTCCCGCCCGGTCCGACCCGTGCCGCCGCTGCCACGAGCAATTCGCCCGTCCCCCGGGACGTCGCGGCCATCGGATCGTTGGCCTCGGCGCCGCCGGCCAGTACGAGGCCCGAGGCGAGGGCCGACTCCACGACCGCCATCCCGTCGCCCACGCGCCAGCGCGCCGTCACTGCCGACCCGTCGGGCCCGGTGACGACGGTCTCGACCTCCTCGGGACAGACGGTGGCACACGCCTCGAGCAGGCCCTCACCTCCGTCCGACAGTGGGAGGCCGGTGACCTGCCACCCGAGGGAGTCGGCCACCGCCGCCATGACGGCGGTGGCCTGGCCGGCGGTCGCGGTGCCCCGGAACTTGTCCGGGACGATGACGACTCGGGGCATCCACGCACCTTACCGATGGGCCTGCTGCAGGCGCCGTCCGGCACGGCTGCCGGCTCGGGGGATGCGAGGCGGTGCGGACCTCAGCCGCGCAACGCGGCGTACTCCCGACGGACCGCCGGGGCGTCGACCCGCGGGTCCGGTGCCACCAGGGTGTCGCCGCCGCCCACACCCCAGTCGGCGTGCACGTCGTTGGGGTGACGCCCGGACAGGGCGGCGGCCGCCTGGACGCATGCGCCGGTGGCGACCGCCTCCTCAAGGTCGGGGACCAGGACCGTTCGGCCCGACAGGTCGGCCAACGCCCGCCGGTAGGCGGCGGACCGGGCGCCCCCGCCGACCAGCAGCAGGGGCCCGTCACCCACCGGCACCAGGTCCGCCAGGGCATCGAGGGCATCGAGCAGGCCGCAGACGACACCTTCGAACGCGGCAGCGGCCAGACCCTCCCGGGTGACGCCAGTGCGCAGGCCGGCCAGGGTGCCCGTGGCCGACGGCCGGTCCGGGGTCCGCTCGCCGTCGAAGTACGGCAGGAGGGTGAGACCCGAGCTTCCCGTAACCGTCGCGAGCGCCAGCTCGTCGAGACCCGAGGGCGTGACGCCGAGGAGGCCCGCCACCGCACCGGTGACCCGCGTGGCATTGAGGGTGCAGGCCAGCGGGAGGAACCCCCCGGTGGCATCGGCGAAGCCGGCCACCGTGCCGGTCGGGTCCGCCACGGGTCGGTCGCTCCGGGCGTAGACGGTCCCCGAGGTGCCGAGGGAGACGCAGGCCTGCCCTGGCGCAAGTCCGATGCCGAGTGCCGCCGCCATGTTGTCGCCGGTGCCGGCGCCGACCAGGTCGAACGGTCCGATGTCGAGTCCCTCCGACCCGGCCAGGCTCGGCGGGCCCGCGGGCTCGGTCGGACCGAGCACCTGCGGGAGCCGGTCCGCCCAGTCGGCCGGTCCCACCACGTCGTCGAGCAGGTCGCACAACCACGACCCGGAAGCGGGGTCGAAGTACCCGGTGCCCGACGCGTCGCCGCGGTCCGTCACCCGTCGGCCGGTGAGCCGGTAGGTCAGGTAGTCGTGGGGCAGCAGGACCGACCGGACAGCCAGGGCGACCTCCGGCTCGTGGCGGGCCAGCCAGGCCAGCTTGGTCACGGTAAAGGCGGCAACGGGCACCGATCCTGTCCGGGTCGCCCAGGTGGTCGCGCCGAGCTGCGCGACCATGCGCCCGGCCTCGGCGGCCGACTCGGTGTCGTTCCACAGCTTGGCGGGGCGCAGCACGCGCCCGTCGCCGTCGAGGACGACCATCCCGTGCTGCTGGCCGGCCACCGAGACCGCATCCACGTGGTGGGCGCCGTCAGCCGTGGCCTCGGCCGCGGCCAGGCGAAGCGCCTCCCACCACACCTCGGGGTCCTGCTCGGACCGGGGTGGATGGACAACGGGGTGGGGTGCGCGACCCGTGCCCACCAGCGCCCCGTCGTCGGCATCACGGACCTCGACCTTGGTCGACTGGGTGGAGCTGTCCACCCCCAGGACCAGCGGCACGCTCAGCCGGCGCCCGGCAGGTCGACCGGCAGGGTGGCGACGGGCGCCCCGGCGTCGGTGCCCACCGTCAGCTCGTAGGTCCCGGGCTCCTGGTACCAGCCGCCGTCCTGACGCACGGCCAGGTCGGCCAGGTCGTACGGGAGCTGCACCTGTTCCCGTGCCCCGGCGTCGAGCGCCACCCGAGCGAAGGCCACGAGCCGTCGCAGCGGACGCTCGACGGACGACCCTGGAAGGCCGGCGAAGCAGTACACCACGGTCGAGCCGGCCCGGGTACCGGTGTTGGCGACGTCGACCGTCACCCGCCCGGTAGTGGCGCCCGACGGGTCGGGATCCACGTTCGCCGAGGTCCCGTCGACCTGCCACGTGGTGTAGCCGAGGCCGGAACCGAAAGGGCGGTGCGGGGCCACGCCGTCGCGGTCGAGCTTCCACTGGCCGTGGAAGAGGTCGTAGACCACTGACTCGGCGTCGGGATCGAACGGGACGAGGTGCGCCTCGTCGGTCGGCAGTGCGAACGGCAGCCGACCCCCCGGCTCGACGACCCCTGTCAGCACGTCGCCGAAGGCGCACCCGCCCTCCATGCCCGGGTACCAGACCAGCACCGTGGCCGGCACCTGGTCGAGCCAGGGCATGACCACCGCCGAGCCGCCCATGACCGCCACCACGGTGCGGGGATTGGCCGCCACGGCTGCGGCGACCAGGCCCTCGTCGTCGCTGCTCAGGCGCAGGGACCGCCGGTCACCACCCGGCGAGAAGGACTCGGCCGGTGGTGCTCCGGCCGGATCGACCTCGGCCGCAGCCGATCCCTCTTCCGGGGTAGCGGAGGACACCGACGCGACGGGGCGGACAGGGTCCTCCTGGTCGGCAGTGGTCGGGGGTGCAGTCGGCGTTCCTTCCGCATCCGGAGCGGAAGGCGGTGATGGAGGTGGCGGGAACATGGCGCCCATGTCCTCACTCGTGCCCAGGTCGATGAACTCGCCCTCGTCGTTCTTGGTGCATCCCACCACCACCACGCACAGGTCGGCGCCCTCGGCCACCAGGGCGTCGGAGGGATGGTGGACGACGTCGGCCGTCGGGAAGCCGGCGCGGATGCCGTCGAGAAGGGTGGACACCTCGGGCGGGTAGACATCGCTCGACCCCCCGTCACCGAGGTTGGCCACGGCGGCCAGCCGTCCGAGCACGGCCACCGTCCTGAGGTCGGTCGGGACCGGGAGCAACTGGTCCTCGTTGCGCAGCAGGACCATCGACGTGCCCGCCGCCTCCCGGGCCAACGCCCGGTGGTCCGGCGAGGCCAGGACCGTCCGGTCGGGAGCGTGGTCGAAGACTTGGGCGAATCGCAGCAGCGTGGCGACGGTGGCCTCGACCCGGGCGACGACCTCGGTGCGGTCCAGACGTCCCTCGGCCACGGCGGCCGGCAGCTGCTGGGCACGCTGTTGCCGGAACGGCATCTCGATCTCGAGGCCCGCCGTGACCGAGAGGACCGGGTCGCGCAGCCCGGCGATGAAGTCGGACGTGACGAACCCGTCCCATCCCCACTCGGTGCGCAGGATGTCGGTCAGCAGGACGGTGTTCTGTCCGCACCAGTCGCCGTTGACCGAGTTGTAGGCCGACATGACCGAGGCCACCCCCTGGTCGGCCACGGTGCGGAAGTGCGGGAGGTAGACCTCGTGGAGTGCCCGCTCGTCGACCGTCACGTCGACGCGGAAGCGGGCCTCCTCCATCGAGTTGCAGGCGAAGTGCTTCATGCACGCCATGACGTGCCCCTGGAGGCCCCGGGTGAGGGCTGCGGCCAGCACTCCCACGTGGTGCGGATCCTCCCCGTAGGTCTCCTGGGCCCGGCCCCACCCCGGATGGCGTAGCAGGTTCATGCACACGGCCCCCGTGTAGGTGGCACCCATGGCACGAAGCTCCGCCCCGATGGCCCGGCCGATCCGCTCCTCGAGCCCGGGGTCGAACGTGGCGCCGCGGGCCATCGACACCGGGAAGCAGGTGGCGGCCCCGATGACACAGCCCCGCGGTCCGTCGGCGAAGGCGATCCCCGGGATGCCGAGGCGTGCCACAGCGGCGGCCGGCCAGGTGTGGGAGTGGTAGCCGCCGGCCACCATGTCGATGACCCCGTCCCAGAAGTCGAGGTCGCCGTCGAGGCACCACAGCTGCTCGTCGAGCGTCATGGCGTTGACGAGAACACGGGCCTCGTCGTGGTGGTCGGCACCCGCACGCACGCGCCTGGCGGCCTCGGCGAACGGACTGACGGCCACGGCGTCGGGTGGTGTCACCGGGCGCGCTCCACGTGGCGATTGACGACCTGTTCGAGGAGTTCCTGACGTCCCGACACCGGCGCCGGGTCGAGCCCACCGCCGGTGACCTCGTCGCGCAATGAGGCCAACGTCGCCGACCCGTCGAGGACCGCCGTGCCGAGCGGCCCCTCCCACCCCGCGTAGCGCTCGGTCCGGAACCGGGACAGCTCACCCGACTCGAGGAGCGATGCCGCCGCCAGCAGCGAGCGGGCCATCGTGTCCATCGCACCGATGTGCCCGTGGAACAGGTCGTCCCGTGCCACGGACTGACGCCGGAGCTTGGTGTCGAAATTGATCCCCCCGGTGGTGAATCCACCGGCCGCCAGGATCTCGTAGAGGGCGAGGGTGCACTCCTCGACGGAATTGGGGAACTGGTCGGTGTCCCAACCGTTCTGCGGGTCGCCGCGGTTGGCGTCGATCGACCCGAAGGCGCCGGCCGCGAGGGCTGTCGCCACCTCGTGATGGAAGCTGTGACCGGCCAGGGTGGCGTGGTTGGCCTCCAAGTTGAGCCGGACCTCGTCCGCCAGACCGTGCCTGGCCAGGAAGCCGACCACGGTGGCGGCATCGTGGTCGTACTGGTGCTTGGCCGGCTCGGCCGGTTTGGGCTCGATCAGGATCGTCCCCTCGAAGCCGATGCGGTGCTTGTGATCGACGACCAGGTTCAGGAACCTCGCCAACTGGGCCTCCTCGCGCACGAGGTCGGTGTTCAGCAGGGTCTCGTATCCCTCCCGGCCTCCCCACAGCACGTAGTTGGCACCGCCGAGTGCGTGCGTGGCCTCCAACGCGTGGCAGACCTGGGCGGCCGCCACGGCGAACACCTCGGGGTCGGGACTGGTGGCCGCCCCTGCCGCGTAGCGGGGATGCGAGAAGAGGTTGGCCGTGCCCCACAGCAGCCGGACCCCGGTGCGCTCCATGTGGTCGGCGGCGAGCTCGACCATGGCATCGAGACGGGCCGCCGTCTCGGCCGGTGTCGCGCCCTCGGGGGCGATGTCCCGGTCGTGGAAGCAGAAGTAGGGGGTGCCGAGCTTGGCCAGGAACTCGAAGGCGGCGTCCATCTTGGAACGGGCGGCATCCATCGGGTCGACCCCGGGGACCGACCACGGCCGGTCGAGGGTTCCCTCACCGAAGACGTCGGATCCCGGCCACACGAAGCTGTGCCAGTAGCAGACGGCCATCCGCAGGTGGTCCTCCATCCGACGCCCGGCCACGACCCGTTCGGCGTCATACCAGCGGAAGGTGAGCGGGTCATCGGAGTCGGGGCCCACGTAGCCGATTCGGCCCACACCTTCGAAGAACTCCGGACCGTCGGTCATGCCGGTCCCCTCCCCACCCCATGGCTCTCCATTCCCGCATCATCGCGTCGGCCCTCGCCCGGCGCCACCGATCGCCACCCCCGCGGGGAACCCGGTGGTGTGTAGCCTCCTAACGATGTCGCCCGCCCCCTCCGATCCGGCGTCGGTCGACTCGCCGGTGGTCGACGTCCGCCTGCCGGCCAACGTGGCCCAAGCCATGGGGTTGGAGGTCCGTCGGATCACCCGGCCCCCGTTCGAGACCCTGCTCACGGTGGCCGTCAATGCAGCACTGATGAGCTCGGCCTGGTTCTTCCTGCCGACGTCGATCAGGGACCAGCTGTTCGAGCTCCACGGGAGCCTGGCCTTCGCCTTCGTACTGTCCAGCTGGATGTACTCCGACGTGCCCGCCACGAACGTGCTCGCCTGCGACACCGTGCGCACCCTGGCCGCCATCGACCAGCCCAGGGTCCTCCACCGGATCCTGGTGGCTCGGCGGTTCCTGCTGTGGCTGGTGGTGGCCCCGGTGTGTCTGCTCATCGCGTTCATCGACGGCATCGGGGCACCCGACCGGGTCGTCGTCGTCTACTCGGCGGTGGCCATCGGCGTCATCCCGTTCGGTGTCCTCGGCGTGTCCGCGTGGCTGGGCGTGCTCTTCCCCTACCACCCGATCCCCATTCGCTATCGGTGGGAGCACCGACGCCAGTGGTGGCCGATGCTCGGCAGGTGGGCGACCCTGGTCCTCCTCCCCTACGCCGTGGTTCCCGCACTGACCATCGTGTTCCTGGCACCGACGCTGCTCATCTGGGGCCTGACGTCGCCGAAGGGGCTGAGCTCGAAGCTGCCCGACAACGACCTGGGCCTCGGCATCGCCCTGGCCTGCCTGATCGCCCTGGGCGCCGCCTACTTCGGGCAGCGGGTCTCGCTGCGTCTCGTGGCCCGGCACCGGGACCACCTGGTGGCCTACCTGTCCGACCCGACGCGCGGCTGAGCCCCGGCGGCACCGGGACCGACTGAACCCCCCGGGGTCCGTCCCCGTAGACCCGTGGGCTGACAGGCTTGCGCGGTGGCCACGTCATCCATCGTCGGCATTGGCGACGTCGAACACCGCGAGATCGCGGCGACCGTGGTGCGGGCCGCACTCAGTACCGGGGTCCTCCTCGCCGTGTACTTCCTGCTCCCGGTGGGCCACCGGCACGTTTCCCACAGCCTCATCCGGGACGTCGGCGTCATGGCCCGCCTGGGCGTGGCCGCGGCGATCTTCATCGCGGTCCTCATCTTCGAGATCCGAGGGATCGCCCGGGCCAGGCACCCCATGCTGCGGGCCGGGGTGGCGATGGCGATCGTGATCCCGCTCTTCCTCGTGTTCTTCGCCTGGATCTACCTGAACATGTCGACCTCGGACTCGCACACCTTCGGCGCCCCCATGAGCCACATGACGGCCCTCTACTTCACGGTCACGGTGTTCTCGACCGTCGGGTTCGGGGACATCACCCCGCACACCGACCTCGCCCGGTTGGTCACGACGGTGCAGATGCTGGCCGATCTCGCCGTGATCGCCGTCGTCGTGCGCCTCATCTTCGGTGTCGCCAGCCGCAGCGTCGAGGAGCGCACGGTCGCCGCCGCCACCGGGGACGAGCGTTCCGAAGGCCCGACCACGACCTGACCCACACTGGTCCACTGCTCTCCCGGAGACGGTGACGATCGTCGGGGCCCGTGCCAAGGTTCCGGGATGCTCACCAACCGCGTGACCGAGCTGCTCGGCGTCGGGATCCCGATCGTCCAGGCCCCCATGGGGTGGATTGCCCGCTCCCAGCTGGCGTCGGCCGTGGCGACGCCGGCGCCATGGGCATCATCGAGACGTCCTCGGGCGAGTTGGATGCCATCCGGGACGAGATCGCCAAGATGAAGGACCTGACCGACCGGCCCTTCGGCGTCAACATCGCCCAGGCGTTCGTGGCCGATCCCACGGTCATCGTGGACTTCGTCAACTCCCAGGGGGTGCGGTTCGTCACCACGTCGGCTGGCAGCCCGACCCGGTACACGGCCCAGCTCGAGGATGCGGGCCTACGAACTGGCAACTACTGCTGACCTGAACGAAGTGGGGTCCGGTGCGTCCAAGAACAAGTACCGGGGGCTCCACAGGCCGGGAGGTGCGCTCATGACCGCTTGAGGACACAGGCGATCGAGGGCAGGCTGGGGACCTTCGTGACGTTCACCTCGAGCTTGACGTGCTTGGTCTCACCGAGTGGACGCCGGATCTTCGCTCCTTCACTCAACGGGTAGGGGAGATGGTTGACGCTAAGGACCTTCGTCTCTATCCGTCGAGCGCTGATGGTGCTTGGCTCGACCTCGGAGGGCCCGGGAGAGGGCGACCGTGGCATGGGAGTGTGCAAGATCCGGCCTCTCGGCCGTTGAGGGAGGTCACATGGTTGTACTCAGATCTTCTAGTTGTCCGTGGCCGGCGAGTAGAGCGGAGCTGTCGTCTGGCAATCGCGTGCTCCATGGCCGATCTCCTGTCAGTTCGAATGGGCTTGAGGATGAGGAATTGAGCCCGGCTTGGCCGGATCGGGCTCGTCAGAGAGGGGACTTGGCGACATTCGGGTGCCTGGTGCTCCGAGCGAATCGATGATGATGAAGCGCGGAGCACAGACCGGAAGAGCTGAGATCGTCGAAGCAGCTGGCGTGGATTCGGACATCAGCCCCGCGTACGCCGCGGGGCTACTGAGGGGCGGCTCGTTCTTCTGGCTTGATCTCTCCGACCTACCACCTGAGCGGGCGGTCGAATTCTCGACGGCACTCGGATTGAATGACGACAGTGTGCGGCATCTGGCAGATGTGGACCAGCGTTCGAACTTCATGGAAACTCACAATGGAGTCCGCTGGGTCAGCTATGGGGTGGGAGATGCCGACCAACTCGTAAAGGTGAGGGCAGTCTTCACCAAGTCATTCCTGATCACCGCTCACGACCAGCCGTGCCGAGGGCTGTCGGACGCCCGACACCGCTACGAGCGTCTCCGCGACAGCGAGCAGGACGATGGCCCGCTGGTGTTGTTCATGGTGCTCGATGCACTCGCCACCACCTTCGAGTCCGTCCTTGCTCGTCTGGATGCCGAGCTCGATGAGTTGGAGACCACCGTTCTCGGTGGACCGCCTATGCCTGGCTACCTTCGACAGGTTCTCGAGGTTCGCAAGATCCTCACTCCCATCATCCGTGCCCTCGGGCCGTACCGTCGCGATCTCGTCAGCATTCTGGGTGGCGTAGACCGACTTCCCGGAATGCAGGAGGGTACGCAGCAGTACTTCGAATCCCACCGGAGTCACGTTCTGGCACTGTACGAAGCGGCTAACGGCTGCCGGGACGAAACCCGAGACGCCATGGAGGCCTTTAGCTCTGCGACGTCCGAGCGCCAGGGAGAGGTCATCAACTGGCTGACCATCGTAGCGGCGGTGTTTCTCCCGCTCACCTTCGTGACCGGCTACTTCGGCATGAACTTCGCGATCATCACTCATCTGCGCGGCACAACGTCATTCGTCGTGCTGGCCGTCGCCCTGCCGCTCATTCTCGTGATCTTCACCGTGCTGCTTCTGCGATTCCTCATCCATCGCCTGGGAGTTCACCTGATCCCGGCGCGCATCCCCAAGAGCGGCCCGGCCGACAAGTCCTTGGGTGATCGTTCGTAGCCTTGGAACGAGGGATCGTGCTGCCTGCACTTGAGGAGTGTCGCGTCGCTCTGCCGGGGTCGATGAACCTACGTATGAGGTGCCGGTCCGCCCCACCGATCCGGCAGCGATTCGGGGGCAGGCTCGGGACCGTTCATTCCTCACCTTCGCCCCTACAGATCCGGAGGCCATCGGCGTATCGTCCACCTCATCGGACTACCGAGCGCGGAGGCGGACAGATGAGCGGATGGCGTGTTCGAGGCGGACGGGCCGGGACCGTCGCGGCTTTGCTGGCAGGGGTCCTGATCAGTTCAGTGGCGGGCGCTGCGGTGATCCGAAGTGCGGCCACCGCGGCAACCAGTTCCTCCAGTACCTGGGGTGTCTCGTGCGCCCACGCCGCGGCCGACCCTCGCGGGGTCGTGCAAGCCGATCCTGGGTTCTGGCTGCTGACGGCGTCGGGACAGACCTATCCCTTCAATGCCCTCGCGCTCGGCGCGACGAACGAGTCATGCATCAATCCGACGCCGAGGACCGGCACCGAATCCCCCTGGTCGTGCTTCGGACTGTCCACCGCGCCCGGAGGCCAGGGCGTCTGGCTCGGCGACGGACCGACCAGCTACGAGGGGGTCGGGTCGCCGACCTACAGCGGCGTCATCTCGAGCATGGGAACCACCGGTCAGATCGCGAGCGGATCTTCACTGTCGGTGCACAACGTCAATGCCCTGATTGTGGGGATCGCCTCGGCATCGAAGGGTGAAGGTGCCTGGCTCACCGGCGCCGACGGTGGGGTGTACGCCCTTGGTGGGGCCCCGTTCTTCGGCTCGATGGGCAACACGCTCCTCAATGCACCCGTCGTCGGGATGGCCGCCACACCAGACGGCATGGGCTACTGGCTGGCCGCCTCCGACGGCGGCATCTTCTCGTTCGGCGACGCCTGGTTCTTAGGCTCCATGGCGGACCGGCATCTCAACCAGCCGATCGTGGGTATGGCGGCGACGCCCGATGGGAAGGGCTACTGGGAGGTGGCCGCCGACGGCGGAGTCTTCAGCTTTGGCGATGCCCAGTTCCACGGTTCCGCCAGCTCGATCCGACTCAATGGGCCTGTGGTGGGAATAGCTGCAAATCCGGACGGCAGCGGGTACTGGCTCGTTGCCTCAGACGGCGGTGTCTTTGCCTACGGGGACGCCCCATTTCTCGGCTCAGGGGTCGGAAGAGAATCGGGCATTCCCTTCGTCGACATCGCGTCGAGGGGATAGCCCAAAGGGACTACCGGATTACTCCCGACCACTGCCCCCGACCGGCGACGCGGGGACAGGCCAAGGTCTCCATGACACCCGGAGCGGTTCAAGGTTCGTTCACGCCGAATGGCTGAGCGCCGTGTCCCCGACGCGCCGCAGTGGGTCACCGAGTTGTCGTTCGGGGACAAGGTGTCGCCAGCTATGGAACTGAGACGGCAGCCATTGTTGGCTCAGTGGAGGTCCTGGCTTCGTTGGATGCAGTCCAGGGGGCGATCCCTGCCAAGAGAAACCCGACGACGATTGCGGCAAGGCATTCCCATAGGGTCTGTGTTGCAGCTCATGTATGGCCGGCCTCAGCCGAGTGACGCCATGCCCACGATGGGCTTGTTG
>PLRX01000055.1 GCA_003164095.1 Acidimicrobiaceae bacterium | reverse complement strand
GCACTCACCGCTTGAATTCGCCCCTATCCCTTCTTCGCATGTGGTCCGGCTCGTCCTGCGAAGGTCAGTTCCGGTTGATGCGATACACGCATTCTGGTGATCCTCTGGTGCCCGGCCGGATTGGATCAGGGGATGACGACCCGGTGCCGCCAGGAGCCCTCGAGCCGACCGATACGGATGCCGGTGCCACGGGCCCACTCGAAGGGTCGCGTGGACTGGAGCGGCAGCAGCGCGGTCAGCACCAGCGACGCCCACACGTTGAGGACTCCCGCGAGATCGCGCTGGAGGCCCTCGGCCTGGTGGCGCTGGTAGAGGATCGGTGCGACCCACCCACAGGCGGAGCACTGGCGGAAGACACCCCGGAACGTGGTCCGGGCCCGCGTTGCCCCCATGGCATCGGGCAGTTCGGCGAAGCGGAACCCCCGGAGCTGCAGCCGCCAGCAGAGGGCGGTGTCGTCGCCGAACTCCCGAGCCGCTTGGAAGCTGCCGTTGGTGGAGCCGTTGTCGGCGATGACCACTTCCCACGGCTCGCTCGACCACAGGCCCTCCAGAGCTCGGAGCTGACCGATGAGGTCCGGGCCGCCGTTGAGGACCGGGATGGTGACGCTGATCACCGGGGCCCCCCTGTACTGCTCCACCGACGCAACAGCACAGATCCGCTCCGTGTCGTCCGATGCGGACCCGAGCTGCCCGGTCCGCTCACCGGTCGCGTGGCCACCGGTGCGCTGCATCGGACGGTCTCCTTGTGCATCTGGCCGCGTGCGGTGCTAGGAGTGCGGCACGCCTCTAGCCGGCCAGCGCGGCCACGGCCGCCTCGAACAACCGGGCGTGGAGGTCGACGTCGTCGGCCGTGGTCTCGGGGCACATCAGCACCATGTTGTGGAACGGCGTGATGAGCACGCCCCGGTTCGACAGGTAGAGGTGCAGGTACTCGTCGAGCTCCGGGTCGTCGGCCGCGTCGGAGGCCGTTCCGTTTCTCGGCGCGGGTGAGCAGAACCGATACTCGGCACGGGCGCCCAGCCGTGTGATCGTCCAGGGCATCCGGTGGCGGACGATGGTGGCCTCGGCCTGCTCCACCAGCCGCACGGCCAGCGCCTCCATCCGGGTGAACGCCTCCTCGGTCAGCACTTCGCCCAGGCAGGCCCGCGCCGCCGCCATCGACAGGGCGTTGCCGGCCAGCGTCCCACCGATGCCGCCGACGTCTTCGATGTCGGCGTACTCGTCGTCGACCAGGGTGAGGATCCGTGCCGCTAGTTCGTCCCGCAAGCCGAATGCGCCGATGGGGATCCCGCCGGCGATCGCCTTGCCCATCGTCACGATGTCGGGCTGCAGTCCCCATGCCGCCGTGGCCCCTCCGGGCCCGGCGGACAGGGTGTGGGTCTCGTCGATCATCAGCAGCGTGCCGGTCTCGTCACAGAGCGAACGGAGCCCCGCGTGGAATCCGTCATCTGGTGCGACGATGCCGATG
Organism: Acidimicrobiaceae bacterium; assembly: GCA_003164095.1. Classification (GTDB taxonomy): domain Bacteria; phylum Actinomycetota; class Acidimicrobiia; order Acidimicrobiales; family RAAP-2; genus Bog-756. The sequence continues at coordinate 14,264 of PLRX01000055.1, read as the reverse complement.
TTGGTGAGTGCCGGCTCGGTCAGCACCGCGGCGATGTCACCGGTGCGCAGCGCACGACCCACTGCATCGAGATCGTTGAACTCGACGGCCACCGTGGTCTCGGACGGGTCGACCGCCGGCGCCACGTTGCCGGGGCGCGAGCGCGTGGTGCCATCCGGGCCCGCCACCACGAACGTCTCGTCGACGCTGCCGTGGTAGCAGTAGGAGAAGACGAGGATCTTCGGCCGACCCGTCACCAGACGGGCCAGGCGGAGCGCCCACCGGTTGGCGTCGGTGGCGCTGAGCGCGAAGGACCACTGCCCGAGGCCGAACCGCCGGGCCAGCTCCGCGGCCACCCACTCGGCGTCCTCGCTCGGCAGCATGGCCGTGATCCCTCCGAGGGTCTCCACCCGTCGCCGGATCGCCTCGACCACCGGGGCGGGCGAGTGACCGGCCATCGCACCGGTGTCGCCGAGTGCGAAGTCGACGTAGGTGTGTCCGTCGACGTCGGTGACCCGTGCGCTGCGCGCTCCTGCGAGTGCCAGCGGGAAGCTGCCGGCCCAGTTGGCCATCCAGGTCATCGGCACCCCGGTGAACAGATGGGTCGCCTCGCCGAACTGGGCCCTTGACCCGGGGTTACGTTCGAGATGGGTGGCGCGCTCGGCCTCGAGCAGCGCGGTCAGTCGATCCCTCTCCATGGATCTCCTCCGGGTAGGTGGTCCAGGGCGTTGCCCTGCAGGCCCCCATTCCGGCCACCGTGGTCACCGTCGGCGGCCGCCGGCAGATCTGGATGGGTGGCTCAGGCGTCCCCGGTCGACTGCTTGTCGGGCAGGGCCTGGATGAGCTTGCTCACCGCCGAGTACCTGCCGTCCCGCCATGCCTCGGCGATGGTCTGGTCGCCCAGCTCGCGGTGGTGGGTGAAGTTCCACCACCGGGTGACATCGCTGTCGGAATAGCCCTTGTTGGCCAGGATGATGTTGAGACGCGTGGCCTCCCACGCCGCCTCGTCCGGCGTCAGGGCGCCCGTCCGGTCGTCGGGGGCGGCCGGCGGCTCGGCCCGCTTCTCCATCTCGTGGGCGAGCTCGCGGTCGAGGTCGCGCGACACGTGGCCGCGGATGGTCGGTAGCGAGCCGCCCGTCACGGAGCGCCGGTCGGTCACGCGCCGGTCGCGCTCGGCCTCCAGGCTGCGTGACCACAGCTGCTGGGCGGTGGTGTCGACATCACCGGCCGTCACGCGCAGTCGCAGCCTGCGCTCGATGCGTTCGGCGGCCTTCTGGGGTGCGTCGGCGTCGGGCGTCAGGCGCGGGCCGGACGTGGCCGCCTCGACCACGTCGACCGGACGCCGGTCGCGCGGGCGGCGACGGCGCTCGAGATCTGTCGGGGTGGTGCCGGGCGGGGTCGGTGTGCGTGGGGAGACCTCGGGCTCCTCCCAGTGAGCCGGCTCCTCGCGCACGGCCCGGGTCGGGGCCGCATAGCTGTCGGGCGCATACACTTCGCCTGCCGTGCCGGCGATGGCGGCAGCCAGGTAGGAGGTCGTCCACCGACTCTCGCCCACGGTCACGGCATCGGCACCGGTGGCCGCCAGGCGTGCGAGTGGGACATCGAGGCAGGCGGCAACGGTGATTGCCTCGGTCAGGCCGATCCGACGGTTCGTCGTCTCCACCTGGGCCACCGTCTCCCGTGTCCAGCCCACGCCCCGCAGCAGCATCTCGTCGGCGAGCGCCTGCTGGGTGAGGTTCGCCTTCGCCCGCAGCGCGGCGATGTTGCGCCGGACGATGTCCTCGATGCTGGTGGCCCCCTCGCCGTTCATCTCGCCACCCTAGCGTCCTCTCACACGCACATGTGGACCACCGTTGTAAGGAATTTGAACATTATTTGGCAGTATCTGCGAACGTTGATGCGTCTGACGTGGGCTTTCTCTGGTGTTAGCGGAAAACCTGTGGATCTTCTCCTAACAATGGCTGCGACGGAGGGTCGCAATTCCGCCACGGACAGCGCCGGCGCGCGCCGTCGGTGTAGATCAGTTGCAGTTCGTCCGGCGGCCTACAGGTGCCCCAGGGTCGTTCCGATAGTTGGTGTGTACGGCGGGACTCTCGGGAGACACCCGGGATCCAGGAGAGGGTCGGCCCGAGGCCCGGCTCCGCTCGAGACCACAGCTGGACGAACAAGGGGCAGGAACAACAGTGACCATCGAACACCAGACGCAGCGGGCCCTCCGGGACTGGCACGACGACAACTTCGACCTCGACGACCTGGCGCTGCCGACCGAACGCACGTGGCGCCGGTGCGGTGCCGTGCACTGCATCGACCGCGGTCCCTGGATCGGGACCCTCGTGTGCTGCATCCGACAGAGCGAGCACGCCGACGACCACTCGATGTCGTTGGGTGACGTCGGCAAGGCCGACTACTGGCAGGAAACCTGGTTCTGAGCACCTCGCCGCCGGCGGGACCCGACGGGGTCAGCCGCGCAGCACGACGGCCTGATCGGGGCCGAGCACTCCGGACCACCCGCCGGCGGGGGCGGGGTCGTCCGACGCCAGCAGCACCTCCGCACCGACCCTCCCGAGGGCGGTGACGTCGACGTCACCGCCGCTGAAGTTCACGAGGACCGTGCACGTGTCGCCGGCGAGTTCGCGACGGTAGGCGAGGGTGTCGTCGGGCGACCCCAGCATCTCCATGGCACCGAGCACCAGCGCCGGCGTCGCCCGTCGGAGGGCGAGCGTGCGCCGGTACAGGTGGAGGATGGACCCCGGCTCGGCGGCCAAGGCCTCGTGGTTCCGGCTGTCGGCTCCCGGAGGGAAGGGGAGCCATGTCGTCACGCCGTCCGGGGTCGCCCAGCCGTGGTCAGGCGACCCGTCCCACGGGTAGGGAGCGCGGCAGCCGTCGCGCCCGCCCGGGTCGACCCGGCGGTCCTCGGGGACGTCCGCGTCCAGCAGTCCGAGCTCGTCGCCCTGGTAGACGAAGGGGGTCCCCCGCAAGGTGAGCAGCAGGACGGCCGCGGCGCGGGCCCGCGCCTCGCTGCGACGGGTGCCGGTGGCCGTGTCCTCGCCCGCCCGTGCCGCGGCCCGGTCGTAGCGCGTGCGGTGCCGGGCGTTGTCGTGGTTGGAGAGCACCCAGGTCGGCCACGCACCCCGCGGGTCGAGGGCCCGCCGGGCGGCATCGATGCAGCCGGCCCACCGACCGGCCAGCCACGGTGCGAACAGGGGCGGGAAGTTGAAGGCCAGGTGCAGTTCGTCATCGTGCCCGTAGTACGTGGCCACCGCGTCGGTCGACATGAGGAACACCTCACCGACCATCACCCGGTCATCCGGGTAGTCGTCGAGGAGCGTGCGGATGGTGCGCAGCCGCTCGTGGGTGACGGGCACGTCGTTCAGCGCGCAGTGGGGGATGCCCTCGACCTCCGGCGGGTCGTCAGGGAGGGCATGGTCCTTGCCGATGCCGTGGATGACGTCGGCCCGGAAGCCGTCGACCCCGCGGTCGAGCCAGAACCGCACGGTGTCGAGCATGGCCGACTCGACCGCCGGCTCGTCCCAGTTGAGGTCAGGCTGGGCGGACTCGAACATGTGCAGGTACCACTGCCCTGTCGGCTCGTGGAACGTCCACGCGGGTGCGTCCAGGTCGAAGGCGGCCACCCAGTTGTTGGGTGGCGATCCGTCCTGTTCCGGGTCGCGCCACACGTACCAGTCGCGGTGGGCGCTGTCGCGTGACGAGGCGGCATCGACGAACCACGGGTGTCGGTCGGAGGTGTGGTTGGGCACCCAGTCGATGATCACCCGCAGGCCGAGTCTGTGGGCGTCGGCCACCAGTGCGTCGAAGGCGGCTAGGTCGCCGAAGAGCGGGTCGACGTCGCAGTAGTCGCTCACGTCGTAGCCGAAGTCGGCCATGGGGGAGCGGAAGAACGGCGAGATCCACAGTGCGTCGACGCCGAGCCAGGCCAGGTCGGCCAGATGGGCGCGGATGCCGGCCAGGTCGCCGACGCCGTCGCCGTCGGCGTCTGCGAACGACCGTGGGTACACCTGGTAGAAGACCGCCCGCTGCCACCAGGGTGCGTCGTCCACCGGCGCCGTCACGTCCGCACCCCGTGGTCGGCCCCGCAGGCCGGACGTGCGGGGCGCTGGTCCATGGGGTGACGTTACCAACGCGACCGGTGCGGCCAAGCCCCCACGTTCCGCCTCCCCCGCGCGTCGACTTCCGATCGGTGCGTTCCCAGCGCATTTCAGTTCTGCTGCGGAATTGCCGATGGTCAGTCCAGAGCCGGACGCCGGAGGGCGCACCGGAGTGTTGGGACACCGTCGGCCGAGGAGCCGGCGGTGCGAGAAAGGGAGAGCGGTGGAATGGTGGAACGTCGAATGGCCGAAGACGGATCGATGCTGGCCGAGGGGCTTTCCGGCTCCCTCGCTCCCGAGTCCTTCGGGACGGGTCGGGTGTGCGTCGAGCCCTCGTGCCAGGTGCGCCTGAGCCGGTACAACAGCACCGACTGGTGCGCGCTCCATGAGAGCCCGGCCGCCACCGGTCGCCCCTACGACACGTCGATCCGCCCCCGCGGTCGGCGTCGGAACTCGCGTCGCCGTTCGCAGAAGTCGGCCGCCTGAGCTGAGCGGGGCCCTGCGGGGCCGCCCGGCGTCGGGAGCCTCCTCGGTACACTTCGTCGCTGACACCGGGCAGTAGAGGCCCGGGGCGACCAGGACGGGGGACCTCCCATGACGGAACGACTCGACGGCACGGTGGCGCTGGTGACCGGTGCCTCCAGCGGCATCGGTCACGCCACCGCACTCGCCCTGGCCGAGCAGGGCGCCCGGGTGGCGGTGGCCGCCCGCCGCAAGGACCGTCTCGAGGAGCTCGCCGACCGCATCGGTCGCGACCAGGTGCTCGTGCTGGAGACCGACGTCACGGACGAGGCCCAGGCCCGGGCCATGGTGGAGCGGACGGTCGCCACCTTCGGTCGCCTCGACACCCTGGTGAACAACGCCGGCGTCATGCTCCTCGGCCCCATCGTCGACGCGCCGGTGGAGGAGTGGCGGCGGATGGTCGAGCTCAATGTCCTCGGCCTCCTCTACTGCACCCACTCGGCACTGCCCCACCTCCTGTCCGCCGCGGCCTCGGAGCCCAGGAACGTGGCCGACGTGGTGAACATCAGCTCGGTCGCCGGCCGGTTCGCCCGGGCGAACAGCGGTGTGTACAACGCCACCAAGTTCGGTGTCGGTGCGTTCTCGGAGTCCCTCCGCCAGGAGGTCACGACCCGGCACGTCCGGGTGACGGTGGTCGAGCCCGGTGCGACGACGTCCGAGCTGGTGGTGCACAACCGCCCCGAGGTGCTCGAGCAGCTGGCCGCCAACTTCGCCTCGACGGAGATCCTCCGTGCCGAGGACATCGCCGACACCATCACCTTCACCGTGACACGGCCCCGCCGCATGGCGGTCAACGAGGTCCTGGTCCGTCCCACCGAACAGGAGCGCTGAGTGGCGTTCGGGGGCTATCCACCCCCCGAGCACCTGCTCGGGGACCTCGGAATGGAGGCCGAGCTGACGACCGCCGAGACGGCCTGGGTGCGCACGCGTGCCACCCCGTTCGTGGCCGCCGCCGACGGCGCTGTCCGGGCGGGCGTGCTGGCCACCCTGGTCGACATCGTGGGCGGGGCCATCGCAGCGCGGGTGCTCCATCCCGACTGGATGGCGACCGCCGACCTGACGGTGCAGCGTGTCGGTCCGGTGCTCGGTCCCTTCGTGGAGGCCCGGGGATCGGTCCTGCGACGTGGACGGACCACCCTGGTGATCGAGGCGCTCGTGGTGGCCGTCCATGAGGACGGGCGCACCGTCGAGGTCGACGGCCGTCCGGCCGACCCGGTGGCGTGGGCATCGATGACCTTCGCCGTGCTGCCCGCCCGGGATCCGGCCCCGAAGGTGACGATGCCGGCCGGTCTGCCGTCCCGGTGGGCGTTCTCCGGGGGTGGACTGCAGGTGCCGATCCACGACACGGTGGGCATCGAGGTGGTCGACGGAGCCGCCGGCCACGTGTCGGTGCCGGTGCGGCCCTACCTCCACAACTCCTTCGGCGCAGTCCAGGGCGGGGTCATCGGGATGCTGGTCGAGGCGGCCGGCGCCGAGGCGCTCGGCGCGGCGTACGGTGGCGTCGGCTCGGATGTCGTCGTCACCGACCTGCAGATCGCCTATCTGGCGCTCGGCCGCATCGGGCCGGTGGTGAGCTCCGCCCGGGTACTGGAGCCGGGTGCCGACGGCCGGGGCTCCGCCGTGGTGGAGCTGCGCGACGCCGGCGCCGACGACCGTCTGATGACCGTGGCCAACGTGGTCGCGGTGCCGGCCGCGACCCTGGTCGGGACGACGGCATGAGCACGGTCCGACCGGACGCCCCCGCAGAGCCCGACGTGGACAACGAGCGGCGTCGCCACGTCAGTGACTACTTCCGGCTCGAGCGGTGGGAGCTGCCGTCCGACGATGCCGGCCAGCCGGCCGGCGTCAGGGGGCGTGCCCCGGTCGACGACCACACCCGTGGGCCCGGTGGCGGGCTGCGGACCGGCGGCCTGCTCACCAACCTCGACTCGTTGGGCGGCTTCACGAGCGGGCTCGCTGTGCTCCCGCAATGGATCGTCACCACATCGCTGCTGGCGACGGTGTCCGAACTGCGCCACGTGGGGCCGCTCGGGTTCCGGGTCGACGTCGTCCGACGCGGCCGGTCCTCGGTGGTCACGGCCATCGATGTCGTTGACGAGGGCGCCGGCGCCCGGCACGTGGCCGCCGCCACCCTGACGTGCGCCGTCCTCGACCCCGGTTCCATGGCCCTCGCGTTCGAACGCCCCGTCGTGGTGCCGATGCCGCCGCCGCAGTCGGATCCGGTCGGCCCGGAGGCGTTCTTCTCGATCGAGCCCGGTGCCGGACCCGTGACCCGACTGCTGCTCGACGACCGACTGCGCAACCCGTGGGGGATCCTGCACGGTGGGGCCGTGGCCATGCTCGCGGACGAGGCCGCCTGCAGGGCCGCCTGCGCCGTGCCGGGCACGACGGGCCCCAACGGTGTGGCCGCGGCCGACGCGGTCCTCCACTACCTGCGCCCGGTCAAGGTCGGCCCGGTCGAGGCCCGGTGCACCGTGCTCGGGACCGCCGCCGGTCGGACAGTCGTGCGGGTGGCCATCCACGATGTCGGCTCCGACGACCGGATGACCAACCTCGGAACCATGACCGTCCTGGCCGTCTGACCGTCGGTCCGCCGCCAGGACGGCCCCCGGCCGCGACGCCGTCTGCTCCCCGTGGGGTGGACCCGGGCCGGTCCGCCTACCATGGCGCCCGTAACGGTCCATCGGAAGAAACGGGTTGAGGACATGGCGACAGAATGGGGCCCCCTGGGGGCGTTGATCGGTGAGTGGGAAGGCGAGGGTGGCCTCGACAGCTCGTACTCGCATGCCAAGGGCGAGGTGGTCGGCACCCCGTACCTGGAGAAGTCCACCTTCAAGCCGTTCGGTCCCGTCGACAACGGGAGCCAGCACCTCTACGGGCTCGACTACAAGTCCGCCATGTGGAGGAACGACGAGGAGAACCCCTTCCACACCGAAGTCGGCTACTGGCTGTGGGACGCGGCCACCGGCGAGGTGCTGCGCGCAGTCGCCATTCCCCGCGGCATCACCGTCCTGGCCGGCGGCACGGCGGCGGCCGACGCCACGTCGTTCACGATGAAGGCGGCGGTCGGCGACGCCCAGTACCCGATCGGCGAGGGCAAGTACCTGACCACCAATGCCAGCTCGGTCACGTTCGAGACCACCATCACGCTGAACGACGACGGCTCGTGGACGTACGAGGAGTCGACGATGCTCCGGATGACGGAGTTCCCGGACCTGCTGCCGCACACCGACCACAACACGCTGCACAAGGTCGGTTGAGGTTGCGGGCGCCGGGGTGACCCGGCGCCCACAACCCGTCGGTCGGCGGCGCCGACCGACGGATCCTCGGACGGGGTTGACACGGTGTCAGAATTAGGTGAACCTAACTACGTGGTGTCGCCTTCCCTATTACATGCTGGCCGATGATCCCGACCTTCGTCATCTTCCTGCGCGAGGGCGTGGAGGCCAGCATGATCGTGGCCATCCTGCTGTCGTACCTCGACCAGATCGGGCAGCGCCGCCACTTCCGTGACGTCTTCCTCGGCGTCGGCGCCGCACTGGTGCTGGTGCTCGGGGGAGGGATCGGCGCCTACTTGGCCATCCACCAGTACTCGGGCTCCACCGTCCAGACCGTCTTCGAGACGATCACCTACCTGCTGGCCGCCACCGTGCTCACCTACATGACGTTCTGGATGCAGGCCCACAGCCGCACCATGACCGAGGAGCTCAAGCGTCGGTCCGACGTGGCCATCGAGGGCAGGACGCGATGGGGCCTCGGCCTGCTGGCCTTCCAGGCCGTCGGCCGCGAAGGTCTCGAGACCATGGTCTTCACGCTGGCCATCGTGTTCGCCTCGTCGTCCCAGGCGCCGACAGTTGCCAAGGGCCACGGGCTCCTGATCGGGGCCGTCCTCGGCCTGGCGCTGGCGCTGGCCATCGCCTACGTCATCTTCAGGTTGGGCCGGCGCCTCAACCTCGGGCTCTTCTTCCGGATCATCGGCATCGTGTTGATGGTGTTCGCGGCCGGCCTCCTGGCCGACGCCGTCGAGAACATGCAGGAACTCGGCTGGCTTCCGTTCTGGGACCACGTGCTGTGGAACACCAGCACGTTCCTCAGCGAGGGCAGCTCGCTCGGCGACGTCTTCCACAGCCTGCTCGGCTACGCCGACCAGCCGACGGTGCTCCAGTTCCTGGTGTGGGCCGGCTACCTGGGCTGCGCCACCACGGCCTTCATCGTCCTGGGCCGCCGCCAGCGGAGGGCCGGCCCGCACGCGGCCACGGCCGCCTCGGTCGTGGCCACCGCCGTTGCCGCGCCGGTCACACCGTCGCCCGCCACGGTGACACCGCCGACCGCCCACCCACAGCCGCAGGCCTAGGTTCGGGCGTCCCCGAGGGGCTACCGTCGACCCCGACGCCCGATACCCGGGCGCTGCGACTGTCAGGACCCCCATGAGCGCCACGACACACGACGTCCCGTCGATGCACGGCAGGACCGTCGTCATCACCGGGGGCAACTCCGGCATCGGCAAGGCCGCGGCGGTCGCCCTCGCGGGTGCCGGGGCCCGGGTGGTCATCACGGCGCGGAGCGAGACACGAGGGTCGGCGGCACGGGAGGACATCGCCGCAGCCAGTGGGTCCGACCAGGTCGAGCTGTCGGTGTTCGACCTCGCCGACCTGGCGTCCGTGCGGGCCGGCGCAGCCGACCTGCTCGGACGGTGCGAACGGATCGACGTCCTGTTGAACAACGCCGGGCTGATCCTGTCGGAACGCACGCTCAGCGCGGACGGGTACGAGTCCACGTTCGCCATCAACCACCTCGGCCCCTTCCTGCTGACCGAACTGCTGCTCGACCGGCTGCGGGCATCGGCACCGTCCCGCATCGTCAACGTGGCCTCGACCGCCCACAACTTCGCCCGGCGGGGCATGGTCTTCGACGACCTCATGGCCGAGAGGAGCTACAAGCCGATGGAGGTCTACGGACGGAGCAAGCTGGCCAACATCCTCTTCACCACGGAACTGGCGAAGTGGCTGGCCGGCTCCGGCGTCACGGCCAACTGTCTGCACCCGGGCTCGGTGGCCACCGGCTACGCACGCGACGGCGACACGACGGGGTTCATGGCCTGGGGCATCAAGGTCTACGCCCACCTGCCCGTCAGCCTCAGCCCCGAGCAGGGGGCGCGGACGTCGGTCTACCTGTGCTCGTCACCGGAGGTCGAGGGTGTGACCGGCAGGTACTTCGCCAAGTGCAAGGAGAAGACCCCGTCGGCCAATGCCCGCGACGAGGCCGCCGCCGCCCGGCTGTGGGAGGTCAGCGAGGACCTGGTGACCCGGGCTTCCGGCTCCTGAGGGGCGAACCGACCGCTCCGCAGACCCTGCTCAGAGGGGCTCACCCTCGTTCAGCTCGCTGATGGCCTCGGCCACCGCCTCCTCCCTGTCGGCGGCGCTGATCGGCCGGCCCCCACCGTCGTCGGCCCACAGCTCGGGCACCCGCCACAGCAGGATCCCCACGCCGACGACGCAGGCCAACCCGCCGGACCACACGGCGAACTCGGGCCCGCCGATTGCCGCGGCCACGCCGGTCTCGAGGTCGCCCAGGCGGGGGCCGCCCGCCACCACGGCGAAGAAGGTGCCCGACAGCCTCCCCTGGAGGTGATCCGGCACGGCTCGCTGCTGCACGTTCTGGCGGAACACGGCCGAGATCACGTCGGCCGCACCGGCCACGGCCAGCAGGGCCAGTCCGACCCACGGGACCGGCACGACGCCGAAGACGGCGATGGTGCCGCCCCACACCACCACACAGGCGGCGATCGCCCGCCCCTGGTGGCGGATCCGGGACGTCCACCCGGTCACCAGCGACCCCACCAGGGCGCCGGCCCCCGGTGCGGCGTACAGGAGTCCGACGACGCCGGCCCCACCGCCGTAGAGGTGGACGGCCAGGGCCGGGAACACCGCACGGGGCATGCCGAAGATCATGGCGTTGAGGTCGATGAGGTAGGTGGCGGACAACAGGCGCTCGCCCTTGAGGTGTCGGAAGCCCTCCGCCATCGACCGGAGCCCCATCGGCGTCCCGCCCCCGGACGGCACCAAGCGGGGGAGGAGGAGGACCGAGAGCGACACCGCGTAGGTGGCGACGTCGATCAGGTAGACAGGCGTGAGGCCCAGTCGGGCGATGAGCACGCCGCCGACGGCCGGACCGACCACCGTCGACAACGCCATGGTGGTGGTCTGCAGTGTGACGGCGGCGGTCACGTCCTCGTCGGACACCAGCATGGGCAGCGCCGCCCGTCTGGCCGGCCAGTCCATGCCCTGGAACCCGGCACTGGCCGCGGCGCAGACGAACAGCACCCACACCTCGGGATGGTCGAGGGCGGCGTTGACCGCCAGGCCGCCCACGGCGATGGCCATGGCGAACTGGGTCAGGGTCAGCATCCGCTTGCGGTCCCAGGCGTCGGCCAGCGTCCCACCCCACAGCGAGCCGGCCAGCAGGGGCACGAGCCCGACGAATCCGAGGAGCCCGACCATGAAGGTGGAGTGGGTCAGGTGGAAGGTCTGGTAGGCGAGGGCGACCAGGGTGAGTTGGCTGCCCATCGCCGAGATGGTCTGGCCGGTCCAGAGGCGGCGGAAGTCACGCGAGTGCCGGAGCGGCGAGACGTCGGCGAAGAGGGCGACCACCTGGCAACGGTACCGGGCGGGTGGTCCGGCCCGGTCGTCCGGGAGATGCCGGAGCCCGGAGAGTTCACAGGTGCGAAACATCCATGACCACACCCTGCGCTCCGCGGTCGGTAGACTGCTTGCATATGGCAGCAGGGGAGCCCACCAGCACGCGGGACCGACAGGTACGCCAGCCGCTCGGCCTCGTCGAGTCGGCCGGCGCCGAGCGGCGGCCCTCCGCCGACGACGCAGCACCCTCGATGGCCGTGTCGATCGTGGGCGTGTCGACCGCCTGCAGCAAGGACGCCCTGCGCACGAGCGCCGAGGCCGTCCGCAAGACGCTCACCCCCGAGTGAGAGGGCGGCCACCGGCCGCACCCCCCGGCCGGACCCGCTGTACCGATCCGGCCGATGCGTCTACCAGTACTCCGCCATGAGCTCGGTCGACCAGGGCGGCTGGCGCACCTCACCCCTGGGCCCGAACTCCGCCAGGTAGGGCTTGACGTCCAGCACGGGCGTCCCGTCCACCGCGTCCAGTCCGGTGACCTCGATCGAGTGGGGACCCACGCCGATGACCCGGCAGACGGTGACGCCGATGCGATTGGGCCGGTCCTTGGCCCGCTGGGCGAGGATCCCGACCGACGGCCAGTCGGTGCGCCCGCGAGGGTGGCGGGTGCCCCGGCACACGGCGTCCTCGTCGACGCGGTCGAAGCAGAACACCACTTCGATGTGGGAGAAGTCGGCCAGCCCGTCGGTGGCCCCCGGCTCGAGCTGCGCTGGGTCGAGCTCGATGGTGGACGTCACGGCATCCCACCGGTCGTCGACCGCTTCGTCGCGACCCCCGACCACCTGGCCGATCGGTCGCACCGCGATCGTCACCTCACCCGGCTCCGTCACCAGATTCGTCCTTCGTCGTCGGGCGTGGCGCCCGGTTCCTCGTCCGGCGATCCTGCGTCGCCGTCCTGCCCCTCGAACTGGATGCGGTAGAGCTCGGCGTACTGCCCGCCCGCCAGGAGCAGGTCCTCGTGGCGGCCCTGCTCGACGACGCGGCCGTGGTCGAGGACCAGGATCCGGTCCGCCTCCCGCACGGTCGATAGCCGGTGGGCGATGACGAGGGAGGTGCGACCCTGGAGGGCGGTGGCCAGCGCCAGCTGTACGGCGGCCTCCGACTCGCTGTCGAGGTGGGCAGTGGCCTCGTCGAGCACCACGATCTCCGGCGCCTTGAGCAGGAGCCGGGCGATGGCCAGCCGCTGCTTCTCGCCGCCCGACAGCCGGTAGCCGCGGTCGCCGACGACGGTGTCGAGCCCGTCGGGTAGCGAGTCGACCATGGTGGCGATCTGTGCGCCGGCCAGTGCCGAGGCCAGCTCGGCCTCGGTGGCTCCGGGACGGGCGTAGAGGAGGTTGGCCCGGATGGTCTCGTGGAAGAGGTGGGCGTCCTGGGTGACCACACCGACCGTGGCGGCCAGCGACTCGAGGGTCGCCTTGCGGATGTCGAGACCGTTGATCCGGATCGCCCCGGCGGTCACGTCGTAGAGCCGGGGGAGGAGCTGGCTGATGGTCGTCTTGCCGGCCCCGGACGGCCCGACCAGCGCCACCATCTGGCCCGGCTCGACGCAGAACGACACGTCGTGGAGCACCTGGCTCGAGACGGTGGTGTCAAGCACGGCCACCGACTCGAGGGAGGCCAATGACACCTCCTCCGCTGTCGGATAGCGGAAGTCGACGTGGTCGTACTCGATGGTGGCCGGGCCGGCCGGCACGGGCCGGGCGTCGGGATCGTCGACGATCATGGGCGGCAGGTCGAGGACCTCGAAGACCCGGTCGAAGGAGACGAGTGCCGTCATGACGTCGATCTGGACGTTGGAGAGCGCGGTCAACGGGGCGTAGAGCCGGGTCAGGTAGGCGGCGAGGGCGACGACGGTGCCGACGGTCAGCGCACCGTCCACCGCCTGGACGCCGCCCCAGCCGTAGACGACAGCGGTGGCCAGCGCAGCAGTCAGGCTCAGCGCGGCGATGAAGAACCGGGCGTACATGGCCTGGGTGACGCCGATGTCGCGCACCCGCCCGGCCCGGCCCTCGAACGTGCCCCGCTCCTCGTCCGGGCGGCCGAACAGCTTGACGAGCAGTGCACCGGACACGTTGAAGCGCTCGTTCATGGTGTTGTTCATCTCGGCGTTGATGGCGTACGACTCACGGGTGATGACCGAGAGCTTGCGACCCACCCGCTTGGCCGGGATCACGAAGATCGGCAGGATCACCAGGCTGATGAGGGTGATCTGCCACGACAGCAGGAACATGACGATCAGCACCAGGGTGACGCTGATGAGGTTGGAGACCACCGAGGACAGGGTGTCGGTGAAGGCCTGCTGGGCCCCGATGACGTCGTTGTTCAGCCGGCTGATGAGGGCACCCGTCTGGGTCCGGGTGAAGAAGGCGATGGGCATCTTCTGGATGTGGGCGAACACCTGGGAACGCATGTCGTAGATGAGCCCCTCGCCCACCGACGCCGACACGTAGCGGATGCCGATGGTGAGGCCGGTGTCGACGACGGCGATCAATGCGGCCACGATCGCCAGGCCGATGATCAGGTGCTTGTCCGGGTGGGGCCCCGTGAGGCTGTTGATGATCGACCGGAAGAGGAGCGGGTTGACGATGCCGACGAATGCCTCGACGGTGACCAGTACCAGGAACCACGCCAGGATCACCCGGTAGGGCCGGGCGAAGTGGAACATCCGGCGTGCCGTGCCCTTGGTCACGTGCTGGCCCTTGACCGAGTCGTCGCGACGCATCGAGCGCATGACCGAACCGAATTGGCCGCCACCGCCACCACCCATGCCATGTCCCCCCATGCTCATGGACGAGCGCCGCCCGGCAGGGTGTGGTCAACGGGGAACTGGGCCATGAGCCGGACCCTACCAACCCGGCCCCCCGGCTCGATCTGCGGGTCGCACGACGGTGTGGCGCCGGGGCTGTGGGCCCTGCCGCCCGAGTAGGGGACTGATCCTTAGCCTCGATCATTCGTCCGACCC
>PLRX01000140.1 GCA_003164095.1 Acidimicrobiaceae bacterium | reverse complement strand
GCCACCGGCACCGTCCAGTTCGAGAACGGCGCGGCCGACCTCGGCACCCCGGTGACCGTCACCGCAGGCGTGGCGCACTACGTGACCGCTGCCCTGCCGATCGGGACCCTGACGCTGAACGCCGTGTTCGCCCCCACGTCGGGTAACGGCTACAGCGGCTCGACCGGGACGACCCCGTTCACGGTCGACCCGCTGACGGCTACCTCCACTGCCCTGACGGTTGCGCCGGGCACCCCGCAGGTCTTCGGCACCTCGGAGACCCTGACCGCCACGGTCAGCCCGACCGCCACCGGCACCGTCCAGTTCGAGAACGGCGCGGCCAATCTCGGTAGCCCGGTCGCAGTGACCGCCGGCGTGGCCACCTACACGACCAGCGCCCTGCCGGTCGGCACCCTGACGCTGAAGGCCGTGTTCACGCCGACGGCGGGCAACGGGTTCGCCGGCTCGAACGGCACGGCCTCGTTCACGGTCACGCCGATCGCCACGACCACCGTGCTGACGGTGGCGCCGGCCAGTCCGCAGTTCCTGGGCACCTCGGAGACCCTGACCGCCACGGTCAGCCCCACCGCAACCGGCACCGTCCAGTTCGAGAACGGTACGACCGACCTCGGCGCCGCAGTCTCGGTGACCGCCGGCGTCGCGCACTACACGACCGCCGCGCTGCCGGCCGGGACGCTCACCCTGCATGCGGTGTTCGCCCCGACGGCCGGTGACGGGTATGCCGGCTCGACCGGGACGGCCTCGTTCACGGTGACGCCGCTGACCGCAACCTCGACGTCGTTGACGGTCGCTCCCGCGGGCCCACAGCTCGTCGGCACGTCGGAGACCCTGACCGCCACGGTCAGCCCGACGGCCAGCGGCACCGTGCAGTTCGAGGTCAACTCGGCCCCGATCGGCTCGCCGGTCGCGGTGACCGCGGGCGTGGCGACGTACACGACGACTGCCCTCCCGCCCGGGGGCCTCACCCTCGGCGCCGTGTTCACCCCGACGGCCGGCAACGGATTCGCCGGCTCGACCGGGACCGCCTCGTTCACGGTGACCGGTGCATCCGGCACAGCATCGACCCCTGACGGCAAGGGCTACTGGCTCGTGGCGTCCGACGGGGGTGTCTTCGCCTACGGCAATGCCGTCTTCTACGGGTCCACCGGCGGTCAGCACCTCAACGCCCCGATCGTCGGGTTCGCAACGACCCCTGACGGCAAGGGCTACTGGCTGGTGGGCGCCGACGGCGGGGTCTTCTCCTACGGCGACGCCACGTTCTACGGCTCCACCGGGGGTCAGCACCTCAACGCCCCGATCGTCGGCATCTCGGCGACTCCTGACGGCAAGGGCTACCGATTGTTGGCCGCCGACGGGGGTGTGTTCTCCTACGGTGACGCCGTCTTCTACGGCTCGACCGGGGGTCAGCACCTCAACGCGCCGATCGTCGGCATCTCGACGACCCCTGACGGCAAGGGCTACTGGCTGGTGGCCGCCGACGGCGGGGTCTTCTCCTACGGCGACGCCACGTTCTACGGCTCCACCGGGGGCGAGCACCTCAACGCCCCGATCGTCGGCATCGCCACGACCCCCGACGGCAAGGGCTACCGACTGGTGGCCGCCGATGGCGGGGTGTTCACCTACGGCGACGCCGTCTTCTACGGCTCCACCGGGGGCGAGCACCTCAACGCCCCGATCGTCAGCATCGCCACGACCCCTGACGGACAGGGCTACTGGCTGTTCGCCGCCGACGGTGGGGTCTTCAACTGCGGCGACGCCGGCTTCTTCGGTTCGGCCGGAGGACTACCACTCGCCAAGCCGATCATCTGATGGCGGGGGAGGGGGCACGCAGGTGAAGGTCTCGTTGGACGGCGCAGGGCTGACGGGCGGTGCGCCGCGCCCCGACGCGGGTGCAGGTGTCCGTCCGGTGGGGCCGGCACCGGCGGGCCTCGACGCCCTGGGAGTCTGCGCGTGGTTCGGGCAGACCCAGGTCCTCGACGACGTCAGCCTGTCGGTCCCCCCGGCGACGGTGACCGCGCTCATCGGCCCGTCCGGCTGCGGCAAGTCGACGTTCCTCCGCATCCTCAACCGGATGCACGAGTCGACCGATGGCGCGCAGATGGCCGGCGAGGTGTTCCTGAATGGCGAGGACATCTACGGCCCCGGGCATCGGCTGACCGACGTCCGCAAGCAGATCGGGATGGTCTTCCAGAAGCCCAACCCCTTCCCGTCCATGTCGATCGCCGACAACGTGACCGCAGGGCTGGGGCTCACCAACACCAAGGTGAGCCGGTCGGACCGGGTCGACCTCATCGAGGAGTGCCTCACCCGTGCCGGGCTCTGGAGCGAGGTCAAGGACCGGCTCGACCGCCCGGGGTCAGCACTGTCCGGTGGTCAGCAGCAGCGGCTGTGCATCGCCCGGTCGCTCGCGGTACGTCCGAAGGTCCTGCTGATGGACGAGCCGTGCTCCGCGCTCGACCCCACATCCACCCGCCGGATCGAGGACACGATCGCGGAGTTGCAGGACGATGTCACGATCGTGATCGTCACCCACAACATGCAGCAGGCGACCCGTGTGTCGCAGCGTGCGGCGTTCTTCCTCGCCGAGCCCGGCAGCCTCGGTGGCATCGTCGAGCAGGGCGACACCGTGGACCTGTTCGAGCACCCGAGGGATGAGCGGACGTCCGACTACGTCAACGGGAGGTTCGGATGACCACCACGGTGGACCTCGCACCACCACCGGCGCCTTCGTCCGACCCGCGCACGCCGCGCCGGCTGTCGCCGGGCCTCCAGCCGTCCGACCGGATCTTCCACGGCGGGGCCACGGTCATCGGCATGGTGGTCCTGGCCCTGACCGGGGCCATCGGCCTGTTCCTGGGCTTCCAGTCGATCCCGACGCTGCACTACTACGGACTGCACTTCTTCACCGAGACGCAGTGGCTACCCGAGCTCAACAAGATCGGTATCGCCGCCGTGCTGGTGGGGACCGTCGAGGTCGCCCTCGTTGCGATGGTCGTGAGCTTCCCGTTGGCGCTCATGCTCGCCCTCTTCATCACGGACTACGCCCCGAAGCGGATCAAGTCCTGGCTGATCTCCACCGTCGACCTCATGGCTGCCGTGCCGAGCATCATCTACGGCCTGTGGGGCTTCTACCTGCTCCAGCCCCATGCCATCAACGTGGCTCGGTTCCTGAGCCAGTACGTCGGTTGGTTTCCCGTCTTCCACGTCGACACCGATCCCAACGCCGCGGTGTGGCAGCAGTCCCGGTATACGAGCTCGGCCTTCATCGCGGGCCTGGCGGTCGCGATGATGGCGATCCCGCTCGCCTGCGCAATCATGCGCGGCGTGTTCGACCAGGCGCCATTGGGGGAGCGGGAGGCGGCAATGGCCCTCGGGGGAACCCGCTTCGGGGTCGCCCGGACCGTGGTGCTGCCGTTCGCCAAGGGCGGCGTCATCGGTGGCACCATGCTCGCACTGGGCCGGGCGCTGGGGGAGACCGCAGCGGTGCTGATCATCATCTCGCCCGCCTATGACATCAAGCCCCGCATCCTGGAAGCTGGCACCCAGACCACGTCCGCCCTCATCGCCGGGAACTTCGGCAATGCCACCAAGTCCCAGCTTTCGGCGCTCCTCACCGCGGGATTCGTGCTCTTCCTCATCACGCTGGCCGTCAACAGCTTCGCCGCGGTGTTCATCCGACGGAGCCGCAGCGGCGCCGGAACGGAGATCTGACCGTGACGACGCTCTACTCCCTTCCCGAGGTCCACGAGGACGACGCTCCGCCGCAGCGCCCCCGCACCCCGCGTCGTATCCGGTCGTTTTCCTCGGAGGACCGGTTCGCGGCCGTCGGTTCGGTCCTGGCGTCGTTGGCCCTGGTCTATGTCGGCTATCTGCACATCTTCTACTTCAGCGGGCTGCTGGGGTTCCTGATCTGCTGGTACGTCGCATTCATCGTCGTGTACGGCACCGTCGTCTCGGTCGCGAACCCCCGTCCGATCGTGGTGGAGCGACTGGTGACGTCCACCCTGTACCTCGCCTCGGCCATCGTGGTCCTGGCGCTCGCCAGCACGGTGGTCTACATCTTCGCCAAGGGATGGCGGGCACTCGTGCACGTCAACTTCTTCACCCACGACATGGCTGGCGTGAGTCCGACCGCACCGTTGACCCAGGGTGGGATCCTGCACGCCATCGTCGGGACGGTGATCGAGGTCGGCATCGCCGTGGCCGTTTCGATCCCGCTCGGGATCGGTACCGCCGTCTACATGACCGAGGTGCGCGGGCGGGGCTCCAAGCTGGTCCGGACCGTCGTCGAATCCATGACCGCCCTCCCGGAGATCCTGGCCGGACTGTTCGTCTACGTGGTCCTGATCATCGAGTTCGGCCTGTCGAAGACGGGACTCGCCGTCTCCGCGGCCATGGCGGTGACCATGGTGCCGATCATCGCCAGGGCCGGCGAGGTCGCACTGCGGGTCGTGCCGGGCGGTCTCCGTGAGGCGAGCAGCGCATTGGGCGCCACCCACTGGAAGACCGTCATCCGGGTGGTCCTGCCGAGCGCGGCCGCCGGCCTCGTGACGGCGACGATCCTGGCCATCGCCCGGGGAATCGGCGAGACGGCGATCCCCCTGATCTGCTCGGGCGCGTCGAGCTTCATGAACTACAACCCGACGCAGGAGCCCATGAACTCGCTCCCGCTGTTCATCTACACCGCCTACACGACCCATGAGTCACTGGCCATCACCCGCGCCTTCGGGGCCGCCAGCGTGCTGATGACCATGGTCCTGGCGCTCTTCGTCACAGCCCGGTTCCTGGTGCGCGACAGGGGGGCACGGCGATGACGGCGTGGCACCGCCACCTCCGTCGGCTCCGGCTCGTGCCGCTGCTGCTCCCGGTGCTCCTCGGCGCGGTGCTGTGGGCCGGGCCGGCGGGGGCCGACCCGCCGTCCCAGATCGACGGATCGGGCTCGAGCTGGGCCGAGAACGCCGTCAACCAGTGGGTGTCCGACGTCCACGCCCAGGGCGTCGAGGTCGTCTACAGCCCCGACGGTGACTCCCAGGGACGCCAGGACTTCGCCAACAAGGTCTCGGACTTCTCGGTGACGTCCGACGGGTACCAGGGTCGCGACCCGGTGACGGGCGTTTCCGACACCTCCCAGGGACGGCCCTACGCGTACCTCCCCATCGCAGCAGGTGGCACCTCCTTCCCGTACCAGATCCGCTTCGACGGCCAGCAGGTCGAGAACCTGCGACTGTCGGGCCTCACCCTCGTCAAGATCTTCACCAACCAGATCACCAACTGGGACGATCCAGCGATCACCAAGGACAACAACGGCCTCGCCCTGCCGTCCCTGCCCATCACGCCGGTGGTCCAGTCGGAGGGATCGGGCGCCACCAACCAGCTGACCAGCTATTTCGCCACCGAGTTCCCGAGCATTTGGAAGGCGTTCTCGGGCATCAGCGGTCCGACGGAGTACTTCCCACGGCAAGGGGACCAGATCGCCCAGAACGGCTCCAACGGGGCGATGAACTACGTGGCCTCCAGCGAGGCCAACGGGTCCATCAGCTACGTCGAGTACTCGTTCGCCCTCAGCGTCAACTACCCGGTGGCGAAGGTGCTCAACTCCGCCGGCTACTACACGTTGCCCACCCAGTACAACGTGGCGGTGTCCCTCGAGGCCGCCCAGATCAACATGGACGCGAGTTCGCCCGACTATCTGTTGCAGAACCTGACCGACGTCTACGTGGACCCTGATCCCCGCACGTACCCGCTCTCCTCCTACGTGTACATGATCGAGCCCACCGGCTCGGCCCCCGCGGAACAGAACATGACCACGGGCAAGCGCCAGGCCCTCGCCGACTTCGGGTACTACTCGATCTGCCAGGGGCAGAAGGAGATCGGCCCCATCGGCTACTCCCCACTGCCCGTGAACCTCGTCGAGGCGGGGTTCGGTCAGTTGCAGAAGCTCCAGGCCGCCGACCCGGCAGTGGACCTGACCAGCCAGAACATCCTCAATTGCAACAACCCGACATTCGTCCTGGGCCAGCCCAACGCCAACTACCTGGCGACGATCGCGCCGCTGCCGCCGTCGTGCGACCAGGTCGGTGCCGGGCCGTGTGCGGCCGGCGTGACCCCGAACGGCATCGGCGCCACGCCGACATCGTCCGGTAGCTATCCCGGCTCGGGTTCCGGGACGGCCGGAGCGGGTGCCCAGTCCGGGGTGGCAGGGTCGGGCACCGGCGGCACGGCTGGCGGTGGGGCGGCTGCCGGCGCGAATGCGGGGTCGACCGGGACCGGTGCGTCCGGCGGTGCCGCCAGCGCCGGATCGACCGACGCGAAGATCGTCAGCACTACCCTGCCGGCTGCCGGTGTCTCGAACTTCTTCTGGACCCTGTCGCCGCTGGTGATCACCCTCCTGCTGTTCGCGTTCGGGATCCCGGTGTTCCTCGGGATCCGTCGCAACCGTCGTCAGGGGGGAGAGGCATGAGGGGCGGCCTGCGCCGCGTGGCCGTCGTGGCCCTCGCCATGGTGATCCCGGCCACCTTGGGGTCCGCCGTGCGCGCGTCCGCGGCGCCGACACCGTCGTCGACGCAGGCGACGTCGAGTGCGTTCTCCCACACGGAGACCATCAGCAGGGTCAACCAGGTGGGTGGCACGGATGTGACCGTCGACACGCGGACCGTCACGTTCAATGTGAGCCAGACGGAGGACCTGCAGGGCCGCCAGGAGATCAAGGCGTCCTGGACGGGTGCTCACCCGACGGGCGGCATCGTCGCCGACCAGAACTCGGCCGGTGCCCAGAACGAGGAGTACCCCTTCGTCCTCCTCGAGTGCCGTGGCGTCGGCGCCCAGGTGAGCCCGGAGACGTGCTGGACCCAGACGTGGACCGAGCACTACCAGGACAGCCTGGGCGACGAGTACCCCCCCTATCGGCTCGACCAGTACGCCTCGTCAGCCGACCGGGAGGCGAAAGCAGATGCTCCGAGCTCGCTGCCGAAGTCGTGTGCCGGCTACGAGGATGCCCCCGTGCAGCACTGGGTGCCGTTCGTCGCCGCCGACGGGCAGGTGTTCCCGGCCGGGAACGGCGGGTGCGCCGGCGAGCCCCCCGAGTCGGACAACGTCGGCGGGTCCGCCCTCCCGAGCAACGAGACCTTCGGCGTCACCGGTCTGGACGGGTCGGGCAGCGCCAACTTCGACGTCTTCACGAAAGCGGAGAACGCGTCGCTGGGCTGCTCGCAGACGGTGGTCTGCAGCCTCGTCGCCGTGCCGGTCATGGGCATCAGCTGCCTGGACACCGCCGGCGTGCCGCAGTCCGACATCACACAGTGCGAGCAGACCGGGGCGTTCGCTCCGGGCTCCGAGCCGATCGGCGCGCAGACCCCTGACCTGACCGTGGCCGGCAGCCTCTGGTGGTCGGCCTCCAACTGGCAGAACCGCATCTCGGTGCCGCTCACCTTCGCCGTCCCGTCGAGCGTCTGCAGTGTCACGGGCTCCGCGTCGAACAACGTCATCGATATCTACGGGTCGGAGTTGATGATCCAGGCGACGAGCCAGTGGGAGCCGCAGTTCTGCCTGGACCCGAAGCTCCACTTCTCCTTCGTCCATGTGCAGACGGGGGAGCCCCAGGCGCGCAACCTCGTGGCCTCCGGGACTGCCGAAGCGGCGTTCACCAGCGATGCGCAACCGGGGGGCTACGGCAAACCTGTCGTCAACGCGCCCGTGGCTACCACCGGGTTCGCCATCTCGTACACCATCGACGGCGCCAACGGCCAGCCGTACACCTCGCTCAAGCTCACGCCCCTGCTGTTGGCCAAGCTGTTGACCGAGTCGTATCCGGGCGACCTGTTCCTCAAGCAGGCCGATCCGTCGGCGTTCGCGCACAATCCCCTCAACATCACGATGGACCCCGAGTTCCAGGCGCTCAACCCGGGCATCGCGCCCAATCCGTCGGCCGATGACGACCCGGCCGCCGAACTCGTGGCCCTGTCGAGCGACTCCGATGTCATGGAGGCGCTCACCTCCTACATCAACGCGGACCCGACCGCGAGGGCCTGGCTGAGCGGCACGCCGGACGCCGCGTCGGGCGGCATGATCGTGAACCCGGCCTACAAGGGGATCCAGCTTCCGGTCGACCAATGGCCCCTGCTGTCCACCTTCATCCCGAAGGCGCAGTACGCGACCGACCTCAACGACTGCCTCTACAACGACCCCGTGCCCTACCAGCCGCTCGTGGCGGCCCCGCTGGCGAACCTGGAAGCCATCAGCGAGTCGATCCAGTACGCGCTGCCCAACTCCACGACCACATGCTCGCAGCCGGATGCGCCAGCGACCCTCGGTGAGAAGCTGGTGACGAGTGGTCGCGAGCCGGCAGGCCATCGGTTCCTCATCGGCATCACCCCCTTGGCCGACACACAGCGCTACCTACTGCAGACCGCCGCCCTCCAGACGACGAGCGGCACCTTCGTCGTCCCGTCGGACACCTCGATCGAGGCGGCGACCGCACTGCTCACTCCGGACACGACCTCCGGCACGTGGCCGATCCCGTACGCCGCCTTCCAGCAGTCGTCCGGGGCGTCGGCGTACCCGGGGACGATGCTGGTGTACGCGGCCATCCCGACGAGCGGCCTGCCCGCTACCGACGCGGCCGATTATGCGACGTTCCTCCAGTTCGCGGCCACGTCCGGTCAGACGGTCGGTTTCGGGGTCGGGCAGCTGCCGCCCGGCTACCTCCCCCTCACATCTGCGGACGGGCTCGCCGGCCTGTCGCAGTACACGCTCGCCGCAGCCAAGGACGTCGCCGCCCAGAACGGGGAGGTGCCGTCGCTGACGGCGGTGTCCTCCAGCACGGAGGACACCGCCGTCAGCGACGGGTCCTTCAGCGGGCAGTACGGCGAGTCGTTCGCAGGGGGCGAGCCGTACACGCAGTACGCCGCAGGTGGCGGCGTGTCGTCGACCGCGCTCGGGCACCACCACATCCTCCCCTCGGAGTCCGCGGCGTTCAGCATCGTCCACCCGGGATCGGCGGTGGGCGCGCAACTGTGGACCGGTGGCCCGCTCGTCGCGCTCGTGCTGGCGCTGGCGCTGGCCGGCGTGCTGCTGATCCCGGCCCTGTTCACCTTCGGAAGGCGCCGCGGGCGATGGTGATCGGCATCGTCCCGGTCGGGTCGGACGACGTCGGCCGGGTGTACGCCGACGACGATCCGTCGTCCCCCGGAACCGAGTTCGTCGCGTCCGGTCCGGTCCGGACGGGTCCCCCGAGGCCGGGGCTGCTCCAACTGGTGATGGCCTTCGGGATGGTCTGCAGCGTCGCGGCGCTGTTCATCGGGGTGTTCGCCTTCGGCCTCAGCGGGCTGCAGGAACAGCGGAGCCAGCACCTGCTCTATGCCGACTTCCGAGGGCTGCTCGACCCGTCGAGCACGGTGGCGCCGAGCATCGGCGGCGTCATCCGTCCCGGCACGCCGGTCGCGCTGGTCGATGCCCCCGCAGCCGGCCTGCACCGCGTCGTGGTGGTGGAGGGCACCACGTCCGGCGACCTCCTCGCGGGGCCCGGGCACCGGTCGGACACGCCGCTCCCGGGTCAGAAGGGGGCATCCGTCGTGGTCGGCAGGTCCGTCACCGCCGGCGCGCCGTTCGCCGGCATCGCCGCACTCCGTCGGGGTGAGGTCGTTCGCGTCCGTACCGGGCAGGGTGCGTTCCGCTACTCGGTGGTGGGCCATGTGGCGATCGGCCACGCGTTACCGACGTTCCGGTCGAACAGCAGCCTGCTCGTCCTGGTCACGTCGGAAGGGTCCGGATGGGCCGGGAAGCTCACGTCCAGCAACCTGGTCTACGTAGTGGCACGACTGGACGGTGCCGCCGTACCGGCCCCCCACGGCCGGCCGAGGACGGTGGTGGGGGCAGCGGTCCAGGGGCATAACGACCCGTCGGGATGGCTCCCGCTCCTGTTCTGGGTGGCGGTGCTGACCGGGGCATCGGCGCTGGTCTGGCGCGCCTGGTACCGGTGGGGCCTACTGCGGACCTGGCTGGTCGGCGCACCGGTGCTCTTCGCCATCCTCTGGGCGATCGGCAACGCGGCGATGCGCCTCGTCCCGAACGTCTACTGACCACCTCGATGGTGCCCACGGGCACGCGTCGATCGGCGATCGGGGACCGCACGCCCGGGCTTGTCACGGGGTGGTGCGTCCGCGTCTGGAAGAATCACCGTCATGTACATCTCCGCCAAGGTTGACTACGCCGTCCGCGCCTTGTGCTCCCTGGCGGACGCGGACACGGCGCTGACGGCGGAGGCGCTCGCCATCTCGCAGGGCCTGCCGGCGAAGTTCCTGGAGAGCATCCTCAACGACATGCGCCGGGCGGGCCTCCTCACCAGTCAGCGTGGTCCCGACGGCGGCTATCGCCTCGGCCGCCCGGCGGCGGAGATCACCGTGGCCGATGTGATCCGCCCGCTCGACGGCCCGCTCGCCGAGATCCGCGGCCTGCGACCGGAGGCCGCCAACTACGAGGGGGCGGCCGAGAACCTGCAGGCCGTGTGGGTCGCGGTGCGGGCCAGCCTGCGGTCGGTGCTCGACGAGGTGACGATCGCCGGGATCGTTTCGGGTGACCTGCCCGCAAATGTCCGGTCCCTGACCTCGGACCCGGAGGCCTGGAAGTCCCGTTGAGTCCGATCGTCCGCCTACCCGGGTAGAGAAGGGGCGGGGGAGGCCCGCTCGAGGATTGTTGACCCACGGACTCGACTTCGCTAATGTTGACCAAATCGCTAGGGTTTATGGTGAAAGGCCGAAACGCATGGATCTCCCGAGCACCGGCAGGAGCCTCGTCCTCGACAGTCCCACTGCCGACGTCTGCTCGGGTCGCGACGCAGGCGCCCAACGGTCACCGGGCCGCGTCGTGGATGACTGGACCCCGATCGAGCACGAGACCGGTACGGTGCCGGATGGCACGACCGGGGGACTCGGGTCACTGGTGCGGGCCCCGGGCCTGGCCATGCTGGCTGCGGTCTTCCTCGTCGAGGGGTATCGCTGGCTCGGGGTGATCCACCTCGGCGCCTCGGCGGTCAGCTCGCTCGTCTTCGGGACTGCCGGACTGGCCGTGGCGGCGCTCCTCGTACCCGTGGCCGCCGTGGTCCTCACCGCGACCGATCAGGCAAGGGGTTGGTTCGTGGCAGGTGACATCGTCACCGTGGTGGCCGTGGCGGTCACGGTGACGACATGCACGGCACTGGTCGTCGGCGGTCCGGTGTGGCACTACGTGGCAGGCTCTGCCGACCTCGTCCTGGTGGCAACTGCGCTCGGCACCGTGCTCCACGGTGAGCGTGCGCGCCGTCGGGTTGCGAGCACCCGGTTGGGCCGGGTGGTACGGTCGGCCGGCTGACCCGTGGAGCTCCCGGAATTCTTCATCATCGGTGCCCCCAAATCGGGGACCACGGCGCTGCACGCCGCACTGGCAGACCACCCGCAGCTCTACCTGTCGTCGGTGAAGGAACCCAAATACTTTCTGTGCGACGGGCCGCCCCCGCGTCAGACGGGGCCAGGCGACGCCCACAGCGCACGTGAGTGGGTGTGGCGGCCCGACGAGTACGAGCGGCTCTTCGACGGGGCGCCCGAGGGCGCATTGCGGGGGGAGAGCACCGCGTTCTACCTCCAGGACCTGGACGCCCACCGGCGGATTGCGGAGGCGGTTCCGGACGCCAAGCTGATCATGGTCCTGCGCGACCCGGTCGACCGTGCGTACTCCAACTGGGCCCACCTGTGGGCCGACGGCCTCGAACCTGAACGCGACTTCCTGACCGCCTGTGCCGAGGAGCCGGGTAGGCGCGAGGCCGGGTGGGGTCCCATCTGGCGCTACCTGGAAACCGGTCGTTACGGCCACCAGATCCAGCACCTGCGCACCCTGTTCGCCCCCGAGCAGCTCCACATCATCCGGTACAAGTCACTGGTGGACGAGCCAGCCGAGACCCTGGACGCCGTGTGCCGGTTCCTCGGGGTCGAGGAGGGTGTCCTCGAGGAGGCGCCACCCCGCAACGTCGGCGTCTACGTGCGCCCGTCGCTCTACACGCGGGTCCTGCAGGAGACGTTCCGATTGGGGGCCTCGGTCGGGAGCCACTTCCCTCCCCAGGTGTGGCGCAAGGCCAGCCTCCCCCTGCAGTTCCTGATCCAGCGGACCCCGCAGCACCGCCCGGAGCTGGCCGAGCAGGACCGGGCGGCGCTCATCGACTACTTCGCTGACGACATCGCCGTGGTCGAGTCCGAGACGGGGTGGGACCTCGAGCTGTGGCGCACCTACCGCGAGGGCGGCACGTACTCGGTGCGCAAGTCGTGGGCACCGTCGCGGCGCCTCGTTTCGTAGAAGAGGCGCAGTCCGCCTTCGGGCAGCTCCACGATCGAGGTGTAGCGGAGCGACCACGCCCCGTCGGGCCCGGTGCCGACGACCACCGGGTCGGCCACCAGATGGCCCGGCTCCGTCCCGGAGGCCGTCCCGGTGCGCTCCTCGGCGTTCTCCTCCTTGGAGGATCGTCCGTCGTAGTAGGCGAGCCAGCCCCCGGCTCCCGGCACCACGTCGGCCACCCGGGCTCCTCGCTGGTCCCACCGGCCCGGGGTGCCGGTCAGCGCGGTCCCGTCGAGCTCCCAGTGGATGCCGTCGACACTGGTGCCGTAATCGGTGTGCATGCGGTCGGTGTCGTCGGGGAGATCGAGGGGGTGGCAGCAGAGCCAGAGGTGCCACTGCCCGTCGACCAGCTTCACCACCGGGTCCTTGACCGCCATGACCTCCGGGTCACCCGGCAGGACCGTGGTCGGCACCGCCGATGACAGCTGCGACGGGTCGGATGCATCGACGGCGTCGACCCGCCAGTGGAACGAGTCCGGGGTCGCACAGCTCACATACACCCGCCACGTCCCGTCCGGCAGGTGGACGAGGGCCGGTCGCTCCAAGGAATCGCAGTCGAAATCGTCGCGGTGGAGGACGTCCACCGTCTCGAACTCCACGCCGTCAGAGGACCGAGCGATGACATTGGCGTAGCCCCGGCCGTCGCCGTGGGGCCGCCGGAGGCGGTAGGCCAGCCAGAACGTGCCGTCGTCGTCGAGCACGGCGCTGGGGCCGCCGGCCCAGTACCCGGGACCGTCGCCGGGTGCCTCGACGACGACTGCCGCGTCTTCGGGCGACGGTGCGGGCAGTCGCTCAAGGCCTGGCATCGTCTCTCGCTCCCTCGGTCGGTGGCATCCACCGCCGTGCCGGGGTGGGACGACCACAAAACTATCGGCTGCCGTGAGGTCCACTGGCCCGTGACGACGGTCGGTCCTCGACCGCGGCCGGTCCGGGTCCGGTACGCTCGCCTGCGTCAACCCGGCGACCGGAACGGAAGAGGTGCCCCATGGCCACGACGAGCCTGTTCCTGAACGCTCCCGAGCACCGTACGGTGGCTGCAGGCGATGTCATCTACGCCGAGGGCGACCCGGGGTCGCACATGTACGGGATCATGTCCGGCACCGTCGAACTGCGCAAGGGCTCGCTGGTGGTGGCCGTACTCGGGCCTGACGACGTCTTCGGCGAACGGGCGCTGATCGACCACCTGCCGCGCAACGTGACCGCAGTTGCCACGACCGATACGGCCCTCGCCGACATCGACCGCAGGACCTTCCTCTTCCTCGTCCACGAATCACCGACCTTCGCCCTCGGAATCATGGGAGCCCTGGCCAGCCGGCTGCGCGACTACGACGAGCGCTTCGGCCGATTCCAGGACCAGGCCTGACGCACGGAAGTCCCCAGGTCAGCCCTTCAGCTGCACGTCGAGAGGCAATTGCCTTGTGTCCCAAGTTTGCCTACGGTGCTAGTAGGGCATTGAGAGGGGCATGTCGATGAACATCGACCCGTACATCGTGTTGGGCAGCGCCGTCGTGGGGTTCCTGGTGGGACTCACCGGGGCCGGAGGTGGGGCACTGATGACCCCGATGCTCATTCTCCTCTTCGGGATCAAGCCGTCTGCGGCCATCTCCAGCGACCTGGTGGCTGCAGTCTTCATGCGACCGTTCGGCGCCGCCGTCCACATCTCCAAGAAGACGGTCAACTTCCGCCTCGTGGGTTGGATGGTGCTCGGTTCGGTGCCCATGGCGTTCGTGGGCGCCTACCTGCTCCATCTGATGGGCCACGCCAAGACGTCCCAGGACAACATCGAGAAGATCCTCGGGGCGGCGCTGCTGCTCGGTGCGGCAGCCATGGTGCTGCGCTACTACCTCGACCGGCGCTCGGGCAGGGGTCGCACGACGATCGTCCACCAGCTCGAGGTGAAGCCGATTCCGACCGTCATCATCGGCATGGTCGGCGGCGTCATCGTCGGCCTGACCTCCGTGGGGTCGGGCTCTCTGATGATCGTCCTGCTCCTCTTCCTGTACCCGATGCTCGGTGCCAACCAGCTGGTCGGGACCGACCTGACCCAGGCGGTGCCCCTGACCATGGCCGCCGCGCTCGGCGCACTCATCTTCGGTCACGTCGAGTTCTCGGTGACGACGTCGATCATCATCGGCAGCGTTCCGGCCGTGCTGGTCGGCGCCTTCCTGTCGTCCCGTGCGCCGGACAAGTACATCCGCCCGGCCATCACCTTCGTGATCTTCGCCTCCGGCCTCAAGTACGCCGGACTCGGCACCACCGCCCTCGGGTGGGTCCTGTGTGCCACCCTCCTCGGGGCAGCCGTGTTCTACCTGGCCTACGTGCGGCCGTGGGAGTCGGGGGTCGACACGCTGCCCGAGGGAGGTCCGGAAGGGGAGTCGGGTACGTCTGGCGTGGCGCCACCGATCGAGGCCAGGGCCGGTTCGTCCGACCTCGAATGAGGTCCTGCTCCCGGTAGTCGGAGCTGCGGCCCGGGTCTGGCGGCTTGCTTCAGATGGATTGGGGCGGCGACAGCTGGTCGATCTGCTGCTGTTCCCGTGCCCTGCACTCCTTGACGAACCGGTTGGCCAGCTGGCGCGACACGCCGAAGATCCCGCTGATCTGGGTGACCGAGGCGCCCTCGGCCAGTGCGGCGGCCACCACCGAGGACCGGATGGCCCGCCGGCTCTCCTCGAACTCGGCCATGACGCGCGTCAGGTCGCGGCTGCGAGCAGCGGAGTCGCCGGCGTCGATCGACGCCATGATGGTGAACCCGGTGCGGAGCCGGTCGATGTCCTCCAGGTTCCACCTGCTCTGGACCTGCATCCGCTCGATGAGCCGGTCGCCGGCCTCCGTGAAGCGGTACATGTCGCCGATGACCCGCTCGATGGCTTCGTCCATCCACCCGAGGTTAGATGGGATCGGACGGGCGAACTTTCACACTGTCCAACTATTCGCACCAGGTGTTGACATCTCGACGGCCATTCGGCGAACCATGGGTCAGTCGGACGCGACAATGCCCTGACCTGCGGGAAAACAGGCCAGGGCATCGTGGAGGTGGCGGGAATCGAACCCGCGTCCTCCGGCTTCTCAATAGGTCTTCTCCGAGCGCAGCCGGCGGTAGATTGTCGGGACCCGTCCCGCTACCGGCGGCAGGTCGGGTCCGTAGCCGACTGAACTGTCCCTGACGGCCCGTCGGCGCAATCGTTCAGGTGAGCCCCACTAGATGGCGCCCTGTTCTGACCCGTGGGGCTTAGACCAGGAGGACGTCGCAGTTTCTAGGCTGCGAGCGCGAGCTGAGGCTCGGCGTTTGTTTTTGGTTCCGGCTCTTTAACGTGGCTCCGGAGACCACGGCTCGCTTCTCCTACATCGACGACCAGAGTCGAAGCCTGTCACCCCCTCGGGTTCCTCCACTGAGCGCACGACGTGTGCGGCCAGGTATCCAGCGTACCGCCCGCAGGCGTCGCCCGGACACGCGATCTGGGCGCACAGCCTGCAGGCGCCACCGGGACCGGCGTCCGGCTCAGGTGCGGAGCTTGGCGACCGAGCGGGCCTCGCGTGCGGCGTCACGTCCGGCGTCCCGTGCGGCGATGGCGTGCCGCTTGTCGTACTGGCGCCGGCCCCGGGCCAGGGCCAGCTCGACCTTGGCTCGGCCGTCCTTGAAGTAGATCGACAGCGGGACCATGGTCAGCGAGCTCTGCTTGGACTTGCCCATCCATTCGTCGATCTGGCGCCGGTGGACCAGGAGCTTGCGCCGCCGGTCCGGGTCGTGGGCACCGAACCCGTTGGCCTGGGCGTACGGGGGGATGTGCACTCCGAAGAGCCACAGCTCGCCGTCGTCGATCCGGGCGTAGGAGTCCTGCAGTGCGATCCTGCCCTCGCGCAACGATTTCACCTCGGACCCCTGGAGCACGATCCCGCACTCGAGCGTGTCCACGATCTCGTAGTCGTGGCGGGCGCGTCGGTTTGACGCCACCAGGCGGTTGCGCTCCCGGGCGGCGTCCTTGGCGCCCTTGCCGCCCGACGGGGCGGCCTGCTTCTTCTTCGCTGCGGCCACGCCAGTCGACGGTAGTCGCCCGACCGCCGACCGGGTTCCTCTAGCGTGGTCGACGATGCTCACGCTGCCCCGCGCCGTCCACGACCACATGGTGGCCCACTGCCTGGTCGGCCTGCCCGACGAGGCCTGCGGCCTGCTCGGTGGCGACCTCGACACGGGGCGTGCGACCACGTGCTACCCGACACGGAACCTGGCGGCCTCCGCCAAGCTCTACACCGTCGACCCAAAGGAGCACCTGCGGGCCGACAGGGACGCCGAGACCGCCGGCGGCTCGATCATCGGGGTCTTCCACTCCCACACCCACACCGATGCCTATCCGTCGCCCACCGACGTGGCCCAGGCCCCGGACCCGAGCTGGCACTACGTCCTGGTGTCCCTGCGCGACACCGAGCCGGTGGTCCGCAGCTACCGGATCGTGGACGGGGCGATCGAAGAGGAACCGGTCCACCTGCTCGGAAGATAGAATCCCCACCTGACAGGTCAAGTTTCGACAGACCCCGCCGAGCCGCCAGTGCGGACCCGGTCGGTCCCACCCGCCAGCACCACCCGGTCCCGTTCGGGCCCCGGAACCAAAGGAGCCCACGTGCCCGTCCAAGTGAACCTCCCGACCGTGCTCCGGCCCCAGGCCGGCGGCGACCGCTCGGTGGCCGTCGAAGGCGCCACCGTGGGCGAGGTCCTCACCGCGCTGGTGGCGCAGTACCCCGGGATGACCGGCCAGGTCATCGACGACTCGGGCTCCCTGCACAAGTTCGTGAACGTGTACCTCAACGACGACGACGTCCGGTACCTGTCCGGGGTCGACACCGCCGTGGGCGCCACCGACGAACTGTCCATCCTCCCGGCCGTGGCCGGCGGAGCCTTCGGCCCCGGGGCACCCCGCCGCCCATGACCGCCTACGGCTCGGTCCTCGACCTGATCGGGAACACGCCCCTGGTCGACATCTCGGCCCTGAGCCCGAACCCGGACGTCCGGATCCTCATGAAACTCGAGGGCCAGAACCCGGGCGGCTCCGTCAAGGACCGGATCGCCCTGGCCATGATCGAGGCGGCCGAGGCGGACGGCACCCTCACCCCCGGTGCCACCCTGATCGAGCCGTCGTCGGGCAACACCGGCATCGGCCTGGCGCTGGTCTGCAAGATCAAGGGCTACAAGCTCAAGGTGGTCCTGGCCACCAACGTCTCCATCGAGCGCCGTCAACTGCTCGAGTCCTGGGGGGCCGAGATCATCGAGTCGCCCGGCGCCGAGGGGTCGAACGGCGCCGTCCGCCGGGCCCGAGCGCTGGCCGCGGAGCATCCCGAGTGGACCTTCCTCTACCAATACGCCAATCCGGCCAACCCGCGGGCCCACTACGAGGGCACCGGACCGGAGATCTGGAAGGACTGCCCCGAGGTGACCCACTTCGTGGCCGGACTCGGCACGTCGGGCACCCTGCTCGGCGTCGGCCGGTACCTGAAGGAGCAGAACCCCGACATCAAGGTGCTGGCCATCGAGCCGCCGGCCGGTGAGATGGTCGACGGGCTGCGGAACCTCGGCGACGGGTACATCCCGCCGATCTTCCTGGAGAACCACGGCGCCGACCTCCTCGACGGCAAGCGGATCGTGCGACCACGCGAGTCCATCGAGTGGACCCGGCGGTTGACGGAGGTCGGCATCTTCGCCGGGATCTCCTCGGGCGCCATCCTGGCCGGTGCCGTCCGGACGGCCGCCACGCTGGAGTCGGGCGTGATCGTCACCGTGTGCTGCGACGCCGGGTGGAAGTACCTCTCCACCGGGGCCTGGACCGACGACCTGGACACCGTCGAGGCCCGGGCCAAGCAGATCACCTACTTCTAGGGGTGCGTCTGTTGCTGCTCCCGGTCGGCTGCGGTACGGCGTAGCCTGCAACGATGGGACGAGCCGCCGCACGCAGTGCCGCCCCCGCCCCCGACCCCGGCGACGAGGTGGTCCTGACCGTCCTGGGCTGCGACGGCAGCTGGCCCGGCCCCGGAGGCGCCGGCAGTGGCTACCTCGTGCGGGTGGGTGGAACGATCCTCCTCCTCGACGCCGGCCCCGGCACATTCGCCGTGCTCCAGACGCTCATCGAGCCCTCCGAGGTCGACGCCGTCGTCATCAGCCACCACCACACCGACCACTGGACCGACCTCTATGCGATGGAGACCCAGGCCCGGTTCGGCGGGCGCCGTAGCCCGCTGCCCGTCTACGCCCCGGCGCGGGTGGCCGAGCGGGCGGACCCGGAGCGGACCCCACTGCTCGAGTGGCACGAGGTCACCCACGGATCACGGGCGGGCATCGGCGAGGCCTCGTGCGCCTTCCACCGCACGGACCACGCCGAGGAGACGCTGGCCGTACGCATCGACGGGGGTGGCCGGGCGCTCGGCTACTCTGCCGACACCGGGCCGGAATGGTTCCCGGAGGTGCTCGGCAGCGGGCTCGACCTGCTGCTGTGCGAAGCCACCTACACGGCCGAGCACGAAGGGACCGCCCGGCACCTGAGCGGCCGCCAGTCCGGTGCCGCCGCACGTGCGGCAGGTGCCCAGCGGCTGGTCATCACCCACCGGTGGCCGACGGTCGACGCCCGGGCGGTGGCCGAGGAGGCCGAGGCCGCCTTCGGCGGCCCGGTGGAGCAGGCAGCGATCGGAAAGGAATTCACACTGTGAGCGGAACGACCAAGCGGGCCGACGGCAGGGGGATCGACGAGCTGCGGACGGCGTCGTTCGAGCGGGACTTCACCGTCTTCGCCCCGGGCTCGGTGCTGGTGTCCATGGGGCGCACCCGGGTGCTCTGCACCGCCTCCGTCGAGGAGCGGGTGCCACCGTGGATGCGGGGCTCGGGCAAGGGATGGGTGACGGCCGAGTACTCGCTGCTGCCGGGGTCGACGGGTGAGCGCGTCACCCGCGAAGCCGCCAAGGGCAAGCAGTCGGGTCGGACCCAGGAGATCCAGCGGCTCATCGGCCGCTCCCTGCGCTCGGTGTGCGACATGGTGGCCCTCGGCGAGATCCAGGTCACCGTGGACTGCGACGTGCTCCAGGC
>PLRX01000021.1 GCA_003164095.1 Acidimicrobiaceae bacterium | reverse complement strand
TAACAGCGAATCTTCGCCTCAGAGGGTTCACAACTTCCCCACCCGGGGAATACCTGTGGCGAAGCAGCCCGTCGACGCCCTGTCTGTCCTCTTCTTCGGTGCGAACGATCTCGCTCTGTTCCGTCTCCTGTCCGACGCCGGCCCGTGCAGTCGACCGCCCGGCGAAGGTCTCGGTCCCCGTCAACACCGTGATCGACGACGACATACGTCCTGGTCACAGCGCGATTGAGCCGCCGACATCACCAGTACCGGCTTCTGGTCGCGGCTCGACCGTCGCGTCCTCGATCGGTCGCCAAGTCGAACGAGGAGGAAGAACGGCGAGCCCGGAGGGCTCACGGTCCAATGCCCCATCGCTCGGACTGGACTCGTGCGCGGAGTGGCGTAAGAGCGGGAGCAAGATGGTCAAACAGGTCCCCTGTTTGAGTCGGCGTTGCCGGTGGCCCCGCTGGGGTCCTGTCCCCGAGGTGTCCTCGGGTTCGCTGCGCTGGGCGTCATGAAGCGTCCGGTGGCCGACCGGACGGCGAAGACCCCGGCGTCGAGACGCACATCGAGGATGGCCACGGTGACCGGTGGCCGACACAACGTCGTGAAGGTGCGCCTGTCCGACCGGGAGCTCGGCCAGCTCAAGGAGAGAGCGGAGCGGGCGTGCGTGTCGCTCCAGCGGTTCCTCTTCGAAGCGGCCATGTCGGGATCTGCGGCCCAGTCTGCCCAACGACGCCAGGCAGCCGGGGATGCGCAGCGGGCCCGGATCGTCCTGACCGGTGTGGCGAACAACGTGAACCAGTTGGCCAAGTGGGCGAACACCAACCACGTCCTCCCTAACGGGTTCAACGATGCCCTCGACGAAGTGCGTCGGGCAACGACGGTGCTGGCCGAGACGACCGAGCGTCTCCAGGCCGAGTTCGTGCTTCCCCGATGATCGGAAAGATCACCACGGGATCGTCGGGCCGGAGACTCGTCCGGTACCTGTTCGGCCCGGGCAAGGCGAACGAGCACACCGACCAGCGCGTCATCGGCTCGGGCCTCGTGATGGGCGGTGAGGCGCTGGCCGGCAGCAACCTGTCCCATCGCCAGATCGCAGACCTCGGTGCCGGCCTCGATGCCGCCCACGAGACCTTCGGCACCGACCCAAAAGGCGGCCACATCCTCCACCTGTCGCTGTCCCTTCCCCCCGGCGACCGTCACCTGAGCGACGACCAGTGGGGAGAGATCGCCAACAAGGCGATGACAGCACTCGGGTTCGAGTCCGATGGCCTGCAACCCGCCGCCTGGGTGGCGGTCGGCCACGGGACGAGTGCGAACGGTAACCAGCACGTCCACATCGCAGCAACCCTGGTCCGGATCGACGGCAGCCGGGTCAACACCTGGCAGTCCAAGAAGGTGCTCTCTGGGGTCTGTGCCGAGGTCGAGGCCTCTTACGACCTGACCGTCGTCGACGGCCGAGAGGGACGGGGGATGCCCGGGCTGTCCAGAGCCGAGTTGGAGCGGACCTCACGGGAGCAGCGAGCAGAACCACCACGGACCTCACTTGCCCGCATGGTGCGGGAAGCGTCGGTCGTCTCCAAAGACGAAGCCGAGTTCGTCCGGCGCCTCCGAGGAAGCGGGGTGCTCGTGCGCCCACGATTCGAGACTGGGGGAGAAGAGGTGGTGGTCGGCTACTCGGTTGCGATGAGGACCCAGGATGGAGAGACGCCGATCTGGTTCGGCGGCGGGAAGCTGGCAAAGGATCTGACATTGCCCAACATGCGGCAGTTCTGGGAGCAATCAGCCGGGGACCGGACCGCAGCGGTCGTCGAGTGGAGGAGTGCGAAGGCGGTCGCCCCAGGCCAGGAAACGATTCGTGGCGGCCCAGATGATTGGATGCGGGCGGTGGCGGGCGTCGAGCGGTCGGTCGAGAGGCTCAAGGCCGTCCCGGCATCGGACCTCGCTGCGTGGCGGGGGGCAGCGAGGGAGACCGCCGGTGTATTTGCTGCATGGTCGAGACGATTCGAGGTGGACAGCCCCGGGCCGATGGCGGAGGTTGCAGATGCCTTGGCCCGATCGGCGCAGAACCGGCCAGACGATCCGGTCCCGGACCGAGCAGCGGTTCGTGACTTTCGGGGAGTGGCAGGGATCGCAGCCCGATCCGCGGTGGACAAGAACTCGCCGGTAATCTGGGCCTCGTTGGTCGACCAACTGGGGCGGACCCTCCGGGCCATCGGTGATGCCCATCACGCCCGAGGGGAAGCGGAGATGGCCAAAACGCTCTGCGGCCGCCTATCCGACGAGCTCTCCGAGCTCCACGACCGTTTCACGACGAGCACGTCCGAGGAGCTGGTTCCCGGTGAGCAGATCCACGTGGACTGGATGCCTTTGGCGCTTCTCGATCTCGATCTCGATGATCACCAATCGGAAATCAGCGGGAGACACAGGTTGAGTCAGGATCATGGCTTCGAACGCTGACCATCCGTTCGCTGGGCATGCAGCTTCTGTAATGCCAATGTCTGCCTGCCCTGTTTCAATCCTGATCCAGCGGTGGCGGTGGCCAGAACCGTGCACGCCGGCTCGGCCAATCCGTCACGCCAATGGCCGCACCGAACGCCGGTTCGG
>PLRX01000148.1 GCA_003164095.1 Acidimicrobiaceae bacterium | reverse complement strand
TGTGGCCCAGCCCCGACGAGGTGACCGAGTCCATCCGGACGTCGCTGACCTCCGACATGTTCCGCCAGCGGTACAGCTCGGTGTTCGAGGGCGACGAGCGGTGGCGGGCCATCGGGACGGCCAGCGGCGACACGTTCGAATGGGACACCGCGTCCACCTACGTACTGCGGCCGACCTTCCTCCAGGGCCTGTCTATGACGCCAGACCCGGTCGCCGATGTCGTCGGCGCCCGCGTCCTGGCCAAGCTCGGTGACAGCGTCACCACCGATCACATCTCTCCCGCAGGCAACATCAAACCGACCACGCCGGCCGGTCGGTACCTACTGGACCACGGCGTCGACCAGGTCGACTTCAACTCCTACGGCACCCGCCGGGGCAACCACGAGGTCATGGTACGGGGCACGTTCGCCAACATCCGGCTACGCAACCAACTGGCCCCAGGGACCGAAGGCGGCATCACCCTGCACCTGCCCGACGGGCGGGAGACCAGCATCTTCGAGGCGTCCGAGCAGTACCACGCCGAGGGCGTGCCGTTGATGGTGCTGGCCGGCAAGGAGTACGGCTCAGGCTCGTCACGCGACTGGGCGGCCAAGGGCACCCGGCTGCTCGGCGTGCGTGCCGTCATCGCCGAGTCCTACGAGCGCATCCACCGGTCGAACCTCATCGGGATGGGCGTCCTGCCCTTGCAGTACACCGAAGGGCAGACGGCAGAGTCGCTGGGCCTGACCGGGCACGAGGTCTTTGCCGTTACCGGAATCGGATCGCTCAACGAGGGTGTCAGCCCGAAGACCGTGGCCGTCACGGCGACGGACGGCGACCGCACCGTCGAGTTCGAGGCCCGGCTGCGCATCGACACACCCATGGAGGCCCAGTACTACCGGCACGGGGGGATCCTCCCCTACATGCTGCGCCAGATGGCGGGCTGACCGCCGGACGGGACGGCTCGCTCAGGCGAGCTGGTCGAGGGCGGCGGGCAGCCCGAGCACGGAATCGACGACGGCCACCCGTGGCCGGTGCTCCGGAACCGGTCGTCCATCGGCGATCCACACGGCCGACATGCCGGCCCCGAGGCCGCCGAGCACATCGCGCTCCCAGCTGTCGCCGACCATGACCGACACCGCCGGATCCGCCCCGAGTCCGTCGAGTAGGCCGAGGAAGACGACGGGGTCGGGCTTGCCGATCCCCAACTCGCCCGAGATCACCTCCCGCGCGAACGCGCCGGTCAGTCCGGACTGCTCGAGCTTGAGCCGCTGGATGTCCGACGGCCCGTTGGTGATCAGGCCGATCGGGTGCCGCTCCGCCACCCCGGCGAGCACCTCGTCCATGCCCCCGATCACCGGATGGCCGCGTCGCTGGGCCTCCTCGAACGTGTCGGCCGCACAGTCCAGCAGTCCCTGGTCGTCGATGCCGAATACCGTGCCGACGGCCCGCCAGGCCTCGGTCCGGTACGTGGGCGCCCAGGCCTCGAGGCCGGCGAGCGAGGGATGATTGCCCGCGAAGTCAGACCACAGGCCCTCCCACGAGGCGAACCCGAGTCCGACGGCCAGTGCGTGATCGGCCCCTGTGGTCCACACGGAACGGACCGCATCCAGCGCCACCACTTCGGAGGCGTCGGGATCGACGCCGGGCAGCATCGCCAGGGCCTCGCGGAACGAGGTCATGGCGAAGGAGACCTCGACGATCAGGGTGTCGTCGAGGTCGAAGACGACGGCTCGGGTGGGCATGCCGGCGATGGTAGTGCCGGGCCCGAGCGACTCGACCGGTGGCTGCCGACCGGACGCGCAACGGCGCCGGGCGGGGGCTCGGGGCCGTGCGACGTCACGGATGCAGCGTGGGGTTCAGCCCTTGGCGTTCTCCTGGGCCTTGATGATCACGGGCAGTGAGGACTCGAGGTCGAGGCCGATCTTGGTGTCGAGCTCGAGGAATTCACCCAGCGTCAGCGACTGCTCGAGGCCGAGCGACAGCGCCGCCTCGACGTCCTTCACCTTGTCGATGGTGACCCCACCGGAGCCGTCGCTGAACTGGAACCAACAGACCCGCTCGCCACTGGAGTCGGCCGCCGTCCGCTCCTCGAGCTTGCCCCATACCGTCATGAGCCGGTCGAACTGCGCCGGGCTCAGGGGACGGCTCTTCCACGTCGTGATGAGGTGCATGGTGAATCTCCTTGTCCGCCGGGGGAACACTCGCCTCCCGCCAGCACCGAGCCTCCCCTGGAAAGCCCACGGATGCAATCGCGGATGGCAAGTTCTTGTGATCACAAGACGTTGCGTGGCTGGAACAGGTGTGTCGCCGCGCGCCGGGTGGTCGAGACGGCACGACGAAGACGAATGAGGGCGCGGAACAGGTCCGCTCCCCGATCCAGCGGGCTCAGGAACCCGGGTGCTCCCGCATCCGGCGGATCACCTCGTCGACGACCCCGCTCGTCGTGGCGTCGCCGCCGAGATCGAAGGTGCGGATGCCGTCGGCCGCCGCTCCGAGCGTGGCCTCACGGATGGCCATCGCGGCGTCCGACACGGCATGACCCTGGACGATCGACGCGTGATCGAGCGCGGCGGCACAGGCCAGCAGCATGGCCATCGGATTGGCCACGTTCTTGCCCATCAGCGACGGCGCCGTGCCGTGAGGTGCCTCGGCCATGGCCACCGTCGGATGCAGGTCGTCGTCGAGCGCGAGGAGGACCGACTCGGCGCCGGCGATCGAGCCGAAGAGCGCGAGGACGAGGTCCGACAGGCAGTCGCCGTCACGGTTGAGCGCCGGGATCACGAGCGACTGGTCGTCTGCCTCGGTCAGCAGACCGGCATAGGCGGCATCGATCAGCATCGGCCGGTACGGCACATCGGGATGGCGGCCCGCAGCCGCGTCCATCTCCTCCTTGAGCATGCCCTCGTAGACGGTGGAGACCGTCCACTTCGGGCCGCCGAACACGCAGGCACCGAGTCCGGCAGCGGCCCGGAACGAGTACTCGGCCACCGACCGGCACACCGACCGGTCGATCCGCTCGGTCCGCCACGCCTGCTCACCGGGATCGCCCGGCGTGCCGTCGCGTCCTTCGGCAGCCCCGTAGGCGTCCCCCACGGCCATCCGCACCACAACGATCGGATGGACCACGGGTGCGAGCGGCACGACGCCCGGGATCCGGCGCCCCGTCCGCACGATCACCGAGCCGCCGACCCCTTCGCGCAGGATGCGGTTGGGGGAGCCGACGTCGCCGGTCTCGGGCGGGGTGATCGTCGCCGCCTTGAGCCCGAGCCCCACCTCGACCATGGCCTCGGCGGCCTCGGACACCACGGCGTTCTTGGTGCGGCGCCGGTTCTCGAGGGAGAGGTCGAACCGGACGAGGTCGAGCGGGACGCCCACGACGGACGGGTCGAGCACCCGGAGCGCCTCGTCGAGCAGCTCCTGACCCGTCTCGTCACCCTCGCAGACCACCAGTCGTGTGCGCTCCGTCATCACCTCCACAGTCCCACGCGGCGCGACGGCGGGCCAGTCGGTGCAGCGCTCCTCAGCCTGCAGGTGCCGGACGGGCGGTCGACCACCAGCGGCGGGCGGCGACCACCGTCCAGACGGCCTCCACAACGCCGAACGGCCATGCCCCCGAGGCGAAGCCGTACGCCGACGAGAGCGCGCACCCCACGGCGAAGGCGGCGACGTAGGCGTTGCCACGATGCTCCAGGGCGTACATGGTCATCATGAGGGTGAGTACGACGACGCCGAACACGGTGAGGGCCATGGGTCGATCGTAGACACCGGACGGCGGACGATGGCCGGTCGCGGGTGGGGGCCGGGTTCAGCTCGCGAGTGGCAGGACGTACACGGCGATGACGACGAAGTGGAGCACCGCCCCGACGATGGTGCAGGCGTGGAACACCTCGTGGTAACCGAACACGCCGGGGACCGGGTTCGGCTTCTTCAGGGCGTAGACCACTGCTCCCGCCGAGTAGGCGAGGCCCCCGAGGAGCAGGAACACGAAACCGGCGGGTCCGAGTGCCCGCTCCAACTGCGGCAGGACCACGACCGCGGCCCAACCCACCACGCCGTAGGGCAGGGCGATCACCCACTTGGGGGCGTCCAGCCAGACCTGGCGGAGGGTGATCCCCACCGCCGCCCCGATCCAGACGATGAGCAGCACCGCGGTCCGGGGCCAGCCCGTGAGAGCGATGCCCGCCACCGCCGTGTAGGACCCGGCGATGGCGATGAAGATCGTCGAGTGGTCGGCCCGGCGCATGCGTCGGCGGCCGACGGGGCCCCAGGTGTGGCGGTGGAACAGCGCGCTCACGCCGAACAGCAGTGAGATCGCACAGGCGTAGATCAGGCACACCAACTTCGACGAGGTCGTCGGTGCGTCCCACACCAGCCATGCGCCCGACACCAGCGACACGAAGAAGGCGATCTCGTGGAGGATGCCCCGCAGTCTCGGCTTGACCGGTCCCTCGCCGTCCTCGTCCTCCGGGTCGACGGTGGCGGGCGCCGCACCCGGTCCGCCGCTCACGACCTACCCTGATCGGAGGCGTCAGTCGTCACGTCGACGAATCGCCGCAGCACGCGCCGACCGACGTCCTCGACCCGTGCGACGTCGTCGGCACCGAGCGCGACGCCGTCAGGCAACATTCGGCGCCACGCGTCGGCGAGTGCCGCGTCGACCTCGAGGTGGAACTGCAGTCCGTACGCACGATCGCCGATCCGGAACGCCTGGTGGGGGGACTGCCGCGTGGCCGCCAGGTGCACGGCGCCGGAGGGCAGGGCGAACGTGTCGCGGTGCCAGTGCACGCACGGCACGGTGGTGCCCGACAGCCCGTTGTACTCGGGCCCGAGCACCGGGTCCCGGCGCCCCTCCGCGGTGAGCTCGACCTCACCCGGGCCCACCTCCTCACGCGGGCCGGTGGTGACCTCGGCCCCGAGGGCCGCGGCCAGCTGTTGGGCACCGAGGCACACGCCCAGGACAGGCAGGCCGCGCTCGACTGCGTCGCGCAGCAGGTCCCGCTCGGGCCCGAGCCAGGCGTGGTCGTCGTGGACGCCCATGGGGCCACCCATCACCACCAGGCCGGACAGCTGATCGGCGGTCGGCAGCCGCTCCTCCAGGTCGGGACGCACCCCGACCACATCGATGCCGCAGTCGGCCAGCGCCGCGCCGATCGAGCCCGGGCCCTCGTGGGCGACGTGCTGGAGTACCGCCCACGGAAGGGCGGCCCGCGGGTCCGGCGTCGCGGCCACTAGGCCGTGTTGACCACGTGGAACGCCTCGGCGAGCCGGCCCTCGGGCAGGCCGGCGGCCAGTGCGGTGCCGGTCATCCAGCTGCGGAGGAGCTCGTCGAGGTGGGCGCCGTCGCCCACCTGGCTCCGGTGGGACCTGAGGGCGGCCAGCTTCCGGTCGTAGGCGTCGGTGGCGTCGACGACGCGGTTGGCCCGCTCGGTGGCCATCACCCAGAGCTCGGGCACGGTGTGGGGCTCGAGACCCTCCTCCAGCAGCTCGGGGAAGGCGAACGGGTTCCGTGCGTCGGGATAGACGGCGCAGGCCGCCGCCTCGGCGGTGGCCAGGTGGTCGGGGTGACTCGCGTAGATCCGCTCCCAGTTCCGCTCGGGCGACTGGCTGACGACCCGGTCGGGGCGCACCAGGCGGATCACCCGGGAGATGGCGGCCCGCAGGTCGAGGCTCGCCGTGACCCGCCCGTCGGGGAACCCCAGGAAGGTGACGTCGGTGACCCCGACGGCGCGGGCGGCCTCCAACTGCTCCTCGCGGCGGATGGACGCCATCTCGGCCCGGGTGATCGAGTGGTCGGACCCGCCGGCGTCGCCGTCGGTGGCGATGCAGTAGGACACGTCGATGCCACGGCCGGTCCAGGTCGCCACCGAACCGGCGGCGGCGAAGTCGACGTCGTCGGGATGTGCGGTGACGACCAGGATCCGGCTGACGTCCTCGGACCCGTCGTCGATGGTCAGCGGTTCAGATCGATCGGGCACGCGACGCTCCTCGGGGTGTGGTGGGGCGGCCGTCCGGCGGTGGTCACCGGTCCGGACGTGCGACCCGGTGCAGTGTCGTCAGGACTGCTCGGGAGTCCAGCCGACCAGGTCGGCGAGCCGGGGATCGTTCGAGAACATCTCGACGATGGGCATGCGCGTGCCGATGCGAGTCTGGATACGCTCGATCTCGAGGATCTGGTTCCACTGCACCAGCGACACCACGAGGCCGGCCGAACCGGCGCGGGCGGTGCGTCCGGAGCGGTGGAGGTAGGCCTTGTGGTCCTCCGGTGGGTCGAAGTGGATGACCACGTCGACGGCGTCGATGTGCAGGCCACGTGCGGCCACGTCGGTGGCCACGAGCACGTGCAGCTTGCCCTCCGTGAAGTCCTTGAGGGTCCGCTCGCGCTGCGCCTGGCGCAGGTCGCCGTGGATGGCGCCGGCGCGGACGCCCTCCTTGCCCAGCTGCTCGACGAGCCGGTCGCAGCCGTGCTTGGTGCGGACGAACACGAGGACCTTGTCGGCACTGCGGCAGATGGCGGCGCAGACCTTGACCCGGTCCATCTGGTGGACCTCGATGAAGCGGTGCTCCATCTCCTCGACGGTCGTCGTGGGCGAGGCGACCTCGTGGAGGACGGGGTCGGTCATGTAGCGACTGACGAGGCGGTCGACGGCACCGTCGAGGGTGGCCGAGAACAGCAGGGTCTGGTGGTCACGCTCCAGGCGGCGCAGCACCCACTCGACCTGGGGCATGAACCCCATGTCGGCCATACGGTCGGCCTCGTCGAGGACCAGCGTCTCGAGGTCGGCCACGGACAGCTCGCCGCGGTCGCCGAGGTCGATGAGGCGCCCGGGGGTGGCGATGATCACGTCGACGCCCCGCCGGAGCTTCTTGATCTGCCGTTCGATGTCGGCACCGCCGTAGACGGCGACGGTCTTGAGGCCGGCGGCCTCGGCCAGGGGCTCGAACACCTCGCTCACCTGGACGGCGAGCTCACGGGTCGGGACGAGGACGAGCGCCTTCGGGCGCCCCGGCTCGGTCGACGGCGACGCCATGGTGCGTTGCAGCAGCGGCACACCGAAGGCCAACGTCTTGCCGGAGCCGGTCTTCGCCTTGCCACAGACGTCGCGACCGGCGAGGGCGTCCTCCACGGTCATGGCCTGGATGGCGAAGGGGGCGTGGATGCCCTGCTCTTCGAGGGCACCGACGATGGCAGGGTCGACGCCGAGTTCGGCGAACGACTTCTGATGCTTAGGTAGGAGTGCGTCGGGATCGGTCTCGACGGCGCGGTCCGCCGGATCGGCGAGTGTGGTCATGGGGTTCAGAAACTCTCTCTCATCGTTCAGCGACGGCCGGAGCCGACCGTCAGCACCGTGCGAGTCACGGCTGCGTACGGGCCCGCCTCGGGTCATTGTCCGAGCCGATGCGGAAGGCCGGGAGAACAGGATGAGGAAGACCCCGGTGGTGGGCACTCGCCCGACCACGACCCCCAGTGTACCTGCCAACTCCGGGTTCGCCAGGTCAATAGGCCGGTGAACAGGGAGGACAGGCGGACGACACCTCCGCATGCGCTTGCAATTGTATTAATGTATTAGTACATTGAGACGATGGGTCCCGAGCCGACGATCGAGTTCCGCCTCGACCGCACCTCCGGGGTACCCGCCTACCGGCAACTGGTCGACCAGGTTCGCCACGCACTCCGGCTCGGGATCCTCCGCCCGGGTGACCAGCTGCCCACGGTGCGCGACGTCGTCCGCCAGATCGCCATC
This sequence comes from Acidimicrobiaceae bacterium, assembly GCA_003164095.1. GTDB lineage: Bacteria > Actinomycetota > Acidimicrobiia > Acidimicrobiales > RAAP-2 > Bog-756. The sequence continues at coordinate 44,447 of PLRX01000148.1, read as the reverse complement.
AACCCCAACACCGTCCATCGCTCCTACCGCGAGCTCGAGCAGCAAGGGCTGACAGAGGGGCGTCCGGGCAGCGGCACCTTCGTAAAGCGGTCGCTGGACGCCGCGCCCGAGCAACGGGCCGACCTGCAGCACACCCTCGAGAAGTGGGTCCGCACTGCCCGGGAGGCCGGGCTCGATGACGAGGGGATCGCCGCGCTGGTGGCGGAAGCCATGCGAACCACACCGAGGGAGGATCCGCGATGACCGCTGCGCTGGAGACGATCGGCCTCGGCCGCAGATACCGCTCGAATTGGGGACTGCGCGACTGCAGCCTCACCGTTCGGGAAGGATCGATCACCGGCCTCGTCGGTCCCAACGGCGCCGGCAAGTCGACCCTCCTCCGGCTGGCTGCCGGCCTCTCCCGGCCCACTGCCGGTTCGGTGCGGATCTTCGGCGAGGACGTCGACCCGAATGGCACGGCCCACCTGGGCCGAATCGGCTACTTCGACCAGGTCCGACCCCTGTACGGCAACTTCAAGGTCGAGGAGATGCTCACGTTCGGACGGCGACTCAACAGCTCGTGGGACGACGAGGCGGCCCGTGGATGGTTGGCCGAGTTCGGCATACCCCTCGAACGCAAGGTAGCGAAGCTCTCACTCGGACAGCAGGCCCAGGTGGCACTGGCCGTCTGCATGGGCAAGCGGCCGGACCTGCTCCTGCTCGACGAGCCGGTGGCGGCACTCGACCCGCTGGCCCGTCGTCAGTTGCTCCAGACACTCCTCGGCTCGGTCGCCGACCGGGGCACCACGGTAGTCCTGTCCTCCCACATCGTGAGCGAGCTCGAGCCGATCTGCGACGAGCTCATCATCCTGTCGGCCGCCAGGGTGCAGACCAGCGGGACCATCGAGGAGCTACTGGCCGGCCCTCGAATTCTGGTCGGCCCCAGGCAGGAGTTCGATCCGCCCGGGGCCGACCTCGTCTCGTCGAGCGTCACTTCCCGTCAGTCGACCTATCTGGTCCGTGGCGGACCGCCCGACCTCGGCTCCGACTGGCAGGTACTCGAACCGAACCTCGAGGAGATCGTGCTGGGCTACCTGTCCAATCCGGCCGCAGGCGGAGGGATGTCCTCCGTATCTTCCATCGCAGGTCCAGGACGGGAGCGTGCGGAATGATCTGGCTTGCGTTCCGACGACACCGGACCAATCTCCTCATCGCCGCCGGGCTGACCGTCGTGCTCAGCATCTGGATGGCACTCGTGGGCCACTGGTACGACACGGCGCCCGAGACGGCGTACCGGGTGGCCGGCGATGCCGTCGAGCACTACCGAAATCTCTACCAGGGAACGACGATCTTCCGCCTTCCCTATCAAATCGATGCAATCAATTTGCTGCTGCTCGCCTTCCCGTGCGTCCTCGGGGTACTGCTGGGCGTCCCACTGGTAGCAGCCGAACTGGACGACCGCACCAACCGGCTGGCCTGGACACAGCGGATCTCCCGGACGCGGTGGCTCACGACGAAGTGGTGGGTGGTCGGGCTTCCGCTGGTGGTCCTCAGTGTGATCCTCACCCTGGTGGCCCAGTGGTGGTCCCATCACGTCGGTGCCTCCGGCATCGGCGCGATTCTCGGGCCCGGGCTGTTCAGTGGATCAGGCAGGATGCAACCCGAGGTGTTCTCGGTGACGGGCATCGTGCCCATCGCCTACACCGTGTTCGCATTCTCGCTCGGCGCGGCACTGGGCGCACTGCTCCGTCGGGTCACCTGGTCGATCGTCGGCGCGCTCCTCATGTACGCCGCCGTGTCGCTGGTGATGGTCACGACGATCCGCCCGAACCTGGCACCTCAGGCATTTGTTCCGTTCTCCTCGAACGGCGGCAGCTTTTCGACGTTGACCGTGTCGTCGGGCGGCGGGGCACCGTGGTACCTCGGATCGGGCTACCAGTTCGTCGACGGATCCGATCATCCGGGGCACATGTCGGCGGCACAGGTCGGCCTGACGTGTGAGAAGGAGAATCCGATCCTCCCCACCGGGTACATCGCCTGCCTGTCGCACAATCACGTGCAGGAGGGGGAGTTCTACCAGCTTGCGACGAACTACTGGTCCATCCAGTGGCGCGAGTCGCTGATCTACGTGGCGACCGCCGCAGTTCTCCTGGTCACCGGGCTTGTCCTCGTCCGTCGGTGGCGAGCGTGAGGCGCCACGACCGACTCGGGCCGCCCGGACGTGTCAGGCGAGGAATCCCGACTACGACCGGGTCGCCCGGGCTCAGGTGGCCGACGGCTCCTGGTAGACCTCTGCACCGGCCTGGCGGAACTCGGTCGACTTCTCCTTGAGGCCGATCTCCACCGCGGTGGCGAGGTCCATGCCCTTCTGCTCGGCGTAGTCCCGGACGTCCTGGCTGATGCGCATCGAGCAGAACTTCGGCCCGCACATCGAGCAGAAGTGGGCGGTCTTGGCCGGGGCCGCTGGCAAGGTCTCGTCGTGGTACGCCCGGGCAGTGTCGGGGTCCATGGCCAGGTTGAACTGGTCCTCCCAGCGGAACTCGAACCGGGCCTTGGACAGGGCGTCGTCCCAGGCCTGGGCACCGGGGTGGCCCTTGGCGAGGTCTGCCGCGTGGGCGGCGATCTTGTAGGCGATCATCCCCTGCTTGACGTCCTCGAGGTTCGGGAGGCCGAGGTGCTCCTTCGGCGTGACGTAACAGAGCATGGCGGTACCGGCCATGCCGATCACCGCAGCACCGATGGCCGAGGTGATGTGGTCGTAGCCGGGGGCGACGTCGATGGTGAGCGGCCCGAGCGTGTAGAAGGGCGCGTCGTGGCACACCTCCTTCTGGAGGGACACGTTCTCGACGATCTTGTGCAACGGCACGTGGCCGGGGCCCTCGATCATCACCTGCACGTCGTGGCGCCAGGCGATCTCGGTGAGCTCGCCCAACGTCGACAGCTCGGCGAACTGGGCCTCGTCGTTGGCGTCGGCGATGGATCCTGGGCGCAGCCCGTCGCCGAGCGAGAAGGCCACGTCGTAGGCGGCCATGATCTCGCAGATCTCCTCGAACCGGGTGTAGAGGAAGTTCTCGGTGTGGTGGGCCAGGCACCACGCGGCCATGATCGAACCACCACGGCTGACGATGCCCGTCATCCGCTTCGCGGTCATCGGCACGTAGCGCAACAGGACGCCTGCATGGATGGTGAAGTAGTCGACCCCCTGCTCGGCCTGCTCGATCAGCGTGTCGCGGTAGAGATCCCAGGTCAGCTCCTCCGGGGTGCCGTCCACCTTCTCCAGAGCCTGGTAGATCGGCACCGTGCCGATCGGCACGGGCGAATTGCGGAGGATCCACTCCCGGGTGGTGTGGATGTCCGGCCCGGTCGACAGGTCCATGACCGTGTCGGCGCCCCAGCGGGTGGCCCACGTCAGCTTCTGGACCTCTTCCTCGATGGACGAGGTGACCGCCGAGTTGCCGATGTTGGCGTTGACCTTCACCAGGAAGCTCGACCCGATGACCATCGGCTCGGACTCGGGATGGTTGACGTTGGCGGGCAGGATGGCCCGGCCGGCAGCGATCTCGTCGCGGACCAGCTCGGCGGACACACCCTCGCGGGTGGCCACGAACTGCATCTCCGGGGTGATCTCCCCCTTGCGGGCGTAGTGGAGCTGCGTCACCGGGGTGCCGGTGGAACGCAGCGGGCTGCGGCCGTCGGACGGGAAGGCATCGGGCCCGTCGCCATCCCTGCGCAGCGCGGCACGCCCGTCGTCCCGCCGGTTGACCGGTCGCCCCTCGTACTCGGCGACGTCACCACGCCCGGTGATCCACGACCGGCGCAGACCCGGCAGTCCGACGGTCGGGACCGAGCCGGGCCCCGAGGTGTCGTACAGGCGGACGGGTTCGTTCGGCGTGGTCCCGTCCTTGGCCGGCGAGTCGGCGAGCGACACCTCGACGAAGGGCACGCGGACCCCGCCGGGTCCGTCCACGTAGACCTTGGATCGGTTATGGGCCGGCACGGCCGATGTGGTCGTGGCGTCGTGGGGTGTCGTCTCGTCGGTCATGGTGGTCCCTTCGAACGGATCGCTGCACGAGTCTCCCACGACGCCCGCCCGGGATCTTCCGGAGTGTGCCATCGTGGGGTCTACAGACCATTCAAGCGACCCCGCACACCGGGCCGAGCGGCCCGCGGGGCCCCGGACACCGAGAGGAACCGCCATGGGAAAGCTCGACAGCGGCGACACCGCCCCCGCATTCACCCTCCCCGACCAGGACGGCAAGGACGTGGCACTGGCCGACTTCGCCGGCAGGCGGGTGGTCGTCTACTTCTACCCGCGCGACGACACGCCGGGCTGCACCAAGGAGGCCTGCCAGTTCAACGACAACCTGGCCGCCTTCAAGAAGGCCAAGGTGCCCGTCCTGGGGATCTCCGCCGATACCGCCGCCAAGCACCAGAAGTTCCGGGAGAAGTACGGCCTGAAGTTCCCGCTCCTGACCGACGCCGACCACTCGGTGGGCGAGGCGTACGGGGCCTGGGGCGAGAAGACCATGTACGGCAAGAAGACCATCGGCGTCATCCGCTCGACCTTCCTCCTCGGTACCGACGGGACCGTCGAGCGAGCCTGGTACCACGTGAAGGCCGACGGCCACGCCGCCAAGGTCCTGGAGGAGCTCAAGGCCTGAGCCGGCGCAGGGGCGACCGCCCCGCGGCTCAGTCCCGCGGCCGCTCCAGTGCCGCCAGGTGACGGGCGAAGCTCCCTCGCTCGGGCCCCAGCCGACCGAAGAACGACTCGTCGCACGCCCCCACGGCCACGATCGCCCGGTTCACCAGCTCCCGACCGTCCGGGGTGACCGAGAGAGCCCAGGCCCGGCCGTCATCGGGATGAGGCGCCCGATCGACCAGTCCCCGCTCGACCAGGGTGCGCACCACCTGGGAGGTCATCATGGGGTCGGTGCCGGCGTGGTCGGCGAGCTGCTTCTGCGTCACGGGCCCGTCGACCCCGAGCCACGTCAACGATGCTGTCAGGACGAACTGGACGTGGGTCAGCCCGAATGGCTGGAGCGCCGCCCGCTGTGCGGCCTGCCACCGGTTGGTGACCCGCCACAGCAGCAGGCCGGTGCTCTCCTCGGCGGTGGAGAAGGCTGTCCCGAGCCGATGTCCGGCAGTCATCGACCGGCCGTCAGTGCGTCGACCAGGACGGCCGCGTCGTGGTCGCTCAGCTCCACCAGGCCCCGGCGGAGTCGGTAGCCCCAGTGCGGGTCCCGGCAGTGGTCCAGATCGTCCTGGACGGCAGCGAGCGGGACGGTCGTCGCATCGGGGTCGTAGTCGACCCGGCGCCGCCACGGCCAGAAGCCGCCCTCGTCCGCCTGCCACACTTCGTCGTCGACGACCCGGCCCACCGCGGTGAAGGCCCGGAGTGCCGAACCGCCGAACATGTCCCGGGGCGAGTAGTAGACGAGGAGGTCGCCGGGACGCATTCGGGCGAGGCCGCCCTTCTTGCCGTGTCCTATCTGGGCGATCCCATCTCCCACCCCCCGGGCCACGTGATCAGCCGAGACGACGCCGAGCCACGCGGTCAGCGGCCCGTCGATCGAGACATCGATGTCGACCCGGGTGGCACCGTCGTCCACCGACACGCCGTGGCCGAGGCGGTGCAGAGCATCGTCATACGTTTAGTATGCGCACTTACTAGTCTGCGGTCAACCCCATCCCGTCACACCCCCAGACGAGTATGTCCGCATGGCCCTGGCCACCGTCCCCTCCACCTTCACCGACGCACTCCCGCCGACCGTGCCGTCGGGTCCACGGGCCGTGACCGGCGGCCTCGGCCTCGCCGCCCGGATGTCCTCGCTGGCCGATGGACTGGGCTCGCTCGTGGCCGACCTCGACCCCGGGCTCCTGGTGGGGTCGGACGCGGCCTCGCTCTACGGCGCGTTCTGCAGGCTGGAGCGTCTGGTCGTGGCGGGCAAGACGCTCCTCGCACCCCGGATCGCAGCCTCCGGTCACTGGGAGGCGGAGGGCCACCGTTCCCCTGCCGGTCTCCTGGCGGAGCTGGAGGGCGGAAGCGCCGGCCAGGCCAAACGGACGCTGCAGACCGGTCAGCGCCTCACCCAGCTACCCTCCACCGAGCAGGCGCTCCGCAAGGGCACCCTGTCGGGGGCCAAGGTGGCCGAGATCGCCGATGCGGCTGCGGCGGAACCGGATGCGGAGGCGACGCTGCTGGCCGGCTCCGGCACCGATCCGCTCCACGTCGTGAAGGAACGCTGCCAGAGGGTGCGGGCCGCCTCAGCCGCCCGTGACCCGATGGCGGCCGAGCGGAGGATCCACGCCGAGCGGTACTTCCGCTCCTGGACCGACCCCGATGGGGCGTTCTGCTTCCAGGGGCGCGACTCCGCGGAGCGAGGGGCGCGGCTGCTGGCCGCCCTCGGGCCTGTGGCCAACCGCCTGCGCGACGACAGGCGGGCGGCAGCCAGGGATGCGGCTGCACAGCTCCCGAAGGGTGCGCCGGGTCCTGTTCCCGAGCCCGAGGCCGCACTGCGCGCTGACGCCCTGTTCCTCCTGCTCGACGGTCGGCGACACCGGACGGCGAAGGCCCGTTCGGGCCGGAGCGGCGTCCGCGCACCGGACCGCCCGGGTGCCCTCCCCGGCCTGGACGAACCGTCGGTCTCGGCCCACGCGCCCGATCCCGCCGGATCCGTTCCCAACGAAGGCGCCACGGACCTCGACGGTGCCGACGACCTGATCACGGCAGCCCCACCGGCGACCATCATGGTCCGGGTCGATCTCGAGGCGCTGCGTCGCGGGCGCATCGGGCCGGGTGAGTTGTGCGAGCTGGACGGTCACGGGCCCGTCCCCGTGCCGGTCGTCGCCGGTCTCATCGACGACGCATTCGTCAACCTCGTCTTCACCGAGTCCGGCGACATCCGCGCCGTCTCCCACCTCGGAAGGACCATCAACAGTCAGCTGCGTACGGCACTCGCATTCCGTGACCGGTGCTGCGTCGTCCCCGGCTGCGGCGTCGCCTACAGCCTGGAGATCGACCACGTGGTCCCCATGGAGCAGGGCGGTCCGACCGAGATCGACAACCTCGCGCTCCTGTGCCGGCACCACCACCGGATGAAGACCTACGACGGGTGGGAACTCGCCCGCACCGGTCGATCCGACGACGACCCGGGGTGGCGTTTCACGCCCCTCCCGCCGTTCGGCCAGGAGCCCGGCCTGGGCAGCCAGGCCCCGCCGGAGCCGGTCCCCCGGGACTGAGCTGGGGCAGGCGGACCCACGACGGATCTGAGCTGACAGGTCCACGTGGTCAGGCGACCTGATGCGCAGGGCACCACCACGTCGTCCGTCCACCGACCGTCGACCGGGCCAGCGGTGTCCCGTCCTTCGGACAGATGCCACCGATGTGCCGCTCGTCCATGAGGTTGCCGAGGTGCGAGCCGCCCCGATCGGTCAGGTCGATCAGGGTGCGCCCGAGGTGCCGGTGGAGTCGCCGAACCTCTGGCGGGGTCAACGACGAGGCTGGGCGCAACGGCGACAGCCCGGCCCGCCACAGCACCTCGTCGGCGATGAGGTTGCCGATGCCGGCCACGCGTGCCTGGTCGAGCAGCCGGGCCTTGAGCGGGGCCGACGAGCCGGCCAGAGACCGCGCCAGGCCGGCGACGCTCAGTGACGCCGCGTCCGGGCCCAGGTGGGACAGGTCGGGATCCAAGGAGACCCCTCCGAGCCGGCGCGGGTCGTGGACCACGAGGCGGCCACCGTCGACGAACGTCACCGACCAGCGGTCCCATTGCGGGTCGTAGCGGGTGGGCGAGTAGAGGAGGCGTCCAACGGGGTCGGCACCGTCGACGAGGAGCGAGCCCGTCATGCCGAAACGCACACCGACGACCTGCCCATCGTCGATGTCGAGCAGGAGCAGCTTGCCGATCCGCCGGGCGTCCGTGAGCCGGCGGCCCACCAGGGCGGCCTCGAGTACCGGGGCCGTTGCGCCGCCTTTCAGGAACCAGGCGTCGGACGAGACGACGGCGGAGATGGTCCGGTCCAGCGCCTCCTCGGCGAGGGTCCGGTAGCGCTCCACCTCGACCAGTTCGGGCACGATGCGAGGGTAGTCACTGCGCACAGCCAGCCGTCGACCGACAGCACCGTCGGGTCGCGGCGGCGACGGAGTCGGACAGTAGGGTGTCCCCCATGCCGCCCGAGAAGCCGCACTGGACCGAACTGCTCACCGAGGTCGTGACGTCGGGCCTGTGCACCGGATGCGCAGCGTGCGTAGTGGCGTGCCCCTACGACGTCCTCTCCTACGACGACACCGGCGGCAGGTACAAGCCGTTCCACATCGATGCTGACGGCGGCCCGGACAGCTGCACCCACGGGGTCAAGGGCTGCACGATGTGCACCCGGGCGTGTCCGCGGTTCCGCATGTGGGAGCCCGAGATCGACAACCATGTCCATGGGCGCGAGCGCACCGACGAGGAGGTGGCCGGCATTTCGTCGGACATCCTGCTGGTCCGCGCCACCGACCCCCAGGTCCACGAGGCCGGCCAGGACGGCGGCCTCGTCTCGGCCCTGCTGATCTGGGCTCTCGAGCACGATGTCATCGATGCCGCGCTGGTGTCCGACCTCGAGGGGGACGGATCCACCTGGAAGGCGAGGCCGACCGTGGCGACCACGCGGGAGCAGGTCCTGACGGCAGCCGGGTCCCGCTACACGTACTCGGCCAACCCCCTCGCCTATCCGCTGGCCATCGAGGGCGGCGCCGAGCGCATCGCACTGGTCGGCATGGGCTGCCAGGCCTCGGCTCCGCCGATGATGCAGGCCCGCAAGGCCGGCAAGATCGCCCGACGCCTGTCATTGACCATCGGGCTCCTGTGCTCGAAGACGTTCGATGACGCCATCTTCCCCGAGTTGTTCGAGGCCAAGTACGGGATCGCCCGCGCCGACATCGCCAAGATGAACATCAAGGGCGTCTTCCAGGTCTGGACCAGGGACGGCGGGTTCCACGAGATCCCGCTCAAGGAGGCCCAGGCCTGGACCCGCGAGGGCTGCACGTCGTGTCCCGACTTCGCCGCCGAGCACGCTGACATCTCGACGGGTGGCATCGGGTCCTTCCACGATTGGACGCTCACCATCGTCCGGACCGACAAGGGTCGGGAGCTGCTCGACGGGATGATCGCCGACGGCGCCGTCGAGACCCGCCCGGGCGACGACGACCCCGCGGCCATCGCCCTGCTCCGTCGCCTGGCCGGGGTGAGCCGGAAGCGCTGGCCCGAGACGGCGGTCCCGATGCCGCGTCGCCTGCCGGCACCCACCAGCTGACCTGCGCCCAGAAGGGACGACATGGCCCCGGGTGCCGGACGTCGCGGGAATTAGGGCCGAATTACCCCATTCCCCGACCACCTGGAGGCAGGGTCGGGACCTAGTCTGGACGCCTTGTCGTCCGAACGCCGTGTCTCCTTTGCCTCCCTCGGGCGCTTCACGGTCCGCTTCCGCTGGCTGATCGTCGTGGCCTGGGTCGTGGGCACCGTCGCACTCACCTTCGGGCTGCCCGGGATCTCGAGCGTCGAGAAGAGCAGCAACTCCCAGTTCCTGCCGTCCACCGAGCCCAGCGTGCAGGCGGACAGCCTGGCCGCCCCCTTCCGGACGGGTACGACATCACAGGCCGTGCTGGTGGCGGCAACGGACTCCGGGCGACTCTCGGCGGCAGACGAAGCCGCCATCGCCAAGGTCGAGGCCGCCATCGCGAAGATCCCACTGGTGACGAGCGTCAGCGACCAGGGCGTGTCGGCCGACGGTCGGGCCCGCCAGGCCGTGGTGAGCGTCGACCTGCCACCCGGGTCGACCTCGCAGGCGGCAGTCCGCACCATGGCCGACATCCGCCGGACATTCGCCTCGTCCGGCGTCCCGCCCGGACTCGCCGTCCACCTGACGGGCGAAGCCGCACAGGCCGTGGACCAGCAGACGCAGCAGTCGAAGACCCAGAAGCTGACCGAGATCCTGTCAGTGCTGTTCATCCTCCTACTCCTCTTCTTCACCTTCAGGGCACTGCTCGCACCGTTCATCGCTCTCCTGCCCTCCGGGGTGGCCCTGATCGCCGCCGAACCGCTCATTGCCGCCTCGTCCCACGTCGGCGTGCAGGTGTCCGACCTGACGCCGATCCTCCTGGTGGTCGTGATGCTCGGGGCGGGCACCGACTACGGGCTCTTCCTGATCTTCCGCGTGCGCGAGGAGATCCGCCGTGGTCTCGCGGCCCACGACGCTGTCGCCTTCTCGCTGGCCAAGGTCGGTGAGTCGATCACCTTCTCCGGGCTGACCGTCATCGCCGCTCTCGCCACGGTCGTGATCGCCACCTTCGGCCTGTACAAGGGCTTCGGACCCGCCCTGGCCATCGGCATCGCCATGGCACTGTTCGCCAACCTGACCCTGCTGCCAGCGCTCCTGGCCATCTGCGGCCGGGCCGTCTTCTGGCCCCGAGTCCCGGTCGCCGGACAGGTGAAGCGGGGGATGTGGGGCCAGATCGCGGCCAGGGTCGTCAGCCGGCCCGTGCTGACGCTGGTGTCCGGTCTGGTCATCCTCGGTGGGCTGGCACTGGCCATGTTGGCCTACTCCCCTACCGGCTTCGACAACCAGGCCGTTCCGGCGGCCGCCGACTCGGCGAAGGGCCAGGCGCTGTTGGCAGCGCACTACCCGACCGCCGAGTCAGACCCGACCGACGTCCTCTTCCGACTGCCGGCCTCCGTCTGGGACGATCCGGACGTGCTGACCACGGCGGCCGCTGAGCTGCGTTCCTCCGGGCAGTTCACATCGGTCACGGGGCCCCTCGACCCGAATGGCACCACGGTGACGGCGGCCGGGCTGGCCGACGCCCACCAGCAGTTGGCCGACGCCGGACCTGCTGGCTCGCTGCCGGAGTCACCCCCAGTCGGCTACACCGGGAGCCTGGCCGCCTACGAGGCCTATAAGTCGTCCCCCGACTTCATCAGCGCCGACGGCCGTACCCTGCAATTCCCCACATCGCTGTCGGCCGGGTCCTCAACGAGTACGGCCGCCGCGTCGGCGATGCCCGCCGTGCGGGACGTGGTGTCGAGGATCGGCACCGCCATCGGGGCGACGGCCACCGGAGTGGACGGCTATGCCGCAGTGGCGGCCGATGTCGGTGGCCTGTCGGTGCATGACCTGATGCGCATCATCCCCATCGTCATGCTGGTGCTCGCCATCCTGCTGGGCATCGTCCTGCGCAGCCTGGTCGCCCCGCTCTACCTCGTCGCCAGCGTGGCACTCTCCTACCTCGCGTCACTGGGGTTCGCCGTGTTGGTCTTCGTCGTCATCGGCGGCCAGGACGGGATCAACTTCGTCCTGCCGTTCTTCATGTTCATCTTCATCATGGCGTTGGGCCAGGACTACAACATCCTCGTCATGACGAGGATCCGCGAAGAGGCCCACTTCGCACCCCTGAAGGTGGCCGTACGGCACGCCGTCGAAGCCACCGGTACCACCGTCACGTCGGCCGGGCTGATCCTGGCCGGGACCTTCGGCGTGCTGACCGCCACCGGCAACACCCAGGTCGTCGAGATCGGCGTCGGACTGGCTGCGGGGATCCTGCTCGACACCTTCTTAGTCCGCACCCTGCTCGTCCCGTCGGCCGTCGTGCTGCTCGGGAGGTGGAACTGGTGGCCGTCCCGCCTGTCCCGCGAGGACCGCGACCACGGCAGCCTGGTGCCCGGTCCCGAGTGGCCCGCACGGCACCCGCCGGGGCCCGCCCGGGCGGTCGGTGAGGCCTGCGAACCGAGTACGGTGAGCGGGCGTGGCCAGCCGACCAAAGCACTCTGACCGACCCACGGTCGTCCTCCTCGTCCGTCACGGCACGACGCCGACGACGGGCAAGGTGCTGCCTGGTCGGGCCGCGGGCCTCCACCTGTCCGAACAGGGGCAGGCCCAGGCCGAGGCGGTGGCCGAGCGCATCAGCGTGCTGACGACGAAGGAGCACGGTGCACCCGTCGCCGTCTACGCCTCCCCCCTCGAGCGCACGTCGGAGACTGCCCGCCCGATCGCCCGGGCGTTGGGACTGCGGGTACGGTCCGACCGGGGCCTGCTCGAGTGTGACTTCGGCGCCTGGACCGGCAAGAAGCTCGCCGACCTGGCGAAGAAGCCCGAGTGGACGACCGTGCAGCGCAATCCGAGCGGCTTCCGGTTCCCGGCCGGCGAGTCGTTCATCGAGATGCAGGCCCGCATGGCCTCGGCGCTCGCCCGTCTCGTCTCGCTGCATCCCGGCCAGACGGTGGTCGCCGTGTCCCACGCCGACCCGATCAAGGCGGTCGTGGCCCAGGCGGCGGGTACCCCGCTCGACCTGTTCCAGCGCCTGACCGTGGCCCCGTGCTCCGTGTCGGCCATCGCCTATACCGGTGTCGGCCCCGTGGTGCTGACCGTGAACTCCACCGCCTCCCTCGAGGCACTGGCCATCGCATGAGGGGACCGATCGCGAGGAGGACCCGCACGTGACCGAGGCCTACGACCTGTCCGCCGACCGACTCTGCGTCGGCACCGTCGGCCCCGTGGGGGGCCGCCTGTTCCTGATCCAGTGCCGCCAGGGTGAGACCCTGCTGACGCTGAAGGTCGAGAAGCAGCAGGTGGCCGCCATGTCCGACCTCCTGGCACGCGTGGTCAAGGACCAGCAGCGGCCGGGCCACCTGCCGGACGACCAGGAGCTCGAGGAGCCCACCGAGCCGGCATGGGCGATCGGGACCGTCGGCGTGTCCTTCGACGAAGTCGAGGACCGGGTCGTCCTGGTCATCGAGGAGCTCGTGGTCGAGGGCGAGGTGGGCGCCATCGCCCGGGTGTCGATCACCCGGGAGCAGGCCGCCGCCTTCTCGATCCAGGCCACGCGCCTCATCGAGTCCGGGCGCCCGCCGTGCCCGCTGTGCGGATCCCCACTCGACCCCTCCGGACACGAATGCCCCCGGACCAACGGCCACCGTCCACCAGCCGTGTGAGTGGCTGGCGGCCCGGGTCCGGACCCTCGCTGGAGGAAGCCGCCGAGTTGCTGGCCACCCGTGAGCTGACCATCGAGGGGCGGCTGCCCTGGAGTTCGAATCTGACGTTCCTGGTCACCCTCGAGGGCACCGCCGCCAGTGCCGACGACGACCCGTCCGACCCGTCAGTCGCCTCCCGTCCCGTGCAGGCCGTCTACAAGCCCCATCAGGGAGAGCAGTCATTGTGGGACTTCCCCGACGGGCTCTTCCGCCGGGAGGTGGCCGCCTACCGGCTGTCGGAGGCGCTGGGGTGGGGCATCGTGCCCCCGACGGTCGTCCGCGAGGACGCCCCGTTCGGCCCTGGGTCGGTCCAGCTGTTCGTCGAGTCGGACTATGAGCAGCACTACTTCACGCTCCTGGAGGAAGGCGGCCGGGAGGGTGAGCTGCAGGTGTTCTGCGCCTTCGACGTGGTGGCCAACAACGCCGACCGCAAGAGCGGCCACGTGCTCCATGCCAACGGCGGGCGACTGTGGGGCATCGACCACGGGCTGTGCTTCCACGTGCAGCACAAGTTGCGCACGGTCATCTGGGACTTCGCCGGCGACGAGGTGCCCGGCTGGATCGTCGACGACCTCGAACGACTCGTGGCCTCAGGCCTTCCCGACGACCTGTCCGAGTTGCTGTCCGGGGCGGAGGCCGAGGCGGTACTCGAGCGTGCCGCACTGTTGGCCGCCGCCGGGGTCTACCCCGAGCCGGTGGGCGACCGCCCGCCGTATCCCTGGCCGCTGGTCTGAGCCGACGCGAGGCCCGCTGCTGTCCGCAGGGTCCGTGGTCTGACCGCAGGCCTCGCGAGCCATATCGCACCAGGCCATGTCGCACCAGGCCACGTCAGGTCAGGTCCGTCGCGCCGTGCCTCCGACCCCGGGCACCAGCTGGATGTGGAGCTGGGTCTGCATCGCCTCGGCTACCGCCGCGGCCAGACGAGCGCCACCGCCCGGGCTCAGATGGATGCCGTCGGGGGTACGGACGTTGATCTCGGCACCCGCCGCATTCGGCAGGAAGGAGGCGAAGCCGCCGTGCGGGTCGCCGAGCGAGGGAACGGACGACAGGTAGGCGGCACCACCCTTGGCCGCCACCACCTGAGCCTGGACCAGCGCATCGAGATGGCGCAGCTTGGCGTCGAGGACCGGGTCCTGCATGGGTGGCATCCCGACCCACAGGACGTGGGCGCCAGCGGCGTTCGCCTCGGCGATGAAGGCGGCCACCCGGGCCGAGTACGCGGCGTCCCACCCGGCCTGGCCGTACTGGAGGCTCCCGTTCGGCGTCACCAGACCCTGCGGGTCATTGGCCCCGATCATCACCACCACCAGGTTCGGTTGTTGGTTGGTGAGGTCGATCTGCAGCTCGGCCGGCCAGTTGAAGTAGTCCGGTCGGGACAGGCCGGTGTCGATGCGCCCGTCGAGGTAGGTGGTGACGTCACCGTAGCTGGCGAGCGTGTTGACGAGCGGCTGGCCGAGGTCGAGTCCGACCGAGTCGCCCACGATCAGCACCTTCAACGGCATGGTGGGCGTGGGGTGGTAGTTGAGGGGCGGCAGCGTGGTCGCCGTGGTGGTGCCGTTGGGCGTGGTCGGCAACGGCTTGGGGGGCGGTGGCCTGCGGGTGGGGACCGCCAGGGTCGGCCCACCGCCCGGTGTCCGGCCGAGTGCACGGTCCGCGCTGCCGACCACCGAGGACAGTCCGACCGTGCGACTCAGCGCGGCCACGGGTCCGACCACGTCGAGTGAGACGGTACGGCGGGTCCCGAGCGGGGACTCCTGGGCCGATCGCTGGAGGCTCGGCGCGTCGAGCAGGAACCAGAGCCCGAAGCACACCAGGCCGATGGCGAGTGCCCGTGTCCAGGGGATGCCGTGGAAGGGCAGGCGTTCCCAGAAGGCGTGGTCGCCGTATCCGTCGTGACCGCCGGCGCCATGGTGGGGCCCCGCCCCGTGGCCCGTGCCGGTCGGTGCGGCGGGGCGCTCCGGGGGCGACGTGTCTGCCGTGGGCGACGCGGCCGACCAGTCGTAGGGAGCGACCCCGTCACCGGGGGCAGGATTCGTGGTCGGCGGGTCGGTGGTCGGCACGGTCAGAAGCGGTAGTAGATGAACGGGGCGACGCCCTGGGGGCCCAGGGTGGTGATCGCCAGGAGCACCAGGCCAAGTATGCCGCCCTGGATGACAGCGCGGCGGTCGGCGAAGAACGTGAGGCCACGGTTCAGCCAGTCGTCGGGCAGGTACTGGCTGGCGATGCCGGAGGCGATGGCGAGTGCGGCGAGCGGCGTCACGAGCGGCGAGGACCCCCAGCCGTCCACGAGGCGGCTCAGCATGGCGAACGCGTTGCCGAGCGTGTCGGCCCGGAAGAAGAGCCAGCCGAGGCAGACCACCTGGAAGGTGACGAAGCGGGCCCAGGCGATGCGGGCCCTCCCCTCCGGCTCGGCGGGCAGGCCTGCGGCGATGCGCGCCGCCCGGCGCCGACGGCCGATGATCTGGCCCACGCCGTGGTAGCCACCCCAGATCACGAACGTCCACGACGCCCCGTGCCACAGGCCACCGAGGAGCATGGTGACCAGGATGTTGAGGGACACCCGGGTCTCGGTGCCGCGGTTGCCGCCGAGGGGGATGTAGAGGTAGTCGCGCAGCCAGAACGACAGGGTGATGTGCCACCGGCGCCAGAAGTCCTGGAGGTCGATGGACGTGTAGGGACGCCTGAAGTTGACCGGGAACCGGAAGCCCATCAGCAGGGCCAGACCGATGGCGATGTCGGTGTAGCCGCTGAAGTCGGCATAGATCTGGACGGCGTAGCCCCAGATTGCGAACAGGACCTCGAGGGCGGAGTGCTGTCGGGGTGAGGCGAACACGGGGTCGACCACGTAGGTGGACAGGTAGGACGAGAGCACGACCTTCTTGGCCAGGCCCGCGGCGATCAACCAGAAGGCCTCGACGTAGTGGACGTTGTCGGGGTCGCGCATCGAGCGGATCTGGGGCAGCAGCTCGGTGCCGCGGACGATGGGACCGGCGATGAGGTGTGGGAAGAAGGCCAGGAAGACCGTGACGTCGATGCCGCGGGCCGGCTTCAGCACACCCCGGTAGATGTCCACCACGTAGCTGATGGCCATGAAGGTGAAGAACGAGATGCCGACCGGCAGGGTCACCGTGATGAGGGGGATGGGGCGCCCGAGGCCGATGGCATGGGTGACGTTGTCGACGTTGACGGCGATGAAGCCGAAGTACTTGAACCACGCCAGCAGTCCGAGCAGGAGCGCGAGGGTGACCCAGAGGATCGCCTTGCGCGTCGTGCCCGTGGCCGGGTGGACCAGACGCCCGCCGGTGGAGGCGATGGCGGTGGCTGCGGCCAGGAGGAAGATGAAGCGCCAGTCCCACCAGGCGTAGAAGACGTAGCTGGCCAGCACCATGAATGCCTTCCACGCCCCGGCGTGCGGGGTGAGGAGCCACTGCACCGTGAACACGACGGCGAAGAAGATGGCGAAGTCGATGGTGGGAAAGAGCACGGGACCGTCGCTCGGACAGGGGTTCGGACAGAGGGTGGACGCCCGCGCCCCCGGACGGGGGCACCGTTGCGGACACTATCCGTTAGGTGCCTCTCGTCAGGTGATGCGCGGGCACGGCTCCGGCGCCCCCGGGGGACGGCCGCCCGGGAGCAGTGGCCCGAACGCGACACGACCCGCGGCCGGAGCCGCAGGTCGTGTCGTCACGTCGTTTCCGGAACGTCTCCCCGGTCACCCGGGGAGGGGTGGAGCGACAGGGGAGGCCGGCTCAGCCCCGGGCCTGCAGCGCCTCGATGAGCTTCGGGACGACCTTGTGGACGTCGCCGACGATGCCGAGATCAGCCACCTGGAAGATCGGGGCGTCCTGGTCCTTGTTGATCGCCACGATGTTCTTCGAGTTCTTCATGCCGACCATGTGCTGGGTGGCACCGGAAATCCCGCAGGCCAGGTAGACGGTGGGCTTGACGGTCTTGCCCGTCTGCCCGACCTGGTGGGAGTAGGGCACCCACCCGGCGTCGACGATGGCCCGGCTGGCGCCGGCGGCGCCGTGGAGGAGGCTGGCGAGCTGCTCGATGAGGACGTACTGGTCCTTCTCACCCAGGCCGCGGCCACCGGAGACGACCACCTCGGCTTCGTCCAGCTTCGGACCGGTGCGCTCCTCGACGTGGCGGGCCACGATGCGGGCCGCGTTGGAGGCGCCCGTGTCGGGGGCGGGGGCCGCGACGACGGCAGCAGGGGCGCCGCCCGACGGCTCGGCCGCGAACGACTTCGCCCGGATCACGAAGATCCCGGGGCCCTCGGCGGTGAACTTGGCCGTGAGGATCTCCGCGCCGCCGAAGATGGCGTGCTGGCTGACCAGGCCACCGTCGGCCTCCGACAGGCCCACCACGTTGGTGAGGACCGGCCGGTCGAGCTTGACCGAGAGTCGACCTGCGATGTCGCGGCCGTCGTAGGTGGCGGGCAGGAGCACGGCGTCGGGGCCGGAGCCGGCGCCCACGGCTGCGGCGATGGCTGCGGCGACGGGTGCGCCGGGAAGCGCTCCGCCCAGGTCGCCCACGTCGTGGACGGTGGTGGCGCCGTACTCGCCGAGGGTGCCGGCGGCGGTTGCGCCGTCGCCCCAGACGATGGTCTCGACCGAGTCGGCCAGTGTGCGGGCGTGGCTCACCAGCTCGAGCGAGGTGGTGGTGGGGGCGCCGTCGACCACTTCGGCGACGACCCAGATCTTGGCGATGGACATGGTGGTGTTCTCCTCTACCCGGTCTCAGATGACCTTGAGCTGCTCGAGGAACTCGATCACCCGTAGGTGACCCTCTCCCTCGTCGACGACGATCTCACCTGAGGCCCGGGCCTCGGCCGGGGCGACGTCGGTGATCTCCTGGCGGGCACCGGCGGCGCCGACCTGACCGGCATCGATGCCGAGGTCGGCCACCGTCAGGTTCTCGACCGGCTTGGACTTGGCGGCCATGATCCCCTTGAAGGAGGGATAGCGGGGCTCGACCACGCCGGCGGTCACGGTGACCACTGCGGGCAGCGGGCACTCGACCTCGTCGTAGCCGGCCTCGGTCTGGCGCTCGACCTTGACCGACGAGCCCGTCACCTCGACCTTCTTGGCGAAGGTGACCGAGGGCAGGCCCAACAGCTCGGCGATCTGCACGGGGGTCGTTCCGGTGTAGCCGTCGGACGACTCGGTGGCGGCCAGGATCAGGTCGGGCTCGGCCCGCTTGATGGCGGCGGCCAGGACCTTGGCGGTCCCCAGGGCATCCGTTCCGGCCAGGACCGGGTCGCTGACCAGGATGGCCTTGGCAGCGCCCATGGCGAGTGCGGTGCGCAGGCCCGACACCTCACCGTTGGGAGCCATCGAGACCAAGGTCACCTCGCCCCCACCGGCGGCATCGGCCAACTGCAGGGCCATCTCGACGCCGTAGGCATCGGAATCGTCCAGGATCAGCTTCCCGTCACGGACAAGGTTCTTCGTCCCCGCATCGAGCGCCGGCGGAGCGGCGGGATCAGGGATCTGCTTTACACAGACAACGACGTTCATAGCCGTGCATTGTTGACGAAAACCGACCTCTCCGACCAATCGGGACGCCGCCCCAGGTCAGGACGTTCCTGTCGTTGATCCGGTCAGCCCTCCGGGCGCCCCGTCCGGGCGCGGCCGCGAGCCCGGAGGGGGGGCGGCACGACCGGCTCAGGGCCGGTCGACGGCCCGGCGGGCCATGGCCACGTCGTCGGTGATCACGGTGTCGACCCCGGCGGCCAGCACCGCGTCCAGCACGGCCGCATCGGCCACAGTCCAGGCGGCGACGGCCAAGCCCGCGTCATGCGCGGCGGCCACGGTCGCCGTGTCGACCAGGTTGACCGGCAGGTGGACGGCGCCGCACCCGAGTTCGAGGGCGCCGGCGATGCCCACCAGTGGATCGAAGGATGGGAGGACGAGCAGCCCGCAGGCAAGGGAGGGGTCGAGCGAGCAGACGGCGGCCAGGGCGCCCGACCAGAACGACGACACGACCACCGAGCCGCCGCGGTCCAGTTCCTCGACCACCGCGACCACCAGGCTCGACGCACGGTCGGTGGGGTCGAAGGCCGGCTCGGTGGGATGGTTCTTGATCTCGATGTTCACGAGCATCCCGGTGCAGACCTCGAGCGCCTCGGCCAGCAGCGGCACGCGGTCGGGAAGGTCGGCGGTCGCCAACTCGTGCACGGGGCCGGCGCCGTCGATGACGGGGTCGTGATGGACGGCCAGGCCGCCGTCGGCGGTCAGTCGCACGTCGAGTTCCACGCCATCGGCGCCCAGTGCGCTGGCCAGGGCGAATGCGTCGAGTGTGTTCTCCTGGACCCCGTTGTCGGGGTCCGGACTGCCCCGGTGGGCCTGGACCGCAATGGAGTTGGTCACGCTACGCACTCCTCCCGACACCTGACGCGACAACGGAGAATTTGTGTCAAATCCCACGTAGATGCCTCAAAACTGCTTGCAACGGTGTGGGGTGCTGGATACTCTAGTGAACGCACCCTGAACGGCCGGTGACATCTATAGCGCCGAGCTATGTGAAACAAATCACAAGTGGGTAATTCGAACGGTTGAGTGGAGGAAATCGGCATGGCCCTCATGTGGAATCGGACGGTCGAGTGGGATGAAGGTGACTGGCGACAATTCGCCGCCTGCCGGAGCACCGAGCCCGATCTGTTCTTCCCCATCGGGACCACCGGTCCCGCAGTCGACCAGATCGAGTCGGCCAAGCGGGTGTGCCGGAGTTGCGAGGTGATGGACACCTGCCTCGACTTCGCCCTGGCCACCAACCAGGAGTCGGGCGTCTGGGGCGCCACGTCCGAAGAGGAGCGCCGCAAGCTCCGCAAGGCGTGGCTGGCTGCCCGCCGCCGCGCCTCCTGACCCGGGTCACCACTCCACCTCCCCCTCGGGTCTGACCCGAAGCTCCGGGTCGACATCCCATTCGCCGGCCAGCTGGACCACCCGCGGATCGTCACCGGCGCCACTTCCGGAACGCGCCCGGCGCCAAACCGCCGGTCGCCCGGGCTACTGGCCGATGGGCTGTGGGTCCCGTGCCGGCAGCTCGATGGCCACGAGGGTGCCATGCTCGCCCTTTCCCAAGGTCCGCCGGTCGACCATGGTGATGGTCCCTTCGAGCTGGCTGCGCACCAGGTCGCGCACGATCGACAGCCCGAGGCTCTGGGACTCGTCGATGTCGAATCCCTCAGGCAGGCCCGAGCCGTCGTCCAGTACCTCGACCCGCAACAGTCCGTCCTCGGCGGAGAGGTCCACCCGGATGGTGCCGGTGAGGTCGCGTGCGGACACGCCCTCGGCCGCCCCGTCGCCGTCCTCCTCGGCCTCGAAGTCGAGGAAGGCGTGCTCGATGGCGTTCTGCACGAGCTCCGCCAGCACGACGGCCAGCGGCGTGGCCACGTCGGCCGGGACCTCGCCCAGTGCACCGAAGACCTCGAACGTCAGGTGGCGGGACACGACGGAGTCCTTGGCCATCCGCAGGAGCGAACTGACGATCTCGTCGAAGGGCACCTGGTCGCTCGGCTCGCGGGAGAGGATCTCATGGACGATGGCGATCGAACGGACCCGGCGCTCGGCCTCGAACAGCGCCACCCGTCCGCCGCCTGGGGGCAGCCGCCGCGCCTGCAACCGCAGCAGCGCCGAGATCGTCTGCAGGTTGTTCTTCACCCGGTGGTGCACCTCGCGGATCGCGGCGTCCTTCGACAGGAGGAGCCGGTCGAGCCGACGGACGTCGGTGACATCGCGCAGCAGCACGATGCACCCGGTCACCTCATCGGACTGGACGAGGGGGATGCAGTGCAGCAGCACCGTCACGTCGGGGCGTCGCTCGACCTCCTCCACCACCGGGAGCGCCGAGGCCAGCGCCCACTCGATGGCCGACTCCTCGATCCCGAGGTCGGTCAGGCGGCGCCCCTCGATCTGGGAGTACATGCCCATCCGGTGGAGGGCGTTGGTGGCGTTCGGCGAGGCGTAGCGGACCCGTCCCTCCTCGTCGACGAGGACCACGCCGTCACCGACGCGGGGCGCCTCCTCGGTGGCCACCTCCTCGCTCGGGAACGGGAAGGTCCCCTCGGACAGCATGATGGCGAACCGGTTGAAGACGTCGCGGTACGTCCGCTCGAGATGGCCGGGCCGACGGCCGGCGCCCGCCGACAGCCGGGTCAGCACGGCCACGGTCTCGCCCTCGTGACGCACGGGGATGCAGTGCAGCCGGACTGGCTCGCCCCCGGGCTCGAGGAGCATCTCGCCGCGCGACGGCTCGCCGGTCTCGAACGTGAGCACCACGAGGGGCCAGATGTCGGCATCCACCGTCTGGCCCACCAGGTCCTGCTCGACCACCGTGGAGCTGTTCGAGGGGCGCATCTGGCCGAGGATGACCAGCTCGCGACCGCCCGGGCGCGGGTCGGCGGGCTCGGGTGCCATCGGCGCCATGAGCACCAGGTCGGAGAACGACAGGTCGGCCAGGATGCCCCACGTGCCCAGCAGCCGCTGGAGGTGGGCGAGTTGTTCCTCGACCAGGTTGGTGCGCTCGAAGGCCAGTTCGGCGGGGGTGGCCACCGGTCAGCCCTCCGCCGGGCCCGCAGGTCCGGCCGCGCCGGCCGCGCCGGCCGCGCCGGGACGGAGCTCCTCACCCACCCCGGGTGACACGGCGATCTCGTGCGGCTCCCGCTTGCGGAAGCCTCGCAGTGACGCCACCCCGGCGTCGGTCAGCAGGATCCGGAGGTCGTCGGCCCGCTCGGCCACATCGGGCAGGGTGTGCGCGTCGGAGGCGGTGGTGAGCGGGACACCCTGCTCGACGAAGCGGCGGAGCAGCGGAGGTGCCGGGTACTCCTCTCCCACCGGCTTGCGCCATCCGGCCGACGACACCTCGGCGGCCATCCCGGAGGCCACGGCCGCCTCGGTGATCCGGTCGTAGAACTCGTCGGGCACGGCCGGCCGGCGACCGGCGATCTTCACCAGGTCCGGGTGGGCGAACACGTCACACACACCCGAGGCGCCCAACTCCTCCATGGCCCGGGTGTACTCCTCCCAGACGAGGTCGATGTCACGGTGGTCCCACTCGGCGAGCACCTGCGGATCGCCCAGTACGTCGAAGCGCCACGTCCCGAGCCAGTGCACCGAGCCCAGGAGTACATCGAACGGGTAACCGGCCAGCAGGTCGGCGACGTCGTCCATGCGGTCCTGGTAGTAGTCCACCTCGAGCCCGAGGACCACGGGGAGGCCGGCGTCCTTCACCGCCTGCACCACCTCGACATAGTCGTCGAGGTCGACGCGGGCATGGTGGTCCCAGTAGGCGGCCATGCCGGGACGGAGCTCGTCACCAGGCAGGTCGTCCCAGAAGCCGCCCAGCCGATCCTTGGCCTGCGTGAACCGGAAGAGGTGCTCGGTGACGGCGATCTCGGTGACGCCTTGGGCGGTCGCCCGCTCGCAGTAGGCGGCCACCTGGTCCACGGTGGTCTGCGCGTCGCTCTGGCTGTGCGGCCAGAGGTGGAGGTGGTAGTCGAGCACGAGGTCCTTTCGCGGTGCCGTCCGGGCTCAGCCGGCCCGGCGGATGAGGGTGACGCCGTCGCGGACCGTCGTCTGCACGGCTACCACCCGGGGGTCGGTCGCCACGAAGTCGTTGAACTCCCGGAGGGCGACCGTGTCGGCGCTGGTGTCCGACGGGTCGAGCAGGCGTCCCGACCACAGCGTGTTGTCCGCGGCGATCAGGCCCCGGGGCGCCAGCTTGGGCAGGACGGCCTCGTAGTAGGCGCGGTAGCCGGCCTTGTCGGCATCGAGGAAGACGAGGTCGAACGGACCCGACAGGGTGGCGATCGTGTCGATGGCGAGGCCCTCGACCACCTCGATCCGGTCGGCGTAGGGGCTGGCGGCGATGTGGCGGCGGGCGAAGGCGGCGTGTACCGGGGAGAGCTCGCACGAGACGATGCGCCCACCCGGGGCGAGGCCTGCGGCCATGGCCAGCGCCGAATAGCCGCCGAAGGTGCCGACCTCGAGGACGGACGTTGCCGACAGGGCGAAGGTCAGCAGTTCGAGGAACCGACCCTCGAGTCGGCCCACCATCATGTGGGGCGAGTCGAGCGTCCCGACCAGCTCGGCGGCCAGGGCCTCGAGGTGGGGCGGTGGCGCCGTCGTGTGCTCGGCGGCGTAGGCCTCGAGCGTGGGGTCGACGATGTCGGTCACCCCCGCATCGTACGACCCGGCGGCGGCCGTCACCGGCCCTAGCCCCAGATCTGCTCCCCCAGCCGGAGCAGTCCGGCGAGGTCGTAGATGTCGGTGTCGAAGAACGGCACGGTGGCCAGCACGTCCGGGACCACGGCCAGACTGGCGCGCTCCTCCATCTCGCACAGCGCCACCACCTGGAAGTTGAGGTAGCTGTCGGCCACCTCGGTCAGCACCCGGGCGATCTGGGCCGGGTCACCCAGCTCGGTGTCGGCCGACCCGAGCACCGGCGACAGCTCGGCGGCAAGGTCCTCGGCCCGGTCCTTCAGGGTCTCGGCCACCTTGGCGCCGTCCCGTCCCTGGAGGTAGTCGGGCAGGACCTTGTTCAGCACGATGGCCCCGAGGTGGAGCTTCCGCTCCGTCAGCTGCTCGGCGAAGAACTCGGCCTCCCGCAGGGGCGTCGCCTCCAGGGTGGAGACGACCACGAACGTTGTCCGGCGGTCCGACAGGAGCCGGCCGACCGCCTTCGACCGTTCGACGAACCCGTCGTACATGGTCTGGAACAGGATGAAGAACTCAGAGATGTCGCCCATGAATTCCGTGCCGAGGATCCTGTCGCTGATCTGGTAGAAGGGCTTGGTGGCGACGTTGATGAGCTTCGACCGGTAGGGCACGATCAACCACCGGAGCAGCCGCGACGAAAAGAAGTCGGCCAGGCGTTCGGGGGCGTCGAGGAAGTCGAGAGCGTTGCGGGTGGGCGGAGTGTCCACCACGATGAGGTCGTACTCGCCAGCCGAATGGATCTCGTAGAGGCGCTCCATGGCGATGTAGTCGTGGCTCTGGATGAACCGCCCGGCGATGTTCTGGTACAGCGGGTTGGCCAGGATCTCGTCCCGGGTCTGCTCGTCGGGTGCGTGCTGGCGGATGAGCGAGTCCCACGACTCCTTCGTGTCGAGCATCGCCGCCCACAGCTCGCCCCGGGGCCTCACGCCGGCCGCCTCGAAGGCGCTGGCGGGTACCTTGTGCTCGGTGTTGCCGATGCCGTCGAGCCCGAGGGCGTTGGCCAGCCGCTTGGCCGGGTCGACGGTCAGGACGAGCACCTTCGAGCCGTGGTTTATGGCGGCCATGAGTGCCGATGCGGCCGCCGTGGTGGTCTTGCCGACGCCGCCGGGCCCGCAGGCCACCACGATCTCCTTGGTGGCCAACAGGCTGTCCATCGTCGGTGCTGGGGCGTCGGCCGCCTTGTCCTTCTTGGCGCCGGAGGGGCGGGCGGCCATCAGAGACCCAGCTCCTCGCCGAGCGAGCCGGCCACCTGTCGGGTGGTGCGCAGTCCGTGGGACTTGGTGAACAGGTAGGGCAGGTAGAGCAGCGGTACGTCGGGATCGATCCCCTCGCGCAGGCGCTCGAGGTGGGTCGAGCGGGTCCTACGCATGGTGACGGCCAGGCGGGCCGCCTCGAGGACCGGTCCAGCGTCACCGCCGATCAGGCCGTCGAGCTCCTCCAGCGGCCCCGGTGCCGCCAGTGCGTCGAAGACGGCCTCCTCGTTGCGGCCGAACAGCTCGGGAAGCACACGATTGACCACGACGCCGGCCAGCTCCACCGTGGTCTCCTCACGGACCCGGGTCGCGAGTTCGATCGTCTCGGACACCGGCATCTCCTCGGGCGTGCACACGGCCAACAGGCCCGTGATGGCCGGATCGGACAGCATCTCGAGCATCCAGTCCGTCTGGTTGCGGATGAGCCCCACGCGGACGAGCCCGTTGACCGCCTGGGGCGCGGCCAGCTGGCCCACGATGTGACCGGTGGCCGGCGCGTCGACCACCACCATGTCCCATTTGTTGTCCCGGACCTCGAAGCACAGCTTGCCGACCGTCAGGATCTCCCGGACGCCGGGCGCAGCGGCGGCCAGGAAGTCGAACGCCTTGGCCACGGGGCCGATGCGCCCGACGATGGGGATGTGCAGCTGGAGCTTGAGGTACTCGCGCAGCGACGCCTCGGTGTCCATCGTCATTGCGAAGAGGCCCGGCTGGACCTCCTTCTCCTTGAACGCCATGGGTGGCGCCTCGTAGTAGCCGGCCAGCTCGCCCTTGCCGTCGACCTCGCAGATCAGTACCCGCTTGCCCTGGGCGGCGGCCAGCAGGGCGAGGGCGGAGGCGACGGTGGTCTTGCCCGTCCCGCCCTTTCCGGTCACGAAGACCAGCTTGCGGTCGAGCAGGGGCGTCATCGGGTCAGTCGCCACGACGCCCTCCGGGGGCCGGGCTCGGTGGCAGGACGCGGCGGCGTCGGATCAGGAGGTCCCGAATCCGACACGGCGGTCGCCGGCCGGCGGATCGAGCTCGACGTAGGCCACCTTGCTCGCGGGGACCCCGACCTGGCGGCCCTTGCGGTCGGTCAGCCAGAGGATGCGACCCTCCTCGCCGAGGGCCTCCTCGATGTCAGCCAGGACCTTGTCTCGGTCAGCATCGTCCGGCAGCTCGATGTCGAGCTCCTTCATCGACTGCACGATCCCGATACGTACGTCCACCTGGCACGCTCCTCTCGAACGGGTGGTCGGTGGGACCGCCCGATGCCCCCGACGATACAGCGCTCCGGGACCCCGCCGTCCCCGCAGTCGGACCCGCTCCGCCGAGGCACCGGCCTGCTGTCGACCGGCTGTCGGCCCCCACCGCCCGCGCGTCGGCCCGGCACGACCCGGCCACGCGCCGGCCACGTGCCGGCCACGTGCCGGTCGGTCGGAGTCGCACCCGTGGGGCACACTGGCGGTATGGACGGCGAGACACCTCTCCCCCGGGCGCAGGACCCGGCACGGGCCCGGCCCGGCGAGACCGAGCGCAACCGCCGTTGGGCGGCCACCATGTCCGGCCACGGCGCCGACGGTGTCACCTTCGCCCATGCCGATAGCCACGTCGGCACGGGCGCGACGACCCCGACCGACGGGTTCGACCGTGCGGCCCGCGAGGCGCTCGAGCACGAGTTGCTCGCTCCGGGTGCCACGCACGCCGGCGGTGCCGGCCACCGGGCCCGGAGTGAGGACCCCGATCCCTGGCGGACCTGCTTCGAGCGCGACCGGGACCGCATCCTGCACGCCCCTTCCTTCCGGCGGCTGGCCGGCAAGACCCAGGTCTTCGTCTTCCCCGACGACCATCAGCGCACGCGGCTGACCCATGCTCTCGAGGTCGCCCAGGTGGCATCGGGCATCGCCCGGGCCTGTCGGCTCAACGTCGCCCTGGCCGAGGCCATCGCGCTCGGGCACGACTGCGGCCACGGCCCCGGGGGCCACGCCAGCGAGGACGCCCTCTCCCCCTACGTCGACGGTGGATTCGACCACGCGCCGTGGGGCGCGGACGTGTCGCTGGCGTCGCTGAACCTGTGCGAAGAGACCCTCGACGGCATCCGCAACCACTCGTGGTCGCGCCCGGCACCGTCGACCCCGGAGGGGGAGGTGGTGAGCTGGGCCGACCGAATCGCCTACGTGTGCCACGACTTCGAGGACGCCGTGCGCAGCGGCATCGTGACCGCGGCGGCGCTACCGCCGGTCGTGCGGGAGCGTTGCGGTGACCGACGGGGCGAACAGCTCGGTACGTTCATCGACGGGCTGGTGGCCACCACACTGCGGACCGGGCACGTGGGAATGGACGACGACCTGGCCGAGGCACTGGCGGCGTTCCGGGCCAGCAACTACGAACACATCTACCTGCGCCCGAGCTCGGTCTCCCAGGGCGAGGCTGTCGTCGACGTGCTTCGTGCCCTGGTCGAGCACTTCGGAGACCGTCCCCATCTCCTACCCACCGGCCAGGAGGACGGTGGGCTGACCGGGGGCGAGCCGGGCGCTGTGCATGCAGCGGTGGCCTACGTGGCAGGCATGACCGACCGCTATGCCTTCAGCCAGGCCGTGGCCCTGCTCGGCTGGGACCCGGGAAAACTGCCGGTCGGGATCGGGGTCAGCGGGCGGTTCTGAGGTTCGATCTGCCGGCGACGACGTGGACGGACCCACCGGTCAGAGTCTCACCCACGTCACCGTGAAGCCGGAACCGCCGGTCAGTGCCGAGGTCGACGCCTTCACGATGGTGCCCTTCTTGTTCTTGGTCATGGTGATCTGGTGGTTGCCGAGAGTGGCCGCGTCCACCGGCTGACCGCCCGCCGATATCCCGGAGAACGTCACCGAGCCGAAGTCGGTGAGACTGACGGCCGTGCACTTCGTCCCCTTGCAGGAGCTCGGCGCCTCGGCGATCCACTCGGCCGAAGCGTCCATGGGTGTGACCGCCGTGACCTGGACCGACGAGAACGTCCACCGTCCGGCATCGGTCAGCGTCAGCGTGAACGAGCTGCCCGAGCCGACGACGGAGGCACTGAGGGAGTCGCCCTGCGCCACCGGGTGGTTGGCGGTGTCGAGGGGCACGATCGCGTCCGGGTAGAGCTCGTACCAGGCGTAGTACCTGGGGGCGCTCGGGACCTTCCTGGTGCCCTTGGTGCAGTCGGCGTCGGTGCCGATCTGCTGGACGGTGGGGTCGGTGGAGGCGTAGCCGTCGACGCCGACCCAGAAGGCCGACTGACTGGCCTTGGTGCCCGTACAGTGCGCTGCAGGCTGGGTCCAACTGCCGGCTGCGCTCGTCAGCGCGGTTCCCGTCACGGCGTAGCCGGCCCAGTCGAGCGAAATGGCGGGCCCCTTCGGCCCCTTGCTGCCCGCCGTCAGGACGTCGGTGGGCCGGGGGGCCGAAACTGTTGACGGTCCGACCGACGCAGGTGAGCGCGCCGAACCCGCCGCACCCGCCACAGGGCCGACGCCGACCAGCAGGCCGGTCACCACCACCCCGGTCACCACCACCCCGGGCATCACGGCCCGGGCCATCGTCGCGAAGGTGCATCGGCGCGTCGTCATGCCGGCAACCTGCTCGACGTGAGGAGGTTCCGGCGCCCGGCGCGGAGTGCCTCGACCTGGGCACGGTGGGAGGTCTCCCGCGCATTCGTGGCCCACCCGCCCATCGGCACGGAGTCCGGCGGCCTGGTCCGGCGGGCGTACAGCAGGCCGATGGCAGGCGTGAGTGCATGCACCGACACCTCGAGGTCGGCTCCGGTCAGGTGGTCACGGACCAACCGGGCGGTCAGGGGCCGGTCATGTCGGATTGCCCGCTCGTACTGCTCGACCTGGTGACGCAGCGCGGCCAACAAGGCGCCACCGTCACGGACCGTGACGACGAGGGGATCCCCCTCGAGGAAGTCCACCCGGATGGCCCCGGCGCCGTCGGGGGCCACCGAGGCCAGCACCATGTCGGACACCAGGTACCGCCAGAGTCCACCGCTGCCGGCCACGCGGAGCTCACCCGGCAGGACCACGACGTCGAGACGGGCGTGCCACCGGGTCCCGGCGGACACCGGGCCGGGCAGGCTCAGGCCCTCGTAGTGGCCGCGCGCCGCTGCCAGGACGCACGCGTTCCGTGACAACCCGGTCCGGCGACGGACCATCAGTGCTCCCATGCCCCTCGCTCCTTCTGCCCGGACGGCGGCGGACCGGTGCCGGTGCCGACTGGTCGGCGCCGATTCCTGATCCTCCGTGCGCCGGGAAGCGACCGGTTCGCCCGGGGACGACCGGCAGCCCGAACTCGCGTCTACACCTCAGATAACGATCAGACCAGCGGATCCGTTACCCGTGCGGCCATTGTGGCCCGCTCAGAGGCGGACGATCGCCCGGGGGTCGTCGGTGGCCACGATGTCCTTACCCAGGGGGGCGATGGTGGCGGCGGCCAGCTTGAAGTCGGCCAGCCCGAGGGGGATGCCGATGATCGTGAGACAGAGCAGCACGCCGGTCACGATGTGGGCGATCGCCATCCACAGGCCGGCTAGCAGGAACCAGATCACATTGCCGATGAACGATCCGGCTCCGGCGTCGGGCTTGGGGACGAGGACACGCCCGAAAGGCCACAGAGTAAAGGCAGCCAGTCGGAAGCTGGCGATCCCGAAGGGGATGGTGATGATCAGGATGCACATGACGATGCCGGCCACGACGTAGCCGACAGCCAACCAGAAGCCGCAGAGCACGAGCCACAGGATGTTGAGGACGGTCTTCACGGGTCCAGCATGACATCTGGCGGAAACCGGCCCGGACCGTGCTCGGGTGCGGTTCGGGAGCGGTCCTGACGTGCCACATGTGTGGTCCGGACGTGCCACATGTTCGGTCCGGACGTGCGTCCGGCGCACGGATCCGGTGCCAGACTCTTTACCATGGGCTCGTCGGGGCGGAACGCCGATGAAGGAGGTCACATGGTCACTCGGGATGCAGGTCCGCATCAGCCAGACGCCAGCAGGATGCCACCGGCATCCGCCGGGGGATCGGCTCCCCCCTCCGGTTCGGCGCCCACGGACGGGGGTGCTGCCGCCGCCCTGGCCCCGGTGCTCGCCGCACTCGTCGGCCGGAATGCCCCGGTGGGCTTCCGGTTCTGGGACGGTAGCGCCGTCGGGCCGGAGAACACGGTGGGAATTGTGCACGTCCACTCCCCTGACGCCATCCGCCGCATCCTGTGGGCCCCGGGTGAGCTCGGGCTGTCCCGGGCGTTCGTGGCCGGTGAGCTGTCCATCGACGGCGACATCTTCGAGGTCCTGACCGCTCTGCGGAACGCATCGCCCAAGGACCTCAGCCGGATCGACCCCCGCACGTTGCTGGCCACCGTCCGGGCCGCCGGCCGCCTCGGCGCCCTGGGTGCGCCTCCGCCACCGCCGGCCGAGGAAGCACGCCCTGCCGGCCGCATCCACTCCCCGGCCCGGGACGCGCGGGCCATCAGCCACCACTACGACGTCGGCAACGACTTCTACGAGCTGGTGCTGGGTCCGAGTTGGACGTACTCGTGCGGCCGGTTCGTCACCCCGGCCACGTCGCTCGAGGAGGCCCAGGCGGCCAAGTACGAGCTCATCTGCCGCAAGCTCGGCCTCGACAGTTCCCCCGGGCGACGGCTGCTCGACGTCGGCTGCGGCTGGGGCTCGATGGCCCTCCACGCCGCCCGGCACCACGACGCACAGGTCGTCGGCATCGCCCTCAGCCACGAGCAGGTCGACAAGGCCAACGAACGGGTCCGACGGGCCGGCCTCGGGGCCCGCGTGGAGATCCGCTACCAGGACTACCGCGACCTGGGGGGCGAGCAGTTCGACGCCATCTCGTCGATCGGCATGTTCGAGCACGTGGGCACGGGACGCACCGCCCAGTACTTCGCCACCCTGCGCTCCCTGCTAGGGCCGACCGGACGGCTGCTCAACCACGCCATCTCGTCACCCGGCGGCTCGCGCCTCGGCAACCGGACGTTCATCGGCCGCTACGTGTTCCCCGACGGCGAACTCATCGACGTCGGCCAGGTCGTGCTCGCCATGCAGCAGGCGGGGTTCGAGGTGCGCGACGTCGAGTCGCTGCGCGAGCACTACGCCCGTACCCTTCGCTGCTGGGTGGCCAACCTCGAGGCCAACTGGGACCGGGCGGTCGAGTTGGTCGGACGGGCCCGGGCCGACATCTGGCGGCTCTACATGGCCGGCTCGGCGATCGGGTTCGAGGACGGCGGGATCGCCGTGCACCAGGTGCTCGGCGTGGTGCCGACCGCGGACGGGACGAGCGGCATGCCGCGGACCCGGGGCGAGTGGGACTGAGCACCGCCGGCGATGGGCCGGTGTCCGCCTCCGTTCAGCGGACGGTGAGTTCGCGTCGGTAGACGCGGGCCGGACCGAGTCCGGCGATGGTGGCGGCCAGGTGGGCGAAGACCTGCGCGGCCTCGCCCTCCGGGTCGGACACGACGATCGGCACGCCCTCGTCGCCACCCTCGCGCAGGGCCGGCACCAGGGGCACCTTGCCCAGCAGGGGCACGCCGAGGTCGTCGGCCAGCTGCTGCCCCCCACCGGAGCCGAACAGTTCGTAGCGGGTCCCGTCGTCACCGGTGAACCAGCTCATGTTCTCGATCACGCCACGCACGGCCAGCTTGAGCTTGCGGGCGGCGTAGGCGGAGCGCTGCGCGACCCGCTGGGCCGCCGGCTGTGGCGTGGTCACCACGAAGACCTCGGTCTTGGTGAGGTACTGGCCGAGGGAGAGCGTCACGTCGCCCG
Source organism: Acidimicrobiaceae bacterium (assembly GCA_003164095.1). Taxonomy (GTDB): domain Bacteria; phylum Actinomycetota; class Acidimicrobiia; order Acidimicrobiales; family RAAP-2; genus Bog-756. The sequence continues at coordinate 13,228 of PLRX01000148.1, read as the reverse complement.
TGCCCGGGGGCATGTCGATCAGGAGGAAGTCCGGCTCGCCCCAGTAGGCGTCGACCAGGAACTGCTCAAGGGCCTTGTGCAGCATCGGGCCCCGCCAGATGACCGGGGTGTCGTCGGCCACGAAGAAGCCCATCGACAGGCAGCGCACACCGTTGGCGGTCGGGGGCACGACGAGGTCGCCGATGATCAGAGGATCGGTCCGGACCCCCAGCATCTTGGGCACCGAGAACCCGTACACGTCCGCATCGAGGATGCCCACGTCGTAGCCTGCCCGCTGCAGGGCGATGGCCAGGTTTACCGTCACCGAGGACTTGCCCACGCCGCCCTTGCCGGACGAGATCCCGAGGATCCGGGTCTTCGACCGGGGCTCCATGAACTTGTTGGGACGGCCCTCCTCGTGACCGAGTGCGCCGCCCTGGCCGTGGTCATGGCCGTGGCCGTCGTCGGCGGCATGCATGGTGCCGCCGTCGACGGCGTCGCCCCGGAGCAGCATGCGCAACCGGGCCCGTGTCTCCTCGTCCATGAGTACCGTCTCGATGACGACCTCGTCGACCCCGTCGACCCGGGCAACGGCGGCCCTCACCCGGTCCACCAGCTCGTCGACCTGCGGGTACTGGGCGACCGGCAGAGCCACGTCCACGGTGGCCTTCCTGCGCCTGGTCACGATGCGCCCGACCATGCCCAGCTCCCCCAGCGGGCGCCGGAGTTCCGGGTCATCCACATGGGCGACAGCTGCCGCTACCTGGGACTCGTCGATCGACATTGCGGGCTCTCCTGAGGGGAATTCGGCGTCACCGGTACACTAGGGGACGTGCAGCACGACCCGGACAGCCCCGTGGCCCCCACCGTGGTCGCCGATGTGGCCACCAGCGGGGTCACCCCCGTGGCAACCGGTGCCTCCGATTCCGACAGCCAATTCGCCGCAGCCGTGACCGCCGTGACCTCGGCCTTTGGCGACCCGACCCGGCGTGAGATCTACCTCTTCGTCCGATCCAATCCGGGGGCGACCGCCTCCGAGGTGGCCGCCCGGTTCTCACTCCACCCGAACGTCGCACGACACCACCTCGAGCGTCTGGCGGCCGGCGGCTACGTCGAGGTGACACGGGAGCGGCCCGATGGCCAGGGCGCCGGCCGGCCGTCCAAGCGCTTCCGGGCAATCGGCCCCGACCCCACCCTGGACCTGCTGACCCGCCGGGACGACCTCCTGGTGCTGCTCCTCCAGGAGGCGATGCAGATCCTGGGGCCGCATGCTGCCGAGGGGATGGCCGAGCGGGTCGGCGAGGAGTACGGGCGCCGGCTGGCCGGGCAGATGTCGCCGGCCGACAGCCAGCGGTCGTTGCGCACGGCCATGCATGCCATCGCCGACACGCTGACCGCCCACGGTTTCGCCGCGCACGCCGAGGACCAGGGGACGACCACCGCCGTGGTGGCCGACAACTGTCCCTTCGGCGACGCCGCATCCCAGTACCCGGTGCTGTGCGCCGTCGACCGGGGCATGGTCAAGGGACTGCTGGCCGGCCTCTGCGGGGACGCACCCGGCACCGTGCCGGTGGTCCTGTCGTCTTCCCGTGCCCGGGGCGACGACGCCTGCGCCGCCGTGGTCTGACCGCCGACCGTGGCACGCCACTACCTCGACCACGCCTCCACCACACCGCTGCGCCCTGAGGCCCGGTCCGCCATGGCCGAGTGGGCCGAGCTCGGCATCACCGCCGATCCCGGCCGGGTCCACACCGAGGGACGCGTGGTCCGGGCCGCGCTCGAGGACGCCCGTGACCAGGTGGCCGCCCTGTTCAGCGTGCGTCCCCGTCAGGTGGTCCTCACTTCGGGTGGCACCGAGGCCGTCAACTCGGCGGTCTGGGGAATCCTGTCCGCCGACCGTGGTGCGCCGGTGGCCTGCGCCGCAGTCGAGCACTCGGCGGTGCGGGACGCCTCGGCACGCCTCGGCACGCTGGTGGAGATCGACGTCGACCGTCTGGGCCGGATCACCGCGGCGGCCGTCGGCGAGGCGCTCCGCCGGAGTACTTCCGTCCACGGTCGGACGGCGGCGCTCGTCCACTGCCAGGCCGCCAACCACGAGGTGGGCACCCTCCAGGACGTGGTCGACGTCGTGGCCGACTGCCGCGGGGCCGGCATCCCGGTGCACGTCGACGCCGTGGCCGCGGCCGGGCGTGTGCCGCTCGACCTCGGCTCGCTCGACGCCGACCTGGTGTCGATCTCCTCGCACAAGTTGGGCGGACCGGCGGGCGTGGGTGCCCTCGTCGTGCGCCGCGGACTGCGCATCGACCCGCTGCTGGTCGGTGGCGAGCAGGAACGTGGTCGCCGGGCCGGCCTGGAGGACGTCCTCGGTGCCGTCGGCTTCGGCGCCGCAGCCGGGGCGCTGTCCGGTCCGGGCCGCATCGACGCGGAGGCGGCCGCAGCCGGCGCCGCCACCCGCCGGCTGCTGGAGGCGGCCATCGCCGTCGACGGCGTCGTCCCCTACGGCGACGTGGTGCACCGGGTGCCACACATCCTCTGCCTCGGCGTGGCAGGGGTCGAGGCGGAGCCGGTCCTCCTCGGGCTCGACCAGGCCGGGGTGGCCGTCCACTCCGGCTCGTCGTGCTCGTCGGAGTCGCTCGAGCCCTCGCCCGTGCTGGAGGCGATGGGCGTGGACGGCGAACGCTCGCTGCGACTGTCCGTCGGCTGGTCGACCACCGACATCGACGTCGACGCATTCGCCGGCGCCTTCGGCGATGTGGTGGGGGGCCTGCGGGGCCTGCGGGGCCTGCGGGGCGGGTGAGGCCTGCGCTAGCCGGCCTGCCCGCGGTTGACACGGGACCCCGTCTCCGGGGCCACCGCCCCGGCATCGGGCGCCGACGGTAGGTTGACCCCCATGCGCGCCGTGGTCTGCAAGGAATTCGGTCCCCTCGACACCCTGGTGGTGGAGGAGCGACCCGACCCCGAGCCCGGCGAGGGCATGGTGCGCATCGACGTCGCCGCAGCCGGCGTCAACTTCGTCGACGGGCTCATCTGCCAGGGCAGCTACCAGTTGAAGCCGCCGGTCCCCTTCGTTCCCGGCAGCGAGGTGGCCGGCACGGTGTCGGCTGTCGGCCCCGGCGTCACCGACTGGTCGGTCGGCGACCGTGTCCTCGTGTTCTGCGGGCTGGGTGGATTCGCCACCCACGTGGTCGCCCCGGCACTCTCACTGGTGGCCGTGCCCGATGCGCTCGACCTCGGCCAGGCCGCCGCCCTGATCCAGAGCTACTGCACGATGCTGTTCACGTTGACGCGCCGGACGGCCGTCGTTCCCGGCGAATGGGTGCTGGTCCTCGGGGCCGGTGGTGGGATCGGTCTTGCCGCCATCGACGTGGCCACCGCCCTCGGCGCCAGGGTGATCGCCGCCGCCTCGACTGCCGACAAGCTCGATGCGGCCGTGGCCATGGGTGCCGAGGCGACGATCGCCTACGAGGACGAGGACCTGAAGTCCCGGGCCCGCGAGCTCTCCGGTGGTGGCGTCGACGTGGTGGTCGACCCGGTCGGGGGCCGGCACGCCGAGCAGGCGCTCCGGGCCACCCGCCACCTCGGGCGCTTCTGCGTGATCGGGTTCGCGTCGGGGCCCATCCCGTCGATCCCGGCCAACCAGGTGCTACTCAACAATCGCACCCTGGTGGGCGTGGACTGGGGTGGGTGGACGTTCAAGGATCCCTTGGGAAACCTGGCCCTCACCGATGAACTCATGGCGATGGTTGCCGAGGGGAGTCTCCACCCGACCGAGCCGGCCACCCGACCACTCGCCGAGGCAGCAGCCGTCATGACCGGCCTGATCGACCGCACCGTGACCGGCAAGGTGGTGCTCACACCCTGAGCCCGTGCTGGTGCTGGTGCTGGTGCTGGTGCTGGTGCTGGGGCTGGGGCTGGGGCTGGGGCTGGGGCTGGGGCTGGGGCTGGGGCTGGGGCTGGGGCTGGGGGGATGCTCGGCGATGCGGAGCGGGGCCACCGGGTGTGTCGGCGTGGAGTCCGTGGCGGAACTCGTGGCGACGCCTCACACCCCCTGAACCCGTCGACGTACGCCTTCGCGGCCGTCGGCCCCGCAGGGTTCCCGCTCAGCGGCCGGGACCGAGCCTCGGGAAGTGGATCAGCCTGCCACCGACGCCGGCACCGGGACCCCGGCGGTCGTGTAGGCCTGGCGGACGGTCGTCGCCGCCTGCGCCACGACGGTCGGCGGCGGGCTGTCGCCCAGAAACTCGTTGAACTGCGTCACGGCAGCCGCGGCGTTGCCGTCGAGCTGCAGGAGCAGTGTCCCGAGGTAGAGGTGGGCGGCGTAATCGCCCGGTGCCGCGGCCACCGCCTGGGTCAGCTTGGTCCGGGCGTCGGACAGGAGCGTGGCGTCGGACCCCTGCTGGCCGATCCTGTACTCCAGCCATCCGAGCTGTGCGAGCGCCACTTCGTTGCCGCGGTGGGCGGTCAGCACCTGCTGGTAGAGCTGGGCGGCGAGGCCCAGCTGACCCTCGTTCTCCACGGTGGCCGCCTGGTCGAGCGTCCGGCCGACCTGCTGGCTTGGGCTCAGGGCCACGGAGCCGGTGGCCGTCTGCCCCGGCAGACGGTGGGACGAGAACAGCGGCAGGGCGACGGCCAGCGCGGCCACGAAACAGCCGATCGCGCCGATCAGGAACCACTTGTTCCTGCCCCTGTGCCTGGATCCGGGCTCGTCTTCCCCGATCGCGGCGACGGTCCGCTCCTCGGTCAAGAGCGCTGACGTCGTGGTGGTCGACAGTGCGCCGACCGCCGGCGCCGGACCGGCGGGGACCGTCGTCGTGGGTGACGGACCGAGGGCGGCCAGGCGGTTCAAGTCGCGCTGACGCAGCGACAGGTAATCGGCATCGGACAGGTCGCCGGCCAGGTACTCGGCGTCGGCGTCGGCCAGCGACTGGGTCAGGAACCGCCTCCGCTCCTCCACGGCGAGCGGGTCTGCCGACACCACGAGCACGTCATCGTCGAGCGCCGTGCCACCCCGCCGGCGGCGGCGGACCAGGACCGCTACCAGGACTGCCACGGCGACCACCCCGCCGGCGACGGGAAGCACCCACACGAGGCTGGACCAGCCGCTGGCCGGAGGGTCCAGCACGATGGCCGACCCGTAGCGGGCGACGAGGTAGCTCTCGATCTGACTGTCGGTCAGACCGTGATCGACGAGCTGGCGCACCGTGGCGCGCACGGTCACTGCCGTCGGTGCACTCGAGTCGGCGACGGACAGGTCCTCACAGCTCGGGCAGCGGATGACCGACTCGATGGACGCAGCGCGCTGGGCAGTCGTCGGCGGCGCCGACGTGAACACCCCACTACCGACTAGCAAGGCCACCACCAGCACCACGCCGAGCAGGGTCCACAGGGGAAACGGGCGGGACCTCATGCGCCGGTCGCCTTGGCCCGGGCGATGAGGCCGTCGAGGTCGGAGGCGGTCACCGGGGCCACGATGTAGGCGACCACCCGACCGTCAGGGGCGATCAGGAACGTCGACGGCGGCGCCCTGACCCCGTAGCCGAGTGCGATCACGCCCCGTGGATCAGCCAGGGTGGGCCAGGTGGCGCCGAGGGTGGCCTGGTAGGAGCGGGCGGCCGCCGTGGTGTCGTCGAAGACGACGCTCACGAGCCTTGCGTCACCGGTCTGCTGGTGTTCGAAAGCGAAGCGCACGAGTTCGGGTCCCTCGGTCTGGCAGGGCTCGCACCAGCTGGCGAAGAAGTTGAGGACGACGAAGGTTCCCGGCGGTCGCGTCAGGGCGAATGCCTTGCCGTCCACCGTGAGGCCGCGCACCGGTGGGGCCTGCTGGCCCACCAGCGGGCTCTGCACCTCCGACACGTCGGCCGGCGGGCGGGTGGCCAGCACGGCGATGAGGCCTGCAGCTACCACCAGCACCGCGACCGCGGCCCATCGCGCCGTGTGGCGGCGCCGCGTCGACTGGGCCTGTGGCGGCACTGGGGTGGTCTCGGGCGGGAGGACCCCGGTCACGGGGCCTCACCCGCACCGACCGGCTCGCGCTCGGGGGCGGGGGCCAGTTCGGGCTCGGGGACGACGGGCGGCGCAACCGCCCCCAGTGGTGCGGACACGGGGTCGGTGGGACGCCGGCGCCGTCCGGGGACGGCGGACAGGATCGACCCGACCACGATCAGTGCGCCTCCGACCCACAGCCACATGACCAGCGGCTGGACGACCACGCCGAACGTCCACGACCCACCCTTCGCCGGGATCGAGTTGATGGTCAGGTAGACGTCCGAGGTCACGCTCGAGTCGATGGCCGGGGTGCCGACGGCCTGGGTGCCGGTCCCGAACTGGCTGATGGCCGGGGTGAAGACCGCTCCCCCGTCGATGCGCAGCAGCGCCTGCTGGCTGATGTTGGACGGCGTCCGGACCACGCGGGTACCGACGAACTCGACGGTGTGGCCGGCGAACGTGCCGGACTCCCCATGTGCCAGGACGAGGGTGCCCCGCTGGCCGAATGCGGTCGCTGCCGTGAGCCCCACGGCGATGAACACCACGCCGATGTGGACGACCATGCCGCCGTTCGCCCGTCCGACGAACCCGCGCCAACCGGCAAGGATGGCCCGGGCGGTGCTCGCACCGACGCCACGTGCGGAACGCCAGGCGCCCCGCACCGACAGCACCAGGGCCCGGCCCGCCGAGGCTGCGGCGAAGGCCCCGAGGCCGAAGGCCAGGAGCGGCTCGATGCCGTGGATCCCGCCGATCACGCAGCCGACCACCACCACGACCCCGAGGGCGGCGGGAACGGCCAGGCGGTCCCGCATCACGTCGGCGGAAGACTTCCGCCACGGGAGGGCGGGGGCGACGGCCATCAGGAACAGGAGCCCGAGGCCGATCGGGATGACGAGGCGGTTGAAGTAGGGGGCGCCGACGGCCACCTGGGCACCGCTGTTGACCGCCTCGTAGAGGAGGGGGAACACGGTGCCGAGGAGCACGACGAAGGTGAACAGCACGAACAGGAGGTTGTTGGCCAGGAAGGCTCCCTCCCGGCTGAGGGGCGAGTCGATGCCGCCCGGCGAGCGGAGGCGGTCACCGCGCCAGGCGATCAGTCCGACGCCGACGGCGAGGACCACACCGAAGAAGCCCAGCAGGAGTGGCCCGATCGACGAGGCCGAGAAGGAGTGCACCGACTGGATGACACCGGACCTCGTCAGGAAGGTGCCCAGGATGGTCAGGCTGAACGTGGCGATGACGAGGGACAGGTTCCACACTCGCAGGAGGCCGCGCCGCTGCTGGACCATGACCGAGTGGAGGTAGGCGGTTCCGACCAGCCACGGCATGAGCGAGGCGTTCTCCACCGGGTCCCACGCCCAGAACCCTCCCCACCCGAGTACCTGGTACGACCACCAGGCGCCGAGGACGATGCCGATGGTCAGGAACGTCCAGGCGAACAGGGTCCAGCGCCGGGTCTCGCCCTGCCAGTCCTCGTCGACCCGTCCTGTCACCAACGACGCCACGGCGAAGGCGAAGGGGACGGTGAACCCGACCAGGCCGAGGTAGAGCATGGGCGGGTGGAACAGGACGAGCGGGTTGTCCTGGAGCAGGACATTTGGTCCCAGCCCGTTCGTCGGTATCGCACCGCTCACGTGGGTGAACGGGTCGGCCGGCCCCAGCATCAGGCCGAAGAAGAATGCACACACGACGTACATGACGAGCGTCGCCCACGCCACGAGCTGGTCGTCGGCCCGACTGCGGAACCGCCAGACCATCGCCGTCACGTAGATCCCGAGGATGATCCCCCACAGGAGGATCGAGCCCGCCAGGGCCGACCACATCCCGGTGATCGAGTAGAGCAGCGGGGTGGATCGGCTGTTGTTGTCGGCCACGTACGTGAGCGAGAAGTCGTGCGTGATCAGTGCCCGCTGCATGGCCACCACGGCGACGACGCCCCCGAGCAGGATCAGCGGCGCGTAGATCCGGGCGGCCCGCAGACCGCCTGGGCGCGGCCGGACGAGGGCGACCAGCAGCACGACGGTCCCGACGACTGCCGCGGCGAACGCGAGCAGGACGCCGGTGTGGCCGAGGGTGCCGTTCACCGTGGACCGCGGCCGGCCGCGGCGTGGTCCGTCCCGGTCGTCACCGCTTGGTGCCGTTCGGCGCCGTGACCCGCTGCGGGTACTCGGCGATGTACGTCGAGGAATGCTTGACGAGGATCTGGTCGGACACGAAGGAGTCGCCTGAGAAGTGCCCCACGGCGATCACCGGGATGTTCGCCTGGAACAGCTGGGGCGGGCTCCCGGTGTTGGCAACCGGAAGGCGGACGTCACCGGAGGCGACGACGAAGTCGACCCCTTCCGTGGTGGCGTGGATCGACCCGGGCGCCACCACGCCCTCCAGGTTGAAGGTCTTGTCGCCGAGCGTCGCCTTCTGGGCCATGGCCTGATCGGCCGGCAGGTAGAAGTCGAGCGCCGAGCCGAGGCCCTTCACCAACAGGAACACCAGTACACCGACCAGCACGAGGCCGACCACCACGTACCGGATGGTATGACTGCGCGTGACGACGGCGGGCCGCGGGCCCTCCGGCGGTCCGGCGTCCGGGCCGGCGTCGCTCGGCGCAGCAGGAGCGGGAGGTGCCGTCGTCACGATGCCTCCGCCTGCGGGGTCGTGGCGCCGGTCGATACGGGAGCGCCGGCCACGGTTGATGCGCCAGGGCTGCCGTTACCGCCGACGACGACGACGGCGACGTCCGGCCCGGTCACCCGGGCGACGGCGCGCACGAGACGCCGACGGCGCCAGACCAGCGCGACGGCGTAGAGGGCGAGGAGTCCGAGGACGAAGATGTACCCGGCGATGACGTAGCGCATCAGGCCACCCCCACCCGGTCCGTCGGGGAGCCGCCGGCGGGGCCCGGGTCGGACGCCACGCGACTCGCCGCCACCCCTTCGGCCTGACGCTCGGCCAGGGCGAGGTCGAGCTCGTTGGCGGCGAGCCAGTCCTCGATGGCCCCGATCCGGTACCGGACCAGGAGCATCCAGACGAAGACCAGGGTGAGGGCCACGAAGCCCAGCAGCAGGGTCCACGCCATCGAGCCGTGGATCGTCGGCGACAGGTTGGCGTTGAGCACGGTGGCCCCCTGGTGCAGGGTGTTCCACCAGTCGACCGAGAAATGGATGATCGGGATGTCGATCGCCGCGAACAGCGCCACGAACGCGCTGCGGCGGGCACGCACCTCGGGCTCCGCCGGGACCCGGCGCAGGGCCATGTAGCCGAGGAAGAGCACCAGCAGCACGGCCGTGCTCGTCAGGCGGGCGTCCCATGCCCACCAGACGCCCCAGGTCGGCTTACCCCAGATGGAGCCGGACACCAGGGTGCAGATGTTGAAGATCACACCGACCTCGACGGCGGCGGCGGCCAGTCGGTCCCAGAACAGCGAACGGGTCCGGGGCCACAGGTAGAGGAGAGTCGACACCGCGGCCAACCCGAAGGCCAGGTAGAGGGCCACCCAGGCCACGCCCGGGTGGATGTAGACCAGGCGCACCAGGTCGCCCTGGACCTTGTCCGGAGGCGTGACCCAGATGCCGAGCCACACGGTGGCCGCCGTACCCACGAGTGCGAGGAGCCCGATGATGTGTTCCGTGCGACGTGCGGTGGTCGAGGGCGACGGGGGCGGGCTCACCCGGGTGTTCGTGGCGGCGCCGGAGTACGGATGGGCGGCAGCCGGGCCTTCGAGGGGCGTGGTGGTCAGGTCGTGGGTCACGCCGTCTCCTGGATGGGGCCGAAGAGGACCACGCCGACGGCGAGGTAGACGGCATCGAATACGACGAGGAGCCGGAGCCACTGCGTGCCGTCGGACGGCGTGCCGCCGGCCATGGCGGCCTGCCAGATCCGTGTGCCGGCCAGCAGCACGGGAGCGGCGATGGGCAGGAGCAGGAAGGGGAGCAGCGTCTCGCGCACCCGTAGACCCGACGACAGCGCGCCGTAGAGGGTCCCCGTCGCGGCCAGGCCGATCGTGCCGAGCAAGCACGAGACGGCGATCATCCACGGCACCTCGATGTGCGCGCCGTAGAGCAGGACGACGCCGACAGCCAGGAGCGCCTCGAGGACGATGAGCTGGGCCGCCACGGCGACGGCCTTGCCGAGATAGAGGCCGGCGGGATCGATGCCCGACAGGCGCAGGCCGTCACGGGCGCCGTCGGACGACTCCACCGACACGCTGCGCTGGATGGCCAGCACCGTGCAGAACAGGACGGCGACCCAGAACAGGCCCGGAGCGCCCTTGGCCATGGTCTCCCGATCCGGACCGAGGGCGAAGGCGAAGAGCACCAGGGCCACGATCCCGAACGGTGCGACCTGGGAGAGCGCGACCCGGGATCGACCCTCGATGCGCAGGTCCTTACCGGCCACCAGGGCGGCGTCACGCCACATGGGCCACCGGTCCCTTCACGGGCGTCGGAGCGTCCTGGCCGACGACCCGGCCCACGGCCTGCGGGTCGCCGGCGGGCGGAACAGCAGAGGTGGGGGCGGCAGGGATGGGGGATGTGGCGGTGGCGGCCGTCGGGGCGAGGGTCCGCTGCCCGGTGACCCTCCCGCCGGTCACGGTCACGGCCCGGCCGGCCAGGTCCTCCACCGGTCCCGACTCGTGGCTGGCGATGAGCACCGTGACGCCGCTGGCCGCCGCATCGCGCACGGCCTGGTCGAGCAGCAGGCGGGCCGAGGCGTCGAGGCCGGCGTGGGGCTCGTCGAGGAGCCACAGCTCGGGCCAGCGGGCGGTCAACACCGCCAGGGCGACCCGTCGGCGCTGGCCGGCCGAGAGCTTGCCCGCCGAGGTCTTGGCCAGTCGTCCGACCAGTCCCCAGCGTTCGAGCGCCGGGTCGATGCGGGCCACGTCACCGCCGGCGGCCCGCACGGCGAACCGCACGTTTTCGCGCACGGTCAGGTCGTCGTAGAGGTGGGAGGCGTGCGACAGCAGGCCCACCCGGCGCCGGACGCCCACGCGGTTGCGGGTCGGGTCGAGCCCGAGAATCGAGAGGTGACCGGAGGCGAGGGGGACGAGGCCTGCGCAGACGCGCAGCAGACTGGTCTTCCCGGCACCGTTCGGGCCTTCGACCAGGACGGTCTCACCCACGGCCACGTCGAGGTCGACTCCCGCCAGGAGCGGGAACCGACCCGAGAGCGCGACCGCGTCGCGGAGGGAGACTGCAGGGGGAGGGAGAGCTGCGGGGGCCATGGGCTTGGCGTCAATGCTACGGGGGCGGACGGGCCGTAGCCAGACGGGGGTTCCGAGAGGCTCTCCCCCACGGGCGCAGCCGACAGCCTCAGCTGGTGGAGAGCCGACCCAGGTGCAGGTCACGCAGCCACGTGGAGATGTGGGCCGAGACCACATCGACGTTCCCGGTCAGGAGCAGCACGCCGAAGACGATGAGGATGGCACCGCCGACCAGGTCGACGATGCGCAGACGGCCCTTCACCCGGGCCAGGAGGTCGGTCATCCGCCCGAAGGCCAGTCCGCTGAGCAGGAACGGGACGCCCAATCCGAGCGAATAGGCCAGCAGCAGCGCGATCCCCCCGGTGGCCGAACCGCCGGTGCCGGCGGCAAGGGCCAGGACGCTCCCCAGCACCGGCCCGATGCAGGGTGTCCAGGCGAAGGCGAAGGCCATGCCCATGACCGGCGGGGCCCACGCACCGAGGACGGACGGACGGACGCTGAACCGCTTCTCGCCCGACAGCGCCATCGGGAGGGCGACACCGGCCGCCATGGCCACCAGCACGGCCCCGAACGCGACGATCAGGACGCCCGAGACGACTTCCAGCGAGTGCTGGTGGGTCAGGAAGAGCCTTCCCAGCGACGACGCCGAGGCGCCGAGAATCGTGAACACGACGGTGAAGCCGGCGATGAACGCCAGGATCCCCCGAAGCAGTCGGCCCCGATGGCGCCTGAGCTCCTCCGCGTCCGCGTCCGGACCCGCTGCCGTCTCGCCGTCGACGGTCGCCGTCGACGGGCCGGTGCCGCTACCGCCCCCCTGGACCGCGCCATCCGACGGGTCGGGAACGGCCACCGGTCCACCACCGACGGGCACGGGTCGGGCGACCGGGACCACCGTCGGCGCGGGGCCGGCCTGCAACGCCGTCAGCTCGGCCGCCGACAGTCCGGACACCATGGACAGGTAGGCCGGAACGAGCGGCAGCACGCACGGCGAAATGAACGACAGCATCCCGGCGCCGAAGGCGACCAGGAGGCCGAGCGGGTCGGCGTGGATCGCCGCCAGGACGGCCATGACCAACCGCTAGGCCTGCTGGCTCTTCACCAGGGCCAGGTCGGCTTCGACCATCATCTGGACCAGTTTCGGGAAGTCGACGTCGCGGTGCCAGCCGAGGGTCTTCTCGGCCTTGGCCGGGTCACCGATGAGCAGGTCCACTTCGGCCGGGCGCAGGAAGCGCTCGTCGATGACCACGTGCTTCTCCCAGTCGAGATCGGCGGCGGCGAACGACAGCTCGACAAGCTCCTTGACCGAGTGGGTCTCGCCGGTGGCGACGACGTAGTCGTCGGGCTGGTCCTGCTGGAGCATCAGCCACATCGCACGGACGTAGTCCTTGGCGAAACCCCAGTCCCGCTCGGCGTCGAGGTTGCCGAGGGCGAGCGTCTGGTCGATACCGGCGGCGATCCGGGCCACGCCGTGGGTGACCTTGCGGGTGACGAACTCGAGGCCGCGCCTGGGCGACTCGTGGTTGAAGAGGATGCCCGACGAGGCGTGGAGGTCGTAGCTCTCGCGGTAGTTGACGGTGATCCAGTGGCCGTAGACCTTGGCCACGCCGTAGGGGCTGCGGGGGTAGAAGGGGGTCGTCTCGACCTGCGGGACCTCCTGGACCTTGCCGAACATCTCCGAGGAGCTGGCCTGGTAGAAGCGGATCCCGGGGTCGACGGTGCGGACGGCGTCGAGCACCCGGGTGACGCCGAGTGCGGTGGTCTCACCGGTCAGCACCGGCTGGTTCCAGGAGGTCTGCACGAACGACTGGGCGGCCAGGTTGTAGACCTCGTGCGGCCGGATCTCCTTCAGGATGTTGATCATGGAGACCTCGTCGAGGAGGTCGCCGGCGACCAGGTTGATCCGGTCCTGGATGTGGGCGATCCGCTCGAAGTTGATGGTGCTCGAGCGGCGGACCATGCCGCTGACCTCGTAGCCCTCGTCGAGCAGCAGCTCGGCCAGGTAGGAGCCGTCCTGGCCGGTGACGCCGGTGATCAGTGCTCGCTTCGCCATGTAGGTGGGTGCTCCTCGGG
>PLRX01000139.1 GCA_003164095.1 Acidimicrobiaceae bacterium | reverse complement strand
GCCTCCTTCGAGGTCGGCGGCCGTCCGTGCCGCCACGGCGGTGCCGATGACCCGGAAGCCGGCCTCCTCCCACCCGATCCGGGCGGCTCCGAGCATGGTCGACTTGCCGGTTCCGGCCTGCCCGATCACCAGGTCGTAGCCGTTGCCCGAGGTGAGGAGCTGGCGGACCCCGTGCGCCTGCTCACCGTCCAGGTGACCGTGGCGAGCGAGGATCTCGTCGACCGTGGCAGTTCCCACCTGTGCGCATCCCGCACCGACGCGGTCGGTGGCCGAAGCGACGATCCGCTCCTCGGCGGCCAGCAGCTCGGTGGTCGTGTACCGCCGGTCGCCGCTGGTGGCCGGCACGACGTGACCGGACCGGGTACGGATGCGCTCGGTGCCGGCACCCACATCTTCGAGGGTCGGATCGAGATCGCGATCAGCCAGGATCCGCACCACTCCGTCCCGATCGAGGAACCTGGCCGTCAGCGCCACTGCCTCGACGGGGGTGACGTCGAATGCCCTGGCCACCGCACCGATGGCGTCTCGCCGGGAGAAGCTCGATCCGAGCAGGGTGACGGGCAGCACTCGGGCACCTGGGGCACCGGAGTCGGCGAGATGCTGCTCGTCGATCTCCCAGTCATCGAGCGATACCCCCTGGTCCCCCGCCAAGGCCCGGAAGACCTCCTCGACTGCTGCTGGATCCGGTGCAGTAGAGGCTTCACGCCCCAAGGCTGCGGTCAGGTCGTCGACACCGGCCGGCCGGGTGCCGCCCGCGCCGTCGGGGAGGTCGATGGCTACGAGTTGCTCCAACCATCCCTCGCGCAAGACGTCGACCTGGGAGCCACCTGCTGGCTTCCCCTGCCGCGTGTCGAGCGCGGCGGTTTCGGCCGCCCTCTGGGAGGCCGTCCCCCGGGCGTCCATCGCTGCCTCGATGTCGACCCGGCGCTTCGAGAAGGCCCTGAGGATCGTCTTCGGGACGTCCGCCAACTCACTCAGGCCGTTGCGCCGGATGTCCCACGCGAGGCCGAGCGGCGCCAGCTCGGCCCGCAGGGCGGACCGGTAGAGCGCTCCAGCGGTCATCTTCCAGGCGAAGAGGTGTCGGCCGTCGGGGGCTGACCACCGGCCGTCTGCGGCCTGCACCAGGTTGGGTACCACCACGTGCGTGTGGAGCTGGGGGTCCCCGGCCCGACTGGTGCGGTGTCGGAAGGCGGCGCCGATGAAGCCGTTGGCCTCGACCAGCTCGGCCCCGCCATGACCTCGACGGGCGAAGCAGGCTTCGGTAGAAAGCTGATCGATGACCGAGGCGACCGCAAGGTCATGGGCGGTGGAGATGGCGTCACGGACGTCGGCCGCTCCGAACGCCCACAGCAGCGACACGCCCTTCGGCGCCGAGAAGGTGAGGTCGTAGCCGGGCCGGCGTCCGGGCTGCACCTGGAGACCCAGGGCCTCACCGACCGCCGACTTCCCGGCGAGGAGGTTCCTGAGTTCCTCCGGGTCGACCTGTCCGGTCAGTCCCAACGCCGTGGCCGCCTGTCCGACCCACTGCCCCGGCGCTTCACCCCGGCCGAGGTAGTAGTCGTCGACGCTGTTGGCCACCTTGTCCAGGTAGTAGTCCGCGCCTCCCGCTACGCCCAGCTTCCCTATGGACAGCATGGAGGTGCGGTTCGTGGTGTGGGTGCGTGGCCGTCCATGCCTCCATGGTCCGGATCAACGTCACCTTCAACGTCACCCTCACCCGTTTCATCCCGTCTACCAGGGAGGATGTCGATGCGGATGGGCTGCCATCTCGCCCACAGGGCGAGAACCGCACCCTTTGGTGCACGGGTGTGAGTGGTCTGTACCGCTCCGGCGCAGCCGACCTACGTGGGCATGGATGGCGGTCATGGCGGGCTCAATGCCCGGCGTGACCGTCTCGATCGTCAGCGGCACCGACGACACCTGGCCGGGTGGCTGTGGGAGGACCGGGGGGAGGCTGGATCGGGCAGACGACGTTCCATCCCGGGACACAGTGATGCCCCGGCTCGAGGCCGGGGCATCACTGTCAGCATCCTGCGCATGCGACCATCGGGTGGGACCGGATCACCGGCCCCACCCGTTCGATCAGCCAGGCGGTTAGACCGGTGTGGACTCGNNGTGGCGAACCGGAGGCTGGCCCCGATGTCGTCGGCCACGATCTCGACCTTGGACCGGCGCTCACCTGCGTCGGTCTCCCAGCTCCGCTGCTCCAGGCGACCGGAGATGAGCACCCGGCTGCCCTTGGTCAGGCTGAGGGCGACGTTCTCGGCCAGGTCCCTCCAGCAGACGACGTCGAGGAACGAGACCGACTCCTCCCACTCCTTGGTGTCCTTGTCCTGCCACCGACGGTTGACGGCGACGGACAGGGACGTGGTGGCCTGGCCCTCCCGGGTGTAGCGGATCTCCGGATCGCGGGTCAGGTTGCCTGCCACGGTGACTGCGGTGATGGTTGCCATGGTGTTTCTCCTTTTCGGTTGATGCCGGGTGGGGCGCTTTTCGCCCCGCTTGGCCCGACATCAATCGGTGAACGCCGATTTCCCACGCCGGCACCGGCGGTCAAGGGAGCGAGCACAGCGAGAGTGAGAAGCGAAGGCCGGATGGTGAGGCGAGGAACGAGCTGTGCCCGGAGGGTCACCATCCGAGCCGGCGCCTCGGAGCGTCGACCTTGACGGCCAAGGGGCCGGTGTGTGACTTACAACCCGCTGACCAGCAGAAGGTGACGTTGAGCCCGGCGTGACGTTCCTCAGTCCGAGGGTGACGTTCGTTTTCCGCACACCGAGCGCCGCACGGCGGCGGTGTGCCGCTCCGAACGGCCCGGTTCGGTTCAGCTCGACACGGTTCGCTGAGTCCACTGCCACTGGATCGAGCGCCACGCCTACTCCAACGGTCACAACGGGAAGCCGACACGGAAGGCGCGGGCAGCTGAGGGGTCCGCCCTCCCATGGGCCACCCGGTCGGACCACCGGAAAGGGCCCCTGCCCGGCCCCGGCCGGTCATGCCGG
>PLRX01000155.1 GCA_003164095.1 Acidimicrobiaceae bacterium | reverse complement strand
ATCTCCCACAGGGTTAACCTGGTAAGGCCCGTGGCCAGACGACCACGTTGATAGGCCGGAAGTGTAAGTGCGGTAACGCATTCAGCTGACCGGTACTAATCGGCCGAGGGCTTGGGAACTTGCTCGTGCTCGCTATGGAACGCTCAGGGTGACCCTATTGGGGTCACACCGGGCCTTGAGGTCGACCCTTCGGGGTCTTGTACCTCGGCTCGAGGGCGCACAGTTTCCGGTGGCCATGGCGACAGAGATACACCCGTTCCCATTCCGAACACGGCAGTTAAGCCTGTCAGCGCCGATGGTACTTGGGGGGTAGCCCCCTGGGAGAGTAGGACGCCGCCGGGATTTCTCTGAAGAAGCCCCCCGCTCTGCGGGGGGCTTCTTCGCGTCCGGGCCCGGTTCCGGATCGGCCTGAGCCCCCTTCCGGGGGTAACGCCCAGCGGGACGAACTCAGCGTGGATCCGGTCCGTGGACAGTGCGGTGTCGGACGGCCCGCAGGTACCAGCCCTCGTCGTCGGCGGGCAGGAGCGTGAATCGGCTGATCGTGCTCTGTCCACCCTGCTGGTCGCCGTAGAGGAGGTCGACCGTGAAGGGTTGCCGGTTGGCGATGTTGGCGGTGTTGGCGAGCGGACCCTACTCGGTGATCTCGGCCGTCCTGTTGGAGGACCGGACCGCCGAGAACGTGGCCGCGGCGTGGACCAGCGTGCCGCCGGCGGTGGCGATCGAGGGGATCGTCGACCAGTCGGCCATGGCACGGGACCCCACCTGCCGAGTCGGCTCGGGACTGCTGGAAGCCGGATCATCGGGGAGGGGGACGCCACATGTCAGCTTCCGACGGTGGTGACCCCGGACCTCGAGATGGTGAAGCCCCGCCCCTCCGGGACCGTGCAGGTGATGCCGACGGTCGTCGACAGGCAGAGGAACTCAGGGTTCCCGACAGCTGCGCCGTAGGCCAGCACCGGTGTGTCCGATGCCGGGTTGCCGAGCTCGCAGGAACTGCCCGTACACCGGGTCAGGGTGCCGTCGGTCGTCATCGTCACCAGCAGTGGGGGCGCGAACGAGACGCAGCGCACCTGACTGCTGGGGTTCTGGGCGATCTCACAGGCCAGGTTCCTGGTGGGTGACAGGAAGGCTCCGTCGGCCGTGGCGGAACTCACCGGAGCGGCCACGGTGGCGGTCGCACTGCCGGTGACGTCCTCGGACGTGCAGGTCGGCTGTGGCCCGATCACGGACACCGCATCGGTGAACCGGTACGTTCCGGATGCCAGGTAGGCGTGGGTGTAGGTCCGGGTGGCATCGGCCCGTGCGGTCTGGCCACAGGGGACCATGCCGGCATTGGCCCCGGTGGTCCCGCCGTCGCCGAAGTGGACGTCCTCGCCGGACAGCACCCCCGGTCCACGGATGGTCACCGTGAAGACGACGGGTGTCCCGACCGTCATGACGGACGGGCTGGCGGTCACCTGGACGGTGAGCCCAGGAGGTGCCGTGGTCGTCGTGCCGTGCGCGCCGGTCGTCGAGGTCGAGGGTGCCCGGGTGGTCCGCGTCGTCGTGTGCGTCGTCGTCGGGGTGGTGTGACCGGCGGAGCCGCACCCGGCGGCCAGGGTCACGACAGGCACCACGAGCAGAGCTGCACGGAGTCGACGCATGCCGTCAGCCTGACCCACGCGGTCGCCCCGGCCAAGAGCCGTTGGTCACCCGTCGTGCCGGCCGGTCACACCAGCCCGTGGCCCCAGGGGCGGTCCGGGCCGGGCCCCGGCGGACAGGCGAACACGCCACCTCCGGTGTGCTCGAGATAGGTGGTCAGGGCGTCCTGTCCGGCGAGCCGCTGCTGGATGGGCACGAACTGGGACCTCGGGTCCTTCTGGAAGCACATGAAGAACAGGCCGGCGTCGAGCTCGCCGGTCGTCGGGTCCATGCCGTCGACGAAGCTGTAGCCGCGCCGCAACAGGGCGGCCCCGTGGTTGGTGACCGGTGCCGCCACCCTGACATGTGCGTCCTCGGGGACCAGTGGCGTGCCGAAGTCGTCGAGGGCACGGAGGTCGAGCGGGTCGCGCTCGTTGGACGAGCCGAGCGGCGCGCCGCTCGGCTTGGACCGCCCGATGGTCCGCTCCTGGTCGCCCAGCGTGCTGCGGTCCCATGCCTCGAGGTGGACGCGGATGCGGCGGGCCACGAGGTAGGAGCCGCCCCGCATCCAGTTCTGGTCGCCCGACCCGTCCACCCAGACGAAGGAGTCCATGGCACGGGCATCGGTCGGGTCCAGGTTGGCCGTGCCGTCCTTGAACCCGAGCAGGTTGCGTGGCGTGGCCGTCGACCCGCCGGCGGAGGCCGTCCGCCCGAATCCCACCTGCAGGTAGCGCAGCGTGACGGTCCCGAGGCCGAGCCTGGTCAGGTTGTGGATGGCGTGGAACGCCACCTGGGCGTCGTCTGCGCACGCCTGGACGCAGAGGTCACCACCCGTGCGGGCCGGGTCGAGCGCGTCTCCCGGGAACGCCGGGAGCTCGGCGAGTGCCGCCGGCCGGCGCGCGGCCAGGCCGAACCGGTCGTCGAAGAGTGACGGGCCGTAGCCGAGGGTCAGGGTGAGCCGTGCCGCAGGCAGGTCGAGGGCCTCACCGGTGTCGGCAGGCGGCGCGAACGGGTCGGCGGGGCCGGCGACCGCCTGGCCGGCCGCCATCCGTTCGACTGCCGCGGACCACGTGGCCAGGAGCGCGGCCAACCCGGCCCGGCCGGTGTCGCTGACGTCGTAGGCGGCAAAGACCATGCGGGCCTGTTCCGGGGTGACGATGCCACCCTGGTGCTCGCCGTGGAACGGCTCGGTCGTGCCCGGCGTGCCCGACGTGGCCGCCGCCGCGGCCGTGGGCCCCGCGCCGGCGGCGGCCACCACGGCGGCCGTGGCCAGGCCGGACCCGGCCAGCATCTGGCGCCGCGAGATGGCGCCGGGCCGGCGGGTCACGAGGGCGCTCCTGCCGTGCCGTACGGGGTGAGTTCGGCGGTGAGCCGGGCCAGCGTGGAGGCGGTGGCATCGAGCTGCTGCGACACGGCGAGCCGTTGCGCGGGCGTCACCGAGATGTCCGGTGTCGTCCGGGGCGGTCCGAGGGCCGTCACGTCGACCTCCAGGGTGGCGAGGTCGGACGTCACGGTTGCGGTGAGTCCGGGAGCCACCAGCCGGGCGAGGGGTGCCACGTCGCCGAACGCCTGGCGGGCGGCGTCGACGGTGCCGGCCACGTCGACCAGGCCGAGGTGGGACGAGAGTTCCTGGCTGTACGGGAGGGCGGTGTCGACCACCCAGTCCAACTGGTCGACGGCCACCGAGGCGATGGCCTCGGGACCGAGTCGGAGGTGGGAGAGGAGGTACTGGGCGACGGGTGCCTGGGCGGCCAGTGCGGCTGCATCGGCCGCGGCGGGCCCTCCGGACCACAGGTCCCGCTCGACGGCGTGCAGGCCCCCGAACGTCTCGCCGGGGACGACGTCGGTGTCGAGTTCATCGAGCGTGGAGGCATTGACCGAGTTGCCGCGCTCCAGGTCCCGGAAGGCGTCGTAGTCGGCCTGGGCGTCCAGTTCATCGGTGCGGGCGGTTGCCATGTTCCCCCCGGCGATGTCGGCCCGGAGGGCGCCGATCGAGGCGACGAATGCCGCCGTGGCCGCCTGCACCTGGACCGCGTAGGAACGGGTGGCCGCCTCGGCGGCCAGGGTCGTCGGCTGGCCCGGTCGGCCGACGACCCTGCCGTAGTGGGAGGTCACGCCGGCCTCGGGTCCGACGGTCGGATGCGACGTACCGGTCGGGCGGGTGGCGGAGGCGCCGCTGCAGGCCGCCGCCGACAAGGCAATCAGGACCACGGCCACCGGAACGGCGAGGCGGGTGCGGTGGGTGTGGGCTCGTCGCGTCATGGAGGTTCGACGGCGTCCGAGTGCGACGCCGTGACCAGGGTAGAGGACGGCTGCCCCCCGGGGTCGGCGGCACCCTGGCCCGGGTGACGCGCCCCTGCCCAGGTAGAGTGGGGGCATGTCGCCGAGCACTCCCTCTGGTCAGCCGCGCCCGCGCACCCCGGGCGGTGGGCAGCGCTCCTCGTCGGGTCGCCCCTCCGGCGGAACGTCCGGTCGCCCGCCGGCCAAGGGCGGCTCCGGTAAGGGTGGCGCGCCCAGGGGCTCGGGCGCTGGTCGCCCCTCCGGTTCCGGCGCTGGTCGCCCCACCGGCTCGTTCAAGTCGAGCGGCTCCGGGCGCCCGCCGCGGCGCGACGGGTCCGCGAGCGGATCCTCGTCGGCCCGTCCCGACCGGGCCGGCACCTCATCGGGGGGGCGTCCCTCCGGTCGTCCCCCGGCACGACGCAGCGCAGACGACGGCGGTTCCTACGGTGACCGGCCCGACGGCCGGCCGAACAGGGGCCAGGTCGTCCGTAAGGGCTGGGGCAGCGTTGCCCGTCGTGGGGCGAGCACCGTGCGCGACGGGGTCGAGCACGGCCCCGACGACGACACGCCTGAAGGGCGTCGCCGGAAGCGCACCCGGACGGACGAGTTCGTGCCGGAGCAGTTCGTGCGGGTCGACGACCGGTCCGGACCACCGGTCGAGCGGTCCCGCCCCCCGGCCCATCGGATCGTGCGCGAGCCCGAGGAGCTCCCGGCCGACATCGCACAGGAGCTGGCCACGGCAGCCGGACCCGACTGGAACTTCCTCCGGGACCGCGTCAGCGAGCGCATGGCCGCCGGCATCGGCGCCTACCAGCGGGAGCGCTATCGCGATGCCGCCCGGATCCTCCGTACCGTGGTCGAGGCCGTCCCCACTGCACCGTCAGCGCTCGAGCTCCTCGGACTGAGCCAGTATCACCAGGGGAACTGGAAGGCCGCCCTGCCCAACCTCGAGAGGTTCGCCGCCCTGACCGGCTCGGTGGACCAGCATCCCGTGCGCATGGACTGCCATCGCGCCCTCGGCCGACCGAAGCGGGTGGAGGCCCTGTTCGAGGAACTGCGCAAGGGCTCGCCCGACACTGAGGTGCTGTCCGAGGGCCGCCTGGTCCTGGCCGGCACCCGTGCCGACCTCGGCGATCTCGACGGCGCGGTCCGCCTCCTGGTGGACGCCGGCGCAGGGCGTCTCGTGAAGAACCCCGCGGAGCGGCACCTGCGCCAGTGGTACGTGCTCGGGGATCTCATGGAGCGCTCGGGCGACATTCCCAAGGCACGCGAGCTCTTCCTGCGGGTGCAGGTGGCCGACCCCGAGGCCTACGACGTGGCCGCCCGCCTCGAGTCCCTCGGCCCGCCGCCCCGCCCCCGCCGGACGCCGAACAGGCCCCGCGGCGCCCGGTAGGCTACGCCGCCATGAACCTCGAACAACTGCTCGGCGACGAGGCTGACGCCCTGCTCAACCACCGAGCCACCGCCTTCCCGTCCGAGCACCTCACCCTGCCGGGCCCCGACGTCTTCGACGAGATCTTCCGGGACTCCGATCGCTCGCCGACCGTGCTCCGGAACCTCGGCACCCTCTACAACACGGGACGCCTGGCCGGCACCGGCTACGTGTCGATCCTCCCGGTCGACCAGGGGATCGAGCACTCGGCCGCCGCCAGCTTCGCCAAGTTCCCGGCCTACTTCGACCCGGCGCGGCTGTGCGACCTGGCCATCGCCGCCGACTGCAACGCCATCGCCACCACCCTCGGCGGGCTCGGTATCGTGGCCCGCCGCTACGTCCACCGGATCCCGTTCATCGTCAAGCTGAACCACAACGACTTCCTCAACTACCCGAACACCTACGACCAGATCATGTTCTCCGAGGTCCGTCAGGCCGCCGACCTGGGCGCGGTGGGCGTGGGAGCCACCATCTACTTCGGCTCCGAGGGTGCCGACCGCCAGATCGTCGAGGTCTCGCACGCATTCGCCGAGGCCCACCGCCTGGGCATGTTCACCGTCCTGTGGTGCTACCTGCGCAATCCGGCGTTCAAGCAGGGCGACACCGACTACCACGTGTCGGCCGACCTCACCGGACAGGCCAACCACCTCGGCGTCACGATCGAGGCCGACATCATCAAGCAGAAGCAGCCGGAGAACAACGGCGGCTACACCGCCCTCAAGTTCGGCAAGACCGACCCGCTCGTCTACAGCGAACTCACCACGGACCACCCCATCGACCTCACCCGGTGGCAGGTCGTGAACTGCTACGCCGGTCGGATCCCGCTGATCAACTCCGGTGGCGAGTCCAAGGGGGCCGACGATCTCGCCCAGGCCGTGCGCACCGCCGTCGTCAACAAGCGTGCGGGTGGTGCCGGCCTGATCGTGGGCCGCAAGGCCTTCCAGCGTCCCACCGACGAGGGTGCCACGCTCATCCACGCCATCCAGGACGTCTACCTCGACGCCCAGGTCACCGTGGCCTGATCCGAGGGGTCGTCCTGCCCTCGGGGCGCGCGGCGGTAGTGTCTTCTGGGGCCCGTCGAGTGCGGCGCGTCCTCGTGTCCGGGGCCCGGCGGCGGGCCGTTGGCACGGCAACGGCACCGGTCCGACCGGCGCGCAGACGCGGTAGAGCAGCACGAACAGGAGCAAGGTGTCCGACACCACGATCGAGCCGACGCACCACCAGTTGATCGACCGGGTGGTCATCCGCTTCGCGGGCGACTCCGGCGACGGGATGCAGCTGGCGGGGGACCGTTTCACCACCTCGTCCGCCCTCTTCGGCAATGACCTGGCCACGTTTCCCGACTTCCCCGCCGAGATCCGGGCCCCGGCCGGGACCCTGGCCGGCGTGTCCGCGTTCCAGGTCCACATCTCGGACCACGACATCTCGACCCCGGGCGACTCGCCCAACGTCCTGGTGGCGATGAACCCGGCCGCCCTTCGGGCCAACGTGGCGGCCCTGCCCCAGGGCGCAACCATCATCGTCAACTCGGACGCATTCGACGACCGCAACCTCACCAAGGCCGGCTACGAGTCCGACCCCCTGGCCGACGGCTCGCTCTCGGCGTTCACCGTGTACGAGGTCCCCATGACCTCCATCACCACGGAGTCGTCGAAGGAGATCGGGGTCAAGCCGCGCGACGCCGAGCGCTCGAAGAACTTCTTCGCCCTCGGGCTCATCAGCTGGCTCTACACGCGTCCGGTCGAGCCGACCCTCGAGTGGATCGCCGAGAAGTACGTCGGCAAGGAGCTCATCCTGGAGGCCAACCAGCGGGCCTTCAAGGCCGGCTACCACTTCGGCGAGACGGCGGAGCTGTTCGAGTCCTCCTACGAGGTGAGGCCCGCCGTGCTCGCACCGGGTGAGTACGCCAACATCACCGGCAACACCGCCGCCGCGTGGGGACTGGTGGCCGCGTCGATCCGCAGCGGCCTGCCGTTGTTCCTCGGCACGTACCCGATCACGCCGGCCTCGGACATCCTCCACGAGCTGTCGAAGCACAAGCAGTTCGGGGTGCGCACGTTCCAGGCCGAGGACGAGATCTCCGGCATCGGCGCTGCGCTGGGGGCCGCCTTCGGTGGGGCCCTCGGGGTGACGACCACCTCGGGCCCGGGCATCGACCTCAAGGCGGAGATGATGGGCCTGGCCATCAGCCTCGAGCTGCCGCTCCTGATCATCGACATCCAGCGGGGCGGGCCGTCGACCGGGCTGCCGACCAAGACGGAGCAGGCCGACCTGCTCCACGCCATGTACGGCCGCCACGGCGAGGCGCCGATGCCGATCATCGCCGCCAAGACGCCGTCGCACTGCTTCGACGCCACGCTCGAGGCCGTCCGCATCGCCGTCAAGTACCGGACGCCGGTCATGCTGCTGTCCGACGGGTACCTGGCCAACGGGACCGAGCCCTGGAAGCTCCCCGATCTGGAGAGCCTCCCGGAGATCGACCCCGGGTTCGCCACCGGTCCCAACCATGTCGAGGAGGACGGGACCGAGGACTTCTGGCCGTACCTGCGCGACGAGGACACCCTGGCCCGCCCGTGGGCGCCACCCGGACTCGCCGGCCTGGAGCACCGCATCGGTGGCCTCGAGAAGTCCGACGGCCCGGGCAACGTCGCCTACGACGGCGCCAATCACGAGCACATGACCCGGTTGCGGGCGGCCAAGGTGGCGGGCATCGCCGCCGACATCCCCCCGACCGATGTCGACCACGAGGAAGGCGCCGAGATCCTGGTCATCGGCTGGGGCTCCACGTACGGGGCCATCGCCGCCGGCGTGCAACGGGTGCGGGCCCGGGGCCTCAAGGTCGACCAGGCCCATCTGGTGCACCTGAACCCGTTCCCGGCCGACCTGGGTGACGTGCTGAAGCGCTACGAGCGGGTGCTGGTGCCCGAGGTCAACCTCGGTCAGCTCAGCCGTCTGCTGCGGGCCGAGTACCTGGTCGACGCGCGTTCACTGACCCAGGTGTCGGGCATCCCGTTCCGGGCCGCCGCCATGGAGAGCGCCATCCTGCAGCTGATCGAGGAACTGACGGCCGAAAAGAAGGCCGAGGACGACGAAGAGGGGTCCGACCGATGACCGACGTGACCGAAGCCGTACCCGTGCCGCTCACCACCCGCAAGGACTGGTCGTCGGACCAGGAGGTGCGCTGGTGCCCCGGGTGTGGCGACTACTCGATCCTGTCCGCCGTGCAGATGCTCATGCCCGACCTCGGCGTGCGACGCGAGTCCACGGTGTTCCTGTCGGGCATCGGCTGTGCCGCCCGGTTCCCGTACTACATGGACACCTACGGCATGCACTCGATCCACGGCCGGGCCCCGGCGATCGCCACGGGGCTCGCGACCACCCGCCCGGACCTCGACGTCTGGGTCGTGACCGGCGACGGCGACGCCCTGTCCATCGGTGGCAACCACCTCATCCACGCCCTGCGTCGCAACGTGAACATCACCATCCTGCTGTTCAACAACCAGATCTACGGACTCACCAAGGGCCAGTACTCGCCGACCTCGGAGATGGCCAAGGTCACCAAGTCGACGCCGTTCGGCTCGTTGGAGCACCCCTTCAACCCGCTGAGCCTCGCGCTGGGCGCCGAGGCGAGCTTCGTCGCCCGGACCCACGACATGGACCGCAAGCACATGATGGAGACCTTCCGGCGGGCCCACGCCCACAAGGGCGCCTCGTTCGTGGAGATCTACCAGAACTGCAACGTCTTCAACGACGGGGCCTTCGAGCAGATCACCGGGAAGGAGCACCGGGCCGACATGCTGATCCCGCTGGTCCACGCCGAACCCATCCGGTTCGGGGCCGAGGGCCAGTTCGGCGTGATCATGGATCCCGACGGCTCCGTCGAGGTCGTCCTGGTGGCCGATGTCGGCGAGGACGCCCTGCTGGTCCACGACGAGCACAAGGAGAACCCCGGCCTGGCGTTCCAGCTCAGCCGGCTGTCGCGCGGTCCCTACGAGCCCACGCCGGTCGGCGTCTTCCGGGACGTCGACCACGAGGAGTACGGCGAGCAGATGGCCGACCAGATCGCCATGGCCACGGAACGCCGGGGCCCGGGCGACTTTGCGGCGCTGCTGCGGTCCGGCTCGTCTTGGACGGTCGAGTAGGGGCGAGCGGCCCCTCGGGTAGGGCGCCGGCGTGGACACCCACCTCCTGCTCCTGCGCGGCGTCAACGTCGGTGGGCACAACCGGGTGCCCATGGCCGACCTGCGGGCTCTGCTGGCCGGGCTCGGCTGTGAGGACGTCGTCACCTACCTCCAGAGCGGCAACGCCGTGTGCCGGTCCGGCAGCCTCGCCGAGCAGCTGGCATCCGCGACGGAGGGGGCCATCGAGGCAGAACTGGGCGTGACCGTGCGGGTGGTGCCCCGCTCGTCCGCGCAGTGGGCGGCGACGGTGGCCGGCAACCCGCTGCTCGACCTGGACGACGACCCGAAGCGGCTGCACGTGGCGTTCCTCGACGCCGTCCCCGACCCGGACCGGGTCGACGCCCTGGTCACCGAATCGGAGGGGTTGGCGCCGGAGCGACTGGCCGTGTCCGGGCCCGACGTCTACCTCCACACCCCGGCCGGGTACCACCAGGCCAAGCTGACCAACGCGTTCCTGGAGCGGCGCCTCGGACGGGTGGGCACCGCCCGCAATTGGCGGACCGTCCTGGCGCTCGCCGACCTGGCCGGCGTCTCCCCCTGAGGCGCGTGCCGGGGGACCGTGACCGCCTGGCGAGGGCGGCCCCGACGGTCAGGGCGTGACGATCGGCAGGGTGGTGGTCGTGACCGAGGCGTTCGGGTCCGTCCCCTGGTAGGTGGCGTAGTCGCCGTCGCCGGTGAGCAGCATGCAGAACTGGTCGGTCGGGCACGACAGGCTGGTGCCGTCCCCTGCGTACTCGGTCGGCGTCGGGACGACCTTGGCCGGTGAGGACCAGGCGCCGCCGGTCAGCTGGACGACGTTCCCGTAGGCGTCGACGGCCATGCAGAACGCCAGCGTGGGGCACGACACGGCGTCGAGGTGCCCGTCAGGGTCGATCGAACGGGGTGTCGACCAGCCCGACCCCTGGAGGCGCACTGACACGAAGGGGCCGCGCACGGCCACACATGCCCCTGCCGCCGCGCAGGAGACGGCCGAGTCGCCAGTCGTGCCGGACGGCCACGGTGCGGGCGACGCCGTCCACGAGGATCCGTTCCAGTCGAGCACCGTGTCGCCGACGAGGGCGGTGCACGACGAGTCCCCGGTGCAGGACATCCCGACCCGACCCGACTGGTAGAGGTCCACGGTGCCAGAGGCCGAGGCCGTGGTCATGGTCTGCGGCGCGGACCAGGTCGTCCCCTGGAGCACGGCCACGTGCCCGGTGTTGTCGACGTAGGCGCAGAACTGGCCGGACGGGCAGTCCACAGCGGCGGACCTCGATCCCTCGTGGTCCGGGCCGGGATCCCCGGGGTTGGCCGGCGCGGACGGCGCGGCGGCCAGCGGGGCCGGGGTCGACCAGTTCGTGCCGTCGCCCAGCGAGGTGTGCCCGGATCCGTCGACGACGGCGCACAGCGGGCCCGACGAGCAGGCGATACCGGGCAGCTCGGGGGCGGTGGTCGAGCCGCCCACCGGCGTGGCGAAGTAGTCGGACGGCGTTCCCCAGACGGCACCGTCCCAGGCGTTGACCACACCCGGGCCCGTGGAGTCCGACACGTCGGCCTCGTTGGCGCCGCCGCCCACGGACACGCAGAACACCCCGGAGATGCAGGAGACGCCGGTGTAGCCGCCCGCCGGGGGCAGTGTCGTCGCCGGCCGGGCCCACCCGACGGCGGGCACGACGGGCGTCGGCACCGTCGTCGGCACGGCGGAGGGCAGCGTCGTGGTGGGCGCAGTGGTGGTCGGCACAGCCGTGGTCGGCGGGGTGCGACGGACGGAGCGGGCAGCCGATGACGACCCGCAGGCCGCCGCCACCAGGGCCACGGTCAGCATCAGGGCCACGGCGGTGCCCACCCCCACTCGTCGTCCTGGTGCCACCTGCCCTCCGAGTGGGTCGTCGCCTCGCCGAGCGCCCAGGCTACTTGCGGTCCCGAGGCACGTGGTCGCGCCGCCGCCGTCGGTTGGGCGGCGATCAGTCCGGGTCGAGGGCCCGGAAGACCATCCCCGTGCGGGGCTTCGGGTGGAAGTACGTGCTCTTCGGGGGCATCCGGCGCCGGGCCCGTGCCCAGGCGTCGATCTGCGCCACGGTCACCGGTGGCAGCAGGACGGCAGCCTGGACCGTCTCGGAGGACACGGCCGCCACCGCCTCCTGCCAGCTGTGGGCGAAGGTGAGTTCGTGGTCCGGCAGCTCTGCCAGCACCATGGCCACCATGGACGAGACGAGGTCCGATCCGGCCGCCTCCGGGGTGCCGTCCCGGGGTGTGAGCAGCCAGCAGCCCGCCGGGGTCACCAGCGCCAGTGCGGACGACTCGCCCAGTGCTGTGGTGGTGCGTTCGGTGCAGTCGCCGGCACGGGCCACGTCGAACCACGAGGTGAAGGCGTCCACCAGGTCGAGTCCGTCCGGCAGCCCGGACAGCAGTCGGTGGATGGGCCCGACCGACAACGTGTCCTCGGACAGTTCGACGACGAGGGCCAGGACGCCGTCGGCGCCGGGGGTGCCGACGCCCGCCCCCTGTCGGTACGTGGTGGCGGTGGCCAGGCGGTGGTGCCCGTCGGCCACCACGACCGGGGCCGAGCCGACCACCTCGGCGACTGCGGCGACCGTCGACGGGTCGTCGACGACCCACAGCTCGTGGAGGACGCCGTCGTCGTCGGTGGCCGACGCCGTCGGCGGACCCGCGGTGTCCACCAGCGCGGTCAGGCCGGAGGCGAGCGACAGACCCCAGATGGGGGAGAGGTTGACCCTGGTGGCGGTCAGGAGCTCGAGCCGATCGCTCTTCGCCTTCGGAAGGGTCTCCTCGTGGGGCAGGATCTCCTCGACGCTGCCCGGCTCGAGTCCGAGTTCGCCCAGGACGCCGACGGTCGTCGAGCCGTCGGGATCGGTCATGCGGTATGCGTAGAAGGCAGGGTCCCGGTCCCGCACGAGGACCCCGTCGGCACGCCACGCGTGCAGCCGGGCGGCGGCCGCGGCGTAGCGGTCGCTCCCGCTGCGGGAGTCGGGCTCGGGCAACTCGACCAGGATGGCATTGACACTGTGCCGTGCGGCCAGGGTGGCCCGCTCGGTGGGTCCGACCACGTCGTAGGGCGGGGCGATCACCTTGGCGAGCGTCACCCGGGCGGAGTCGTACCGGAGTCCGGCGAACGGTGCGAAGCGCGGCATGGGGAGTGACTACCACACCGCCCACGGATCGGCGGCGTACCCTCGCGACATGGCAGGCGACCGAACGACAGGGCCACACCCGACCGATGGCTACGCGGACAAGTGGATCCGATGCACCGACACCGGGATCGCAGTCCGCGCCTACTACTTCCCGTGGGGCACCAAGCACATCCCGTATGGCGCGGTCCACGGGATGGAGCGGGTCGACCTGTCGGCGGCCCGCGGCCGGGCCCGCATCTGGGGCACGGCGAACCCGGGCTACTGGGCCAGCCTCGACCCCGGGCGACCGCGCAAGGAGCGGGCGCTGGTGCTCGACCTCGGCCGCAGGGTGCGGCCGTTCCTGACCCCGGACGACCCCGATGCATTCGAGGCCGTCGTGCGGGAGCGGAGTGGGCTCGGACCTGCTTCCGGGGGCGATTCGTCGCGTGGACCCCTGATCTGAAGCGCGTCGGCGCTCGTCTTCCCGTTCCGATGTCGCTACGCCCCGGCTCTCGGACAGGACAGGGTCAGAGGGCGACCTCGGTCCGGATCAGGCCGACGTGGCCCCCCGGGGGGGCCGGTTCAGGCGACGATCTCGCTCGTCTGCAGCACCGGGGTGATCGTCGTGTAGTTGGCCACGTCCGCCAGTACCTCGCCGGTTCCCGGTGCGGCGAAGGCCTCGCCCAGCGCCTCGGGCGAGTCGAAGACGAAGTGCACGGCGGCGACATAGGGGCCGTCGACCCCCTTGTCGATATCGGCGCGGTCGAGTCCCCACGTGGCCAGGCAGAGCGGGACATGACTGGTCCGGTAGTAGTCGTGGTCGAAGGTCGCGCCCTCGGTCACCGGGTAGAGCACACTCAGCCTGATCATGGGGATCTCCTCTCGGGTCGATGGGACGACCGTCCCTCCGGTGGGCCGTCCGCCCGGGGCGCCGACCGGTCCGGTCCGACCCTACCGCTGCACCCGTGGCCGGTGCCGGCCGTCAGGCGGGAGTGACGACGACGCCTCGGTCGCCGTAGGGGATGGTCACGTGACCCGTCTGCGCCAGCTGATTGGCCTTGTGCGACCCGGCACTGGTCCAGAAGCCACCCGCCCCTCGTCGAGTGGGACGACCCACACCGGGGTGGCGACCGCGGTGGCGCCCTCGCTGAACGTGGTCAGCAACATGTACATCTCGTCGCCGACGGCCATCGCCCGTTCGTATCGCCGGGTCGACGGGTGGATCAGGCCGAGCGGGCGATGAGCGCGGCCAGTGCGGCCGCCCCGGTCGGGCTCAGGTGGACCTGGTCGGCGGTAAACCACTCGGGGTGCGGTGTGGCCAGAGCGTTCCAGTCGGCCAGGACGGCGACCCCGGGGTAGCGGGCCACCCCTGCGGCCAGGACGGCGTTGTCGCCAGCGGCCCAGGCGCGGGGAACGCAGACGTTCACGAACACCACGCGGGTGACTCCCTGGGCCGCCTGCATCATGGCGTCGACGTCGGACGGGGTCACGGTGCCGTTGGTGCCCAGCTCGACGACCAGCACCTTGCCGAGGGTACCGGCGGACCTGTCGGCCTGGACCACACCGATCCCGGCCTCGAACTGGCGGCTCACCAGGCCGTCCACGGTCACATCGGGCAGGTCGCCGGTCAGCTCCGGCTGGATGTCGAGCATGATCGAGTCACCGACCGCCGTGACCGGTCCGGGCACGGGCACCGGTGTCGTCGTGGTTGTCGTGGGCGGCACGGTGGGGACCGTGGTCGCCGCACCCGGGAACGTGGTGGTCACCGGTGTGGCGGTAGGCGATGTGGCGAGTGCGGCCGGCCCGCTCAGCGGGCCGCGGGTCGGCGCGGCGCGGTTGTCCGCCACGCCCAGGCCGACCAGTCCGGCCAGGACGAGCAGCAGCACCACCCCGATGGCGCGGTCGACTCCGCGGATGCCCGACACGCCGCACAGTCTCGCCCACCACCGGGCGTGAACGGGGTCAGACACCTGTCCGGGCCCGCGGTCGACGCGCCGACAGGCGATGTCCCGGCACGGGCGGGCGCACTCGTAGACTCTGCCCCGTGGACGGCGTCGACGAACGGTCTGTGGCGGTGGCGGACGAGGGAGTTGACGAACCCGGCCTTGACCGCATCTGGACCGTGCCCAATGTGGTCACGTTCGTGCGGCTGGCCTGCATCCCTCTCTACGTCTGGCTCCTCTTCGGTGCCGACAGGCAGACCTGGGCCGCACTGGTCCTGGCCGTTCTCGGGGTGACGGACTGGGTGGACGGCTACGTAGCCCGCCGCTTCCATCAGGTCACGACGCTCGGCAAGGTCATCGACCCGGTGGCCGACCGGGTGCTGGTGCTGACCGCCGTCCTCACGATCATGATCCACGGCGCCGTGCCCGTCTGGTTCGGCGTCGCCACCCTGGCGCGCGAAGTGGTGGTGTCGGGCGCCGTCCTGCTGTTGGCCTCGCTCGGCGCGGCCAGGATCGACGTGTTGTGGGTGGGCAAGGCGGGCACGTTCGCACTGATGACCGCGTACCCGTTGTTCCTGGTGAGCGACGGCACGGCCGGGTGGCAGCAGGTCATCCGGGTGGCGGCCTGGATCATCGGCGTGCTCGGCCTCACCCTGGCCTGGATCGCCGCCGCCTCCTACGTGCCGGTGGCACGCAGCGCACTGGCGGCGGGCCGCCACCACGGGACCGCACCAACGCCCGGCAACCGACGAGACGAGGACGACGAGATGGGGACGACCAGATGAAGGCAGTGATCATGGCCGGCGGCGAGGGGACGCGACTGCGGCCGTTGACCTCCAACCAACCGAAGCCGATGCTCCCGATGGCCAACATCCCGATGATGGAGCACGTGGTGAACCTTCTGCGCAACCACGGGTTCGAGGACATCGTCGTGACGGTGGCCTTCATGGCCAATGCCATCCGCACCTACTTCGGTGACGGCTCGGAGTTCGGTGTGCGGATGGTCTACGCCACCGAGGCGACGCCGCTCGGCACCGCCGGCTCCGTGCGCAACGCCAAGGACGAGCTCGACGAGCGCTTCATCGTCATCAGCGGCGACGTCCTGACGGACATCGACCTGGGCGCCGTGGTCGACTTCCACGACGCCCACGGCGGCATCGCCACCCTGGCCCTCAAGGCGGTCGAGAACCCACTCGAGTTCGGCATCGTGATCACCAACGAGGACGGGTCGATCGAGCGGTTCCTGGAGAAGCCGACCTGGGGACAGGTGTTCAGCGACACCATCAACACCGGCATCTACGTACTCGAGCCGGAGATCTTCGAGTTCATCCCTGAGGGGCAGTCGGTCGACTTCTCGGGTGAGTCGTTCCCGGCCGCCCTGGCCGCCGGCAAGGGCCTGTACGGCTTCGTGGCCGAGGGCTACTGGGAGGACGTCGGCACCCTCGAGGCCTACCTCAGCTCGCACCACGACATCCTGGACGGCAAGGTCCACGTCGACATCGACGGCTTCCCCCTCCGGCCGGGCGTGTGGGTCGGCAAGGGCGCCGAGATCGACCCGAGTGTCGAGCTGGTCGGGCCCGCGGTCATCGGTGACAACTGCGTGGTCGGCCCCGGCGCCCGACTCGGCGCCTACTGCACCCTCGGACGCAACGTCCGCATCGGTGACAATGCCGTGGTCGAGCGCTCGGTCGTCCACGACAACACCTATCTGGGCTCGGGCGTCCGGGTCGAGGGCAGCGTGCTCGGCCGGGGATCCGATCTCCGCCAGGGGGTCCGCTGCGAGGAGGGCGTCGTGCTCGGGGACGAGTGCTTCGTCGGCGCCCACGCCGAGATCAGTGCGGGCGTCAAGATCTACCCGTTCAAGACGGTCGAGGCCGGCGCCATCGTCAACTCCTCGATCGTGTGGGAGTCGCGGGGCGCCCGCTCGCTCTTCGGCCGGGACGGCGTCCGCGGCCTCGCGAACGTCGACATCAGCCCCGAGTTGGCCGTGCGCCTCTCCATGGCCTGGGCCTCGACGCTCGAGAAGGGTGCCACGGTCACCAGCTCCCGGGACACCAGCCGCGCCGCCCGCGTCCTGAAGCGGGCGATCATGGTCGGCTGCAACGCGGCGGGCGTCAACGTCGACGACCTCGAGGCGGCCACCGTCCCGGTCACCCGGTTCCAGGTGACGTCGTCGGCCAGTACGGCGGGTGTGACGGTCCGGCTCGACCCCCACGACTCCCAGTCGGTCGTGCTCCGGTTCTTCGACAAGGACGGGATCGACGTCGACGAGTCGACCCAGCGGAAGATCGAGCGCCTGTACCACCGCGAGGACTTCCGCCGGGTCCTGGCCCGCGAGATCGGCGACATCGGCTTCCCCCCGAGGACCCTCGAGCACTACACGCAGGCCCTGATCGACTCGGTCGACCTGTCCTCCGCCCGGGCGGCGGGGCTCAAGCTGGTGCTCGACTACTCCTACGGCACCTCGAGCTTCGTCATGCCGAACCTGCTGGCCAAGCTCGACGCCGAGGTGCTGGTGGTCAACCCGTATGCCAACACGGCCAACGTGCTGGCCTTCGACCGGGCCGCGTCGGCCGCCCGCGTGTCGGAGCTGGTGCGCGCCTCGGGCGCCCACCTCGGCGCGGTGCTCGACCCGGGTGGCGAGTTCGTCGACATCGTCGACGACACCGGGCACATGCTGAGCCACGACGAGGCGCTGCTGGTGCTGGTGACCCTGGTGACCGAGGCCGTCCCCGGGGCCCGCATCGCCCTGCCGGTGGCGGCCAGCGGCGTGGCCGAGCGGATCTGCCAGGACGCCGGCGCCGAGATCGTGTGGACCAAGCTGTCGGCCTCCCACCTCATGGAAGTGGCCCACTCCGAGAAGGTGACCCTGGCCGCCAGCCAGTCGGGCGGGTTCATCTTCCCGTCCTTCCTGCCCGCCTTCGACGGCGCGGCCACCCTGGTGAACCTCGTGGCACTGCTCACCTCCAGTGGCCGCTCGCTGTCGGAACTGGTGGGATCCATGCCACCGGTGCGCATCGCCCACCAGGCGGTCCACACCCCGTGGGACCAGAAGGGGATGCTGATGCGGACCCTCGTGGAGCGGTCCCAGGGCCGTGGGCTCGTCCTGGTGGACGGGGTCAAGGTCATCGAGGACGACGGGTGGGCCCTGGTGCTCCCCGACCCGGAGGAGCCGCTGACCCACGTGTGGGCCGAGGCCCCCAGTGCGGCCCGTGCCGAGGCCCGGGTTTCCGAGTACGCCACCCGCCTCCAGCACCTCCTCCAGTGACGGCACGGGGCGTGCCGGCAGGCCGTCCCGGGCAGGCGGCACCAGCGAGGGTCGGGTAGGGTCGGGCGCCATGGACGTGCCTGACGATCTGCGCTATTCGAGTGACCACGAGTGGGCCCGGACGGCCGGCGACCGCATCCGGGTGGGGATCACCGACTATGCCCAGGACGCCCTCGGCGACGTGGTCTTCGTGGACCTCCCGACCCCTGGCGCCGCGGTCGAACCGGGCGGATTGATCGGCGAGGTCGAGTCGACGAAGTCGGTCTCGGAGATCTACGCCCCCGTGGCCGGCGAGGTCGTCGCCGTCAACACGTCGCTGGTGGACACCCCGGAGCAGATGAACGCCGATCCGTACGGCGAGGGCTGGATCTGCGAGATCGCACCGAGCGACCCGTCCGCGGTGGATGCACTGCTCGACGCGGCCGGCTACCGGCAGCTGACCGAAGGTTGACCCGCACCCTCGCGACATCGCCCCGGAGCGCCGCCGTCGGAGCGGCTACGTTTGATGGCGTGTTCTGTCACCAGTGCGGCCACCGCAATCCCGAGGGCGTAAACTTCTGCTCGACCTGCGGCGCATCGATGGTGACGTCGGCCCCCGACACCTCGGTGTCGGTCGCTCCCGTCGACCTCGGCGACCCGGGTGAGCCCACCTCGTCGGTCGGCCAGCTCGAGCTCCCCCGGGGGGTCGGGCTCCTCGTGGTGCGGCGCGGTTCGGACGAGGGGGACCGCTTCCCGCTCGAGCAGCGCGAGACCACGGTGGGGCGCCACCCGGACTCGGACGTGTTTCTCGACGACATCACCGTGTCACGCAAGCACGCGGTGTTCGTGACCGAGGACCAGGTCACGTCGGTACGCGACGCGGGGTCGCTCAACGGAACCTACGTGAACCGCGTCCGCATCGACGAGGCCACCCTGTCGAGTGGCGACGAGGTCCAGGTGGGCAAGTTCAAGCTGGTCTACCTGCGAGGGGCCGGCGAGTGAGCGCGCGCTCCTATCTGTCGATCGGCGATGTCCTGACACTCCTGCGTCAGGAGTTCCCGGATGTGACGATCTCGAAGATCCGATTCCTGGAGAGCCAGGGACTGGTCAATCCCGAGCGCACCCCGTCGGGCTACCGGAAGTTCTATGAGCACGACGTCGAGCGGCTGCGGTGGGTCCTGCGCCAGCAGCGCGAGCACTTCCTGCCGCTCAAGGTCATCAAGGACCGACTCGACGAGGACGGCACCGCCGCATCGTCCGCCCGTGGGTCCGCGCCCGACGGGGCTCCGGTCGCAGGTGACCAGCCGGCAGCCGCCGAGCCCGCCGCCGCCGATCCGCCCGCCGCCGAGCCCGCCGCCGCCGAGCCGCCCGCCGTCGAGCCGCCCGTCGTAGGGGCGCCCGCGGCCGACCCGACAACCGCACCGGTGGTCGAGGGCGCACCGCTACTGGTGGCAGCCACTGCCGACTCCTCCCCGCCGGCCCGCCACCGTGCCCCGGAGCGGGCCACCGTCGGAGCCGGTGCAGCAGCCACGCCCGTCGTCGCAGTCGCATCGACAGGATCGGGTCGGGCCCACCGCCCGGCCCAGTCCTCCCGGCCGGCCGACCAGCAGGTGGCCAAGGGCAGCGGCAACGGGTCCGTCGGACGCGACGATCCCACCCCCGAACCGGCGCCGGCACCAGCGGCCACACCGGTGGCCGAGGCGGCGCCCGGTCCCGCCCCGACGCCGAAGGCACCCAGGTCCGCCCGTGCACCGAAGGCCGCACCAGCCGGGTCGTCGACCCCAGGGGGACCGGACGACGGCACCTCGGTGCACCTGGCGTCCCACGGTGGCGCCTCGCTGTCGGTCGAGGACCTGTGTGCCGCCAGCGGGCTGACCGTCGAGGACGTCGTGCAGCTCCAGGAGTACGGGCTGCTGTCGGCCACGGTGGCCGCCGGTGTCGAGTTCTTCGACGAGGAGGCGCTGACGGTGGCGAACCTGGCCGCCAAGTTCGCGGCCTTCGGCATCGAGGCCCGTCATCTCCGCCTGTACAAGAACGCCGCAGAGCGCGAGGCGGGGTTCATCGAACAGATCGTGATCCCCATGGTCCGCCAGCGCAATCCCGAGGCCCGGGCCCGGGCGACCCACACCGCCGAGGACCTGGCCCGTCTGGGTCAGCAGCTCCGGGGCTCGCTGCTGCGCTCTACCCTGCGGGAACTGCTCGCCCCATAGTCGAGGGAGGCCACGCCGCGTCGCACGGACGGACGGTGCCGAGTAGGTTTGGGGAATGGTCGAAGTACGGCTCCGTGCAGTTCGGGTGGATCTCCAGTCGAACACGCCGGTCCTGCTGCTCCAGGAATCCGAGGGACTCGGTCGGACGCTCCCTATCTTCATCGGCGCGCCGGAGGCGACCGCCATCGCCTTCGCCCTCCAGGGGATGGATACGCCGAGGCCGATGACCCACGACCTCATCCGCGACCTCCTCGAGTCGCTCGGCGCCCAGGTGGCACGAGTGGTGGTGACCGAGTTGCGCACGAGTACCTACTACGCCGAGATCGTCCTGGTCCACGACGGCCGCGAGGTGCCCGTGTCGTCCCGGCCGTCCGATGCCGTGGCCGTGGCCGTGCGCACCGGCGCTCCCCTCTACGTGGCCGACGACCTGATGGACGCCGAGGGCGTCATGCTGGCCGTCGACGAGGAGGATGACGAGGAGACCGAGGAGGAGGGGGAGACCGAGGAGGTCGGGAACCCCGAGGAGATCGTCGGCGAGTTCCGGAGCTTCCTCGACACCATCCGCCCGGAGGATTTCTCCTCCTAGCCACGCTCACTCCTTGGTGCGCACCCGCCGGACCCCCGCCGGCGGAAACGCCATGTCCGCACCGTGGGCGAGCTGCGCACCCACACCGTCGACGGCGGGTCGTTCCCCTTCACCGCGCTGCCCGTGTCGGTGGTGACGCTGCAGCCAGGTGGTGCCGCGTCGTTCGACATCGAGTCGTCGGACGTGCCGAGCGGGGCATCCGGTACGGGTCGACCGGCTCCGGCTCCGGCTCCTGTTCCGGCTCAGGCGCCGGGCCGCACCAGCATCCGTCCCCGGACCCGTCCGGCCAGGATGTCCTCGAGCACCGGGGCGAGGCCCCCCAGTCCGACCTCGCCGTCGACCAGCGCGTCCACCACGTCGCCGGGGACCCAGTCGGCCAGTTCGCTCCACACCGTGCGGCGCTCCTCGACCGGTGTGCGCACGGTGTCGATGCCGAGCAGCGCCACACTGCGGACGATGAACGGGTAGACCGACATCTCGAACGTGTTGCCCCCGGTCAGCCCGCTGGCGGCCACGGCGGCCCCGTAGCGGAGGGTGCGCAGCACGGCGGCCAGGGTCGTTCCCCCGACACAGTCGACCGCCCCGGCCCACAGTTCGGGCCCGAGGGTGCGCTCCGGGGCGATCACCAGGTCCTCGCGGCCGATCACCTCCGAGGCACCGAGGCCGACCAGGTAGTCGCGCTCGGCCGGGCGCCCCGTGCTCGCCACCACCTCGTAGCCGCGGGCGGCGGCCAGTGCCACGGCCATGCCCCCGACACCACCCGATGCGCCGGTCACCAGCAGCGGACCTGTGCCGGGACAGAGGCCGTGGTGCTCCAGTCGATGGAGTGAGAGTGCGGCCGTGAACCCGGCCGTGCCGAGTGCGGCGGCCCGCCGGGCGGTCAATCCTGTCGGCAGTGGCACGACCCATCCGGCCGGCACGCGTGCGTAGCGGGCGAACCCGCCGTGGCGTGCGACGCCGAGGTCGTAGCCGTGGGCGATGACCTCGGAGCCCACGGCTACCGCTGGGTCCTCGGAGGCCACCACGGTGCCGACGAGGTCGACGCCGGGCACGAGGGGCGAGATCCGCGCCACCCGATTGCCCGGGCGGGTGACCATGCCGTCCTTGTAGTTGACTGCCGACCAGTCCACCGCGACGAGGACCTCGCCCGGGGGCAGGTCGTCCAGCGTGAGTGCAGACACACCCGCCTCGACCCGGTCGTCCACTGCAGTCACCACAAAGGCGTCGAACGGACCGTCGGGGGCCCCGGCCTGCGGTTCTGCGCCGCCGGCGCCTGTGGACGAGGGATGCGGGGTCATTGCAGGTACCGTACAGATTCCATGGCGACCGAGGACACAACCGCGGCTCCGGGGGCCGGATGGTGGCCGTCGCCGTGGTCGTCGTCCCAGGTCGCGGCCGGCAAGGTCGCGCGTGGCGGTCTCCAGGCCGACGGCGGCCTGGTCGCCTGGGTCGAGTCCCGCCCCGATGAGGGCGGCCGCCAGGTCGTCGTGGCCGTCGATCCGGCGGCCCGTCCCGACGGCACACCTGTCGACCTCTCGCCACAGGGGGTGAGCGTCCGCAGCCGGGTCCACGAGTACGGCGGGGGAGCCGCCACCCTGGCCGGGGGCGTCCTGTTCTACGTCGACCAGGACGCCCAGGCCTGGTACCGGGTCGGGCCGGGGTCCGACGCGGCCCCGGTTCGCCTGGCCGACACCGACGGGCCCGGCGCCCGCCACGCCGACGGACGCACCTTCGCCGACGGTCGGTGGCTGGCCGGTGTGGAGGAGCGGGTCGACGGCACGTCGGCCACCCACCGGCTGGTGGCCACGCCCACCGACGGCTCGGGCCCGGCCGTTGTGCTGGTCGACGACGGCGACTTCGTGGCAGCCCCCCGGCCGTCACCCGACGGACGGTGGCTGGCTTGGTGCACGTGGGACCACCCGGACATGCCGTGGGACTCGACCACACTCCGGCTGGCACCGCTGACGATGGTCGACGGCGCGCCCGTGCTCGGTGCCGCCCGTGACGTGGCCGGCGGGGGAGGGGTGTCGGTGGGCCAGCCGCGCTGGGCGGCCGACGGCGCCCTACTGTTCGTCGCCGATCGCACCGGCTGGTGGGTCCCGTACCGGCTGGCGCCCGACGGGCTCGAGGGCATCGGGGCCATCGCCCCCGTCCCGTTGGTCGATGTCCCGGCCGAGTTCCACGGGCCGGACTGGGTGTTCGGCCAGCACACCTTCGACGAACTGGCCGACGGGTCCCTGGTGGCCCGCATGGGAACCGGCGGGCGTGACCGCCTGGTGGTCCTCCGTGTGCCGGCAGCCGGTCCTGACCATGGCGGCTGGGCGATCGAGGAGATCGACCAGCCCTGCGTGAGCCTGTCCGGGGTCGTGAGTCCCGACGGCGTCCGCGCCGTGGTGCTGGGCACCACCGTCACGGAGGCCGCCGCCGTGTTCGACGTGCCTCTCGACGGCTCGCGGCCGCCCCGGCGCCTGTCTGCCCCGCCCCGCGTGGCGGTGCCGGACGACAGGGCGTCCCGCTCGGAACTCCGGACGGCCGTCACCCCGACCCACCGGGTGCCCGGGCTGTTCTTCCCGCCGACGAACCCCGACGTCACACCCGGGCCTGAGGTACTCCCACCCCTGGTGGTGTTCTGCCACGGTGGCCCGACCGCAGCTGCCGAGCCGGGCTACGACCCGGTCGTCCAGTTCCTCACCAGTCGGGGCATCGCCGTCGCCGCAGTCGACTACCGGGGCAGCACCGGCTACGGGCGGGACTACCGCGACCTGCTGCGGGGTGGCTGGGGCGAGGCCGACGTCGACGACTGCGTGGCCTTCGCCCGGTCGCTGGCCGAGGCCGGTCTGGTCGACGGCGGGCGGATGGCCATCCGTGGCACCAGCGCCGGCGGGCTCACAGCACTAGCGGCCCTGGTGCGCTCCCGGGTGTTCGCCGGTGCCGTGGCCTGGTACGGGGTGACCGACCTGGTCGCCCTGGCAACCGACACCCACGACTTCGAGTCCCGCTACATGGACCGTCTGGTGGGACCGCTGCCCGAGGCGGCGGACGTCTACCGGGACCGGTCACCGCTCCACCACACGGCCGGGCTCGTGGGCCGAGTGCTCCTGCTCCAAGGGTCCGACGACCCGATCGTGCCCCTCGACCAGGCCGAGCGGTTCGCCGCCGAGCTGCGGGCCGGCGGGGCCGAGTGCGAGCTCATCGTGTTCCCCGGTGAGTCCCACGGCTTCCGCAGCGCGTCGACCATCGAGGCCGCCCTCGACGCCGAGCTCGGCTTCTACCGGGCCCTGTTCGCCCACGAAGGGGACGACCGTGGCTGACGCGATCACCGGATCTGCTGCGTGGCGGTCGTCTGTCGCCTGGCTGCGCGCCCTGTCGGCCGATCGGCGCGACGTCCTCCTCTACGGGATGTCCGCCGTCTTCGCCGGCATGACGGCGGTGGCCATGGGCATCCCCCTCTACCGCGAGTGGGGCCGACTGGCGGTCGGGCCCTATGTGGTCGGGACGGTGTGGATGCTCGTCGTCGCCCGGCGCCGCGAGGCGGCCGGACGGTCCTCGCCCGGCGGCGTGCCCAACGGACGGGCCTGGCGTGCGGCGCGACTGGCGGCCTTCCTGATCGTCCTACTAGGGGCCACAGTGGTGCCGTTGGCCCTCGAGGTGGTGTGGGCCTCCGAGGGCAATGCCGCACTGCACGTGCAGCCCGAGGTACTGGTCGTCGAGCGGGCCGGTGTCCGGGCCGCCCACGGCCAGGATCCCTACCAGGTGGTGGACCGCAACGGCCACATCCTGATCCGCCAGAGCGCCGTCCCCGTCTACGAGCTCTACTACCCGTACCTGCCCGGCATGGTGGTGTTCGGGTTCTCGAGCGGGAGCAAGGTGGAGGCCCGGCTCACCGACGCCCGCATCCAATTCCTGTTGTTCACCGTGGTGGTGGCACTCATCGCCCTGGGCCGGATGCGACCGTCGACCGATGCCCGGACGCGCGCGTTCCAGTCCCTCACCCTGCTGCCCACCGCCGCGCTCCCGCTGGCGACGGGCGGGGACGACATGCCGGTGGTGGCCCTGATGCTGCTCGGCCTCGTCGCCCTGCAGCGCAGGCGCCCGGTCCTCGCCGGACTGGCCCTCGGGGCGGCCAGCACCCTCAAGTTCACCTCCTGGCCCGTGGTGCTCCTGGCGCTGTTCGCGGCATCCGACCTGCAGCGACGCCGCGCCGCGGGGCGGTATGCGCTGGCCGTCGCCTGTGTGGTGGTGCCGGTGGTGTTCCCGGTTGCCATCCACAACCCGTCGGCGTTCATCGACAATGTCGTGCGGTTCCCGCTCGGACTGGCCGGGGTGGCGTCACCGGCGGCCAGCGCCCTCCCCGGGCACATCCTGGTGTCCCTCGTTCCGGCCATCCACCGCGCGTACGTGGTCGTGGCGGGCGTCGTCGGGCTCGCGGTCCTGGCCCGCTACCTGGTGCGCCACCCACCCCGTGACGCTGCTGCGGTGGCCAAGGTGACCGGCTGGGTGATGCTGGTGGCCATCCTGTTGGCCCCGGCCACCCGTGTGGGGTACCTGCTGTACCCGATCAACCTGTTCCTGTGGTCCTGGATGTTCCGGTGCTCGGAGGACCCCGCTGATGCCATTGCCGAGCCGCCCGGTGACGGGTCGGACGCCGGTCAGTTACCGTCAGGCGTCTCGAACACCTCGATGGTGTACGGCGTGGACCCGGCCGGCGTGGTGGGGGAGACGACGACACCGGTCTCCCAGTAGAAACCGTCGCCGCTGCCCTTCTTGGCCAGCACCTCGGTCGTGCCCGACACGCCCTGGGGGGCGGGGCCCTGGAAGATGACGTTCCAGTTGCTGGCCGTCAGCAGGCGGCGGTAGGCCTCGGCCACCTGGTCCTGGGCGAGCGTGCTGGTGAGGTCGACCGTGCGGTCGAACTGGGCCGCGTCCTGGTCGGAGTTCACCACGCCCGTCACCGTGGACCCGGTCAGGACGCCAAGGTTGCCGAGGATGTCGGCCGGCGGCTCGCCGTTGGCCTCGATGGCGCGCATCCGCTCGGTGGCGGGGGAGACGGCGACGGTGGTTCCGTCCGACAGCGTCACATGGCTCAGGTGGAAGGTCGGTGTCGACCCGCTGGTGACGATGCCGGCCACGACCCCGCCGACGAGGATGAAGACGGCCAGGCCCAGGACGATGAGGGCCGGCGTCCGCACCGACATCGGTTCGTAGGACGGGGCCGGCGGGGTCTCGTCCTCACCCGCGACGGGCTGCTCCGACGTGGTGACCATGCGGCCATGCTACCGGCGGCGGAACGGACACTCCTGGCGGCTCACTCAGATGCCGGCACCGTGCCCGGCGGGGTCGTGCCGGGGTCGGGTGCCTCGAGGTCCACCGCCACCCGGAACGACACCACGGCGGCGCCCACCGTGGCGGCCAGGATGCACCAGCGGGTGACTCGGGGCTGTCGGCGGAAGGCGAGCAGGGTCACGGTGGCGTCGACCGCGTCCGCCATGCCGGCGAGCGCCACCCACGACCGGGCCTCGGCATCGTCGACCCCCAGGGCACGCAGGGTGCCGAGGCCCAGGGCCAGGTCACGGCCACCCATGGTGCGGGCCAGCAGCCGGGCGTCGGCGGATCCGGCGGCCTCGCCGATCCACGGACGGGTCATGACGGTCGGGGCGGCGAGCGCCGTGCAGCCGATGCCGATCCGACCGAGTGCGACCAGCTGGGCCAGGCGGTGGCTGATGGGTGACGTCATGGGCCGACGGTAGCGGGCGTGCCCTGCCCCTCCGATCGGCCCGGCCGTGGACGACGTCGTCCAGGAGTGCTGGACGGGCACAATCTCACGAAAAGTGGTGGAAGAGTCACTTCGGGGGATAACTGTTCACCATCTGTTTACATTGCCGTCCCGATACCTCACAATGCCACCGTCGATGACGCGGTTGGGTCATCCGGGGGAGGGCGCTCGGATCCTCAGGATCAGGTCGTACCTACAGCACGGGGGATTCCGGGGGGGGAGACAGAGGTCGGGTCGCGAGACCCGGCCTCTGTCGCGTCGGCAGGTCAGTCCCGGGACCACCCGAACGGGTCGAGGGGCCCGTGGCCCCGCCCGAGGTCCCAGCCGGCGGCCCCGACCAGGGCCTGGTGGACGAACTCCTTGGCCCGCCCGACCGCGGTGGGGACGTCGAGCCCGCTGGCCAGGAGCGCAGCCGTCGCCGCGGCCAGGCTGCAGCCCGTGCCGTGGTTGTTCCTGGTGTCCACCCGGTCCTGCTCGAGGACGGTCACGTCGGTGCCGTCGAACAGGACGTCGGCCACCCGCTCGGGCGCCGGCCTGGTGTCGGTGCTGTGGACTCCCGGGAGGTGGCCTCCCTTGACCAGCACCCACGTCGGACCGAGCCCGTGGATCCGGGTGGCCAGGTCGACCATGGCCTCGACGTCATCCCCCTCGTTGGGCTCGACCCCCGCCAGGATCGCCGCCTCGAAGAGGTTGGGGGTGACCAGGAGGGCATGCGGGGCGAGGCGCTCCCGGTAGGCGACGACGGCGTCGTCGTCGAGCAGCCGCCGGCCGGTCGAGGCCACCATCACCGGGTCGACGACCAAAGCGGGGAGGTCGCCCGCCGCAGCGCGGTCGGCCACCAGCCTGACGGTGGCCGTGGTGGCCAGCATCCCGGTCTTGACCGACCGCACGGCGAAGTCGTCGAGCACGGCGCTGATCTGGGCGTCCACGACGTCCGTGGGGACCGGGTGCACGGCGGTCACCCCCGCGGTGTTCTGGGCGGTGACCGCCGTCACCACGGTGGTGGCGAACACCCCGAGGGCGCTCATGGCCTTCAGGTCGGCCTGGATGCCCGCGCCCGCCCCCGAGTCCGACCCGGCAATGGTCAGCGCGACCGGTGGCGTGGTCATCCGGGGCCCGGGATGGTCATGCCACCGCCTACCAGCCCCTCGAAGGAGGAGGACGCCTCGGCCACGAACCTGCGGCTGATCCGTCCGGCGAGCCGCGCCGCACGGCCTGCGGCCACGGCGTCGCGCATGGCGCCCGCCATGAGCGCGGGATCCTCGGCCCGGGTCACCGCCGAGGCCACGAGCACGGCACTGCAGCCCAGCTCCATGGCCCGGCACGCATCCGAGGCCGTGCCGATCCCGGCGTCCAGGACGACGGGCACACCGGACTGCTCGACGATGAGCTCGATGTTGTGCGGGTTACGGATGCCGAGCCCGCTCCCGATCGGCGCCCCGAGCGGCATGACGGCGGC
The DNA here is from genome assembly GCA_003164095.1 of Acidimicrobiaceae bacterium. Classification (GTDB taxonomy): domain Bacteria; phylum Actinomycetota; class Acidimicrobiia; order Acidimicrobiales; family RAAP-2; genus Bog-756. The sequence goes on along the minus strand of PLRX01000155.1, from coordinate 69,743 downwards.
ACAGCCCACCTGCTCGAGGCGGCGGGCGACGACCGGGTCGTCGCCGCAGTAGGGGAGGACCACGAACCCGTCGTCCGCCAGCTGCTCGGCCGCCGCCACCAGCTCGATCGGGTCGGGTAGCAGCGTCCTGTCGTCCCCGATGACCTCGAGCTTCACCCAGTCGGTGGCGAACGCCTCGCGGGCCAGTCGCGCCGTCAGGACGGCGTCCGCCGCGGTGAAGCAGCCTGCGGTGTTGGGCAGGATGCGGATGCCCAGCCCCTCCAGGAGGTCGACGAGCGAGTGGCGCGTGCCCGGGTCCACCCGCCGGACGGCCACCGTGGCCAAGGAGGTGCCCGACGCGATCAGGGCCGCGGCCAGCGACTCGGGGCTCTGCATGCCACCCGTGCCCAGCAGCAGCCGCGACCCGACCACGGTGCCGGCAATGACGAACGGGTCGGTGGGCTCGGTCTCAGGCATCGCCCGCCACGGTACCCCTGTGGCGGCGGCTCCCGGACCCGTCAGCCGCCGGCGGCGGCCGTGACGATCTCGACGTCGTCGCCTGGCGTGACCTGGGTGGACCCCCAGGTGCTGCGGGGCACCACTTCGCCGTTCAGGGCCACGGCCACCCCCTTGGCCGACGTGCACCGCGCGGCCACCAGGTCGGCCACCGTGGTGCCCGGGGCGAGGTCGGCGGGCGCCCCGTTGACCGTCGTCCCGCTCACGGTGCGGCGGCCGCAGCGACGAATCTGTCCGGCCGGAACGCGTCGAACGGGCCCGGGGCCGCTGCGGCACCGTCGGCCCGGGCGACCAGCAGCCGGACCACCTCGTCGGCCGTCACCGGAGCCAGCAGCACACCGTTGCGGAAGTGCCCGGTGGCCACCACGAGGCCGTCGACCGGCGTCGACCCGACGATGGGGCCGTTGTCGGGGGAGCCCGGCCGGAGTCCGGGGGTGACCTCGACCACGCAGTACTCGTCGAGGGCGGGAACGACGCGTCGGGCGTCGTCGACGAGGTCGGCCAGTCCGCCGAGTGGCACGTCGAGGGCGAACCCGCGCTCCTCGACCGTCGCCCCGAGCACCAGGCCCCCGTCGTCGCGGGGCACGAGATAGCAGGAGCGTCCGTGGACGAGCGCCCGCACCGTGCGCCGCAGTCGTGGCACGCCGTCAGGCGCCTGCAGCCGGACGGTCACCCCACGAACGGGCCGGACCGGCGGCCGCCACGCCTCGGGCAGTCCGGCGAGCGCCCCCGAGCGACTGCCGGCCGCCAGCACGACGGCGTCGGCCGACTGTGGACCCCCGTGCTCCAGGACCACACCCAGCACCCGCCCGTCAGCCACCTCGATCCGCTCGGCCCGGTCGGCCACGAAGTCCACCCCTGCCGCCCGGCACGCCGCCTCCAGGGCGAGCGCCACGGCACGGTTGTCGACCTGGTGGTCGGCGGGCAGGTCGACGCCACCGCTGACGCCGGGGGCGAGTAGCGGCTCGGCCTCACGGCACGCCCTGGCGCCGAGCCGCACGGCCGGGAGTCCCATGGCCTGGTGGAAGGCGAGGACCCGGTCGGTCGCGGCACGGTCCGACGGGCCACCGGCCACGACCAGGGTGCCGTCGTCCCGGTAGTGGACCTCCCGGCCGGTGGCCGCCTCGAGGTCATGGGCGAACACGGGCCAGGCGGCGGCCGCGGCCAGGTTGAGCACGGCCAGGTCGCCCTCGCCGAACTGGGCCTCGGCCACGGGGGCGAGCATGCCGGCGGCGGCCCAGGTGGCGCCCCGGCCCGGCTCGGGATCGACGACGGCCACCGACCTGCCGGTGGCGGCCGCCCGCCAGGCCACGGCCATGCCGATGATCCCGCCACCGATCACCACTACGTCGTGGCGGTCGCCCGGGCTCATCCTGGGCACCGCGTGTCGTCCGGGCCGGCCATGGGGCCATGCTACGGCGGACCGTCGTCGGCCCGGGGCCCGGCGACGCGGGTGGCCACGGGGTGGCACGTCGGCGGAGCGGGACCCGAGAGGTGGAGGGGTACTCCGGTGACCGTGTACAGTTGTCGGACCACGCAAGGGCCAACGTCGTCCCGCGCGGGGGAGATCCACTTCTCTTCTGGAGCGAACCATGACGACTGGTGCACCCACACACGACGGCGGAGCCACGATGCCCGTCACCCGTGTCCCCGTCGAGTTCCGCCCGACCCGGGCGACTGCTCCGCAGCCGCCCACCTCCGGCCTCTACGACCCGCGCTTCGAGCACGACGCCTGTGGAGTGGCCCTGGTGGCGGACTTGGAAGGGCGTCCGTCCCATGATCTGGTGACCAAGGCCGTCAACGCGCTCGAGCACCTGGCCCACCGGGGTGCCACCGGCAGCGAGGAGGACTCCGGCGACGGTGCCGGCATCCTCATCCAGGTGCCCGACGATTTCTACCGCCAGGTCGTCGAATTCCCCCTGCCCGCCCGCGGCCGCTACGCCACCGGCATCGCCTTCCTGTCGGCCGACCCGTCCGCGGCGACCACGGCCCGCGACGAGGTCGGGCGCATCGCCGCGGAGGAAGGCATGGAGGTGCTCGGGTGGCGGGAGCTGCCCGTCGACCCGTCGACCCTCGGCTCGATCGCCGACGCCGCCCGCCCGTCGATGCACCAGCTCTTCGTGGCACCGTCCGACGCCTCGACCCCCGGCCCGGGCGACCCGGCCGTGGCCGTCGACCGGCTGGCCTTCGTGGTGCGCAAGCGGGCCGAGCACGAGGTCGACGACTGCTACTTCGCCTCGCTGTCGGCGCGGACCGTGACCTACAAGGGAATGCTCACGTCCCACCAGCTGGCCGAGTTCTACCCGGACCTCGACGACGAGCGACTCGTCAGCGGGCTGGCGCTCGTCCACTCGCGCTTCTCCACCAACACCTTCCCGTCGTGGCCGTTGGCCCACCCGTACCGGTACATGGCCCACAACGGCGAGATCAACACGCTGGCCGGCAACCGCAACTGGATGCGGGCACGTGAGGCCCTGTGTGCCACCGACCTGATCCCGGGCCTGGAGCGGGCGTTCCCCATCGTGACCCCCGGGGCCAGCGACTCCGCGTCGTTCGACGAGGTCCTCGAGCTGCTGCACCTCGGGGGCAGGCCCCTCCACCACGCCGTGCTCATGATGATCCCCGAGGCGTGGGAGAACCATCGCACGATGGACTCCGCCCGCCGGGCCTTCTACCGCTACCACGCCTCGCTCATGGAGCCCTGGGACGGCCCAGCCGCCGTGGCCTTCACCGATGGCAGGGTCATCGGCGCCGTCCTCGACCGCAACGGCCTGCGCCCCGCCCGGTACTGGGTCACCGACGACGGCATGGTGGTACTGGCCAGCGAGGTCGGTGTGCTCGACGTGCCGCCCTCGAAGGTGGTCCGCAAGGGCCGGCTCCAGCCGGGCCGCATGTTCCTGGTCGACACCGAGGCCGGCCGCATCGTGGACGACGACGAGATCAAGGACACCCTGGCCGCCGAGCACCCGTACGGCGCCTGGCTCGAACAGGGGCAGATCGACCTCGACGACCTCCCGCCCCGCAGCATGCTCACCCCGCAGCACGCGTCGGTCGTCGGCCGTCAGCAGCTCTTCGGCTACACCAACGAGGAGCTGCGACTCATCGTGGCCCCGATGGCCCGGACGGGCGCCGAGCCCCTCGGTTCGATGGGCTCGGACACGGCCATCGCCGTCCTGTCGGACCGGCCGCGCCTGCTCTACGACTACTTCACCCAATTGTTCGCCCAGGTCACGAACCCGCCGTTGGACGCCATCCGCGAGGAGCTGGTGACCTCCCTGCTGTCGACGCTGGGACCGGAGTCCAACCTCCTCGAGCCCACGGCGGAGTCCTGCCGCCAGATCATCCTGCCGATGCCGGTCATCGACAACGACGACCTAGCCAAACTGCTCTACGTCAACGAGGACGGCACGACTCCCGGGTTCCGGGCCTTCGCCATCGACGGCCTGTTCGAGGTGGCCGGCGGAGGCGACGCGCTGCGGGCGGCCATCGAGGACGTGCGGGCACGGGTCAGCGCGGCCATCGACGAGGGCGCGGACGTCATCGTGCTGTCCGACCGCAACTCGACCGACGTGCTGGCACCCATCCCGTCGCTGCTGCTGGTGGCGGCCGTCCACCACCACCTCGTCCGTACCAAGGCCCGCACCCGGGTCGGGCTGGTCGTGGAGTCCGGCAGCGCCCGCGAGGTGCACCACATGGCCCTGCTCAAGGGCTTCGGGGCGGCGGCCATCAACCCGTACCTCGCCTTCGAGTCGATCGACGACATGATCGCCTCCGGCATGCTGACCGGGGTCACGCCCCGCCAGGCCCAGCGCAACTACATCAAGGCGGCGTCCAAGGGGATCGTGAAGGTGATGTCCAAGATGGGCATCTCCACGGTGGCCTCCTACACAGGGGCCCAGGTCTTCGAGGCCGTGGGTCTGGCCCCCGAGGTCATCGACGAGTACTTCTCCGGCACGGTGTCGCGGATCGGCGGCGTCGGCGTCGACGTACTGGCCGAGGAGGTGGGACGGCGCCATGCGCTCGCCCACCCCACCCGCCCGAGTGAGCGGGCCCACCGCGAGCGCGAGGTCGGCGGCGAGTACCAGTGGCGGCGCGAGGGGGAGGTCCACCTCTTCAACCCGAGGACGGTCTTCAAGCTCCAGCACGCCACCCGGTCCAAACGCTACGACGTCTACAAGGAGTACACGCGGGCCGTCGACGACCAGTCGGCGGCGCTCGCCACTCTGCGGGGCATGATGTCGCTCCGGACGGGCGTGTTGGCGCCGGTGTCGATCGACGAGGTGGAGCCGGTTTCGGCCATCGTGAGCCGGTTCTCGACCGGTGCCATGTCCTACGGCTCGATCTCGGCCGAGGCCCACGAGACCCTGGCCATCGCCATGAACCGGCTCGGCGGCAAGTCGAACACGGGCGAGGGTGGCGAGGACCCCGACCGCTTCACCCCGGACGCCGACGGCTCGTCGCGACGGAGTGCCATCAAGCAGGTGGCCTCGGGCCGGTTCGGCGTGACGTCGGAGTACCTCGTGAACGCCGACGACATCCAGATCAAGATCGCCCAAGGTGCGAAGCCCGGCGAGGGCGGCCAGCTGCCCGGTCACAAGGTCTACCCGTGGATCGCCAAGACCAGGTTCTCGACCCCCGGCGTGGGCCTCATCTCGCCCCCGCCCCATCACGACATCTACTCGATCGAGGACATCGCCCAGCTNNGTGCTCATCTCGGGCCACGACGGGGGGACGGGTGCCACGCCGCTCACCTCGCAGAAGCACGCCGGCATCCCGTGGGAGCTCGGCCTGGCCGAGACCCAGCAGACGCTGATGGCCAACGACCTGCGTGACCGGATCGTGGTCCAAGTCGACGGCCAGATGAAGACGGGCCGGGACGTGGTCATCGGCGCCCTACTGGGCGCCGAGGAGTACGGATTCGCCACCGCCCCGCTGGTGGTCTCGGGCTGCATCATGATGCGCGTCTGCCACCTCGACACCTGCCCGGTCGGGATCGCCACCCAGAACCCGGTCCTGCGTGAGCGCTTCACCGGCACGCCGGAGTTCGTCGAGACGTTCTTCGAGTACATCGCCGAGGAGGTCCGGGAGTACCTGGCCGCCCTGGGGCTGCGCTCGCTCGAGGAGGCCGTGGGCCGCGTCGACCTGCTCGACACGGCGGCCGCCATCGACCACTGGAAGGCGTCGGGCCTCGATCTGTCGCCGATCCTGCAGGCGCCGGACGCGCCCGAGGGAGCGGTCCGCCACCGGGTGGCCGACCAGGACCACGGGCTCGACAAGGCCCTCGACCACCAGTTCCTGGAGGCCTGCCGTCCCGCCATCGAGGACGGCACCCGGGTGGCCACCGAGGTCGCGGTCCGCAACGTGGACCGCACTGTCGGCACGCTCCTCGGCTACGAGATCACCCGCCGCCACGGCGGGGCCGGTCTGCCGGAGGGCACGATCGACCTCACGTTCCGCGGCTCCGCCGGCCAGAGCTTCGGCGCCTTCGTGCCGCGCGGCGTGACGATGCGCCTGTTCGGCGACACCAACGACTACCTGGGCAAGGGTCTCTCCGGCGGGCGCATCATCGTGCGCCCGGCCGAGGACGCCCCCTTCGCCGCTGAGGAGAACATCATCGCCGGCAACGTCATCCTCTACGGGGCCACGGCGGGCGAGGTCTTCCTCCGGGGCCAGGTGGGGGAGCGGTTCTGTGTCCGCAACTCCGGGGCCATCGCCGTCGTCGAGGGCGTGGGCGACCACGCCTGCGAGTACATGACCGGCGGCCGGGTCGTGGTGCTCGGCCCGACGGGCAGGAACTTCGGTGCCGGCATGTCGGGCGGAGTCGCCTACGTCTACGATCCGCACGGCGACCTGTCCCGGGTCTACAACCGCGAGATGGTGGACCTGGAGCCGCTGAGCCACGACGACCGGATGTGGCTGCGGGACCGGATCCACCTGCACCAGCAGGAGACGGGGTCGGAGGTGGCCGCCCGGCTGCTGGCCGACTGGTCCACCGAGGCGGAGCAGTTCGTGACGGTCATGCCGCGTGACTACCGCCGGGTGATCGAGGCGACAGAGCGGGCTGTGGCCGAGGGCCGCTCGGTGGAGGAGGCGGTCATGGAGGTGTCCCGTGGGTGACGTGACCGGATTCCTGAAGTACCGACGGGAGCTGCCGGCGCGCCGGCCGGTGCCGGTGCGGCTGCGGGACTGGAAGGAGGTCTACGAGCCGTTCCCGGTCGAGGCCACCGAGCAGCAGGGTGCGCGCTGCATGGACTGCGGCATCCCCTTCTGCCACGAGGGCTGCCCGCTCGGGAACCTGATCCCGGAGTGGAACGACCTCGTCTACCGCGACGACTGGTCCGAGGCCATCGAGCGTCTGCACGCCACCAACAACTTCCCNNCAACTTCCCCGAGTTCACCGGCCGGCTGTGCCCGGCGCCGTGTGAGGGGGCCTGCGTGCTCGGCATCAACGACGATCCGGTGGCCATCGAGCGCATCGAGTACGAGATCATCGAGCGGGCCTGGTCGGAGGAGTGGGTGACCCCCGTGCGACCCAGTGCGCCCACGGGCCGGCGCGTGGCCGTGGTGGGATCCGGGCCAGCCGGTCTGGCCGCCGCGCAGCAGCTCGTCCGGGCCGGTCACGAGGTGGTCGTCTACGAGCGGGCCGAGCGTCCGGGCGGCCTGCTCCGCTACGGGATCCCCGAGTTCAAGATGGAGAAGGCGGTGCTGGACCGCCGCCTCACCCAGCTCGAGGCCGAGGGCGTCGACTTCAGGTGCGGCATCTCCGTCGGTGCCCCGTCGCCCGACGTCCCCCGGGCAGCGGCCGACGGGGCCACCGTGCTCCCCTCCGCCGACCTGGTGGTCGGCTATGACGCCGTGGTGCTGGCCGGCGGGGCGACCCTGCCGCGCGACCTTCCCGTGCCCGGGCGCCACCTCGACGGGATCCACCGGGCCATGGACTATCTGAAGCCTTCCAACATGGTCCAGGAGGGTTCGCTCGCCGCGGCGCCGGTGACGGCGGCAGGCAAGCACGTGGTGATCATCGGTGGCGGCGACACCGGTGCCGACTGCCTGGGCACCGCCCACCGCCAGGGAGCGCTCAGCGTGCACCAGCTCGAGATCCTGCCGCAGCCCCCGGACCAGCGGCCGACCGACAACCCGTGGCCCACATGGCCGCTCATCCTGCGCACGTCGTCCGCCCTCGAGGAGGGCGGCGAGCGCCTGTTCTCCGTCACCACCGACGAGTTCCTGGACGACGGGTCGGGCACCGTGGCGGGCCTGCGCGGCCATGAGGTCGAACTGACCACCGGCGCCGACGGCCGCCCGTCGTTCGACGCCGTGGCGGGCAGCGAGTTCGAACTGCCGTGCCAGCTCGTCCTCCTGGCCATGGGCTTCCTGGGCGCCGAGCCGGACGGGGTCGTCGCCGACCTCGGGCTCGAGCTCGATGCCCGTGGAAGCGTCGCCGCCGACGAGCACTGGTCGACCAACGTCGACAACGTCTTCGTGTGTGGCGACATGACCCGTGGCCAGAGCCTCATCGTGTGGGCGATCGCCGAGGGCCGATCGGCCGCTGCGGCCGTGGACCGACACCTGATGGGCGCCACCGAGCTGCCCTCGCCGCTGCGACCCGGGCAGGTGGCGCTCCGGTAGCGGTTGCCGAGTGTGCACCCGCCGGGCTCCGTCAGGCGCACTCGGCGCCGGTCGGGAGGGCGGCTGTGGCAGGTGGGGTCGAGGGGAGAGTGCGGGGATCCGCTGGTCCGTGCTCCTCGACGCCGTGCACGCCGCGCCCTGCCTGGAGTGGATGCGTGCGGCTCCAGCGTCCAGCCGACGGTGCTCGGCACGGGTGGTACCTGATCCCGACCGGGCCATGATGGAGGGCATGGACGCCCGCCGAGCCGGACCCGACGACCTGACCCTCGCCGCGGACACCTTGGCACTCGCCTTCGACGGTGACCCCGCCTGGAGCTGGGTGTTCACCGTCGCAGCCCGACGGACCGACCAGTTACGGGCGGTGTGGGGACTGCTCCTGGAGGCGTCGGTGCGGCACGGCTGGATCTGGACGACGCCGGGTGCCGGGGCCGTCACCCAGTGGATCCCGCCGGGTGCCGACGAGCTGTCCCACGAGGAGGAGGCAGCGATGGGCAGTCTCATGGCCGAGCTCCTCGGGCCCGACCTGTGGCGGGCCATCGCCCTGCTCGAGGCGTTCGAGTCGGCCCGGCCGACCGGTCCGGACCATTACTACCTCAGCCTCTTCGGCACCCGGCCCGAGGCACGTGGTCAGGGCCTCGGCATGGCCCTGCTGGCCGACAACCTGGCACTGGTCGACGCCGAGAGGATGCCCGCCGACCTCGAGTCGACCAACCCGGCGAATCTCGAGCGGTACCGGTCCGTCGGCTTCGTCGACGCCGGGGAGTTCACGCTCCCGGGCGGCGGTCCCGTGGTCACGACCATGTGGCGCGAGCCCCGGGGTACCCGCTCCTAGTGGTCCGTCGCTGATCGAGCGAGAGTCCGCTGACGGCGTTCGCCTTCGAGATGCTCGGGGCCGTCCCGGATGTCGCCGGGGAGGCCTTCGACGTGTTGTCACCTGGCGCGGTCCGGAGGTCGTAACTCCCCACGCACAGTGACGGTCGCGCTACGTCTACGCCGAATGGCGTACTGAGTCGGCCGGTGCCGCTCATTACCGTTCGCTAGGGGCTGACGCGAACAGAATCGGAGCCCGACGACATGAATGCCAACAGTGTGCGCAGACGAGGACTCGCCTTCCTGGCGCTGGCCTTGGCGGTTCCGATGGCCGGGGTGGCCGTCGGGGTACCGGCAGGGGCCGCCGGTACCACGGGAAGCGTCACCGGCACGGCGGTCAATTCGGGGACCGGCAAGCCGCTGAAGAACATCTGCGTCAACGTCGTCGAAGGGAGCACGAATACCACGGTGGGCACCAGTGGGCCATCGACCTCCAAGGGAGTGTGGACCCTCGCCGGGGTACCCCCGGCGACCGACTACACGGCGATCGGAATCGACTGTGCGAGTGGCGACTATGTCGGGCAGTGGTACGACAACCAGGACTTCCAGTCCAGCGCCACGCCGTTCGCGGTGTCGGCGGGCGGCACCACCTCGGGTATCGACTTCTCGCTGAGCGAGGGGGGTGCCATCTCGGGCAAGGTCACCGACGCGACCACGAAGAAGCCCGTACAGGGGATCCTGGTCGTGGCGTACTGGACCACCGCCCTCCAGACTGCGGCCGCGGCGTGCACCGCTGCAAACGGCACGTACAAGCTTCCCGGTATCGCCACGAGCGGGGCCAAGATCGAGTTCATCCCCAACGACTGTGGCGTGACCTCCAGTTACAGTTCGGTCTGGTACAGGGGCGCCGACTACGGATCGGCCACCGTCGTCTCCGTGAAGGCAAAGAAGACCACCGGCAAGATCAATCAGGCGATGTCCTAGTGGTCCGTCGTTGAGCCGGTTACAGCGATGGCACCGCCGACCTGACCGTGCCGGTGGCAGAGCGGTTCGGCGCGGGCGAGGATGCCGTCAGCCCGGCCGGGTGGCTCCCACCAGGCCGGACCAGTCGGCCGGCTCCACCCGGACCACCGCCCCGGTGTGGGGCGCGTCGATCATGAGTCCGTCACCGGCGTAGATGCCGACGTGGTCCACGCCGGTCGGGCCCGTACCGAAGAACAGCAGGTCACCTGGCTGCGGCGCCGCGCCCGGGACGGCTGGTCCGGCCTCGAACTGGTCCTGGGCGACCCGGGGGAGGCCCACGCCCGCGTGGGCGAACGAGGCCTGGGACAGGCCGGAGCAGTCGAATCCGCCCTGTCCGGTGCCGCCCCATTCGTAGGGTACGCCGAGCTGTGCCGCTGCGAAGGCGAGCGCGGCCACGACCGTGGCGTCCACCGTGGCATCGTCGGCGAAGGCGAGGGAGAGCGTCAGGACCGTCGACACGTAGACGTCGTCGTGGTTGTAGGCGAACACCGCGCCACGGAGGCCAGCGGCGGCTCCCGCCCCGTCGGCGCACAACATCGTTGCAGCCGTGAAGGCGGCGTCTACCGGGTCATAGGGGGAGGCGGGGCGCGCGCCACCCGGGCCGATCGTGGCATAGGCGGCGAACGTCGACGGTACGAACTGGAACGGTCCCTCGGCACCGGCGGCGTTGGCCCCGGAGGCCACGCCCGGGGCGGTGGATCGCCCGCTGTCGGATTCGACGGTGCCGATCGCGGCCAGGACCGACCAGGACAGCCCGGGGCACGTTGCGGCCGCAGCCTGTTCGAGGGCGGCCCACCCTGCGGGCAGGGCGGGACCGGTGCCGCGGGCGCCGGTGGACGCAGCGGTGCCGGACGACGGACCGGACGGGGAGGACGCACCCCCGACGACCGCCGACACGAGGACGGCCACGGCCAGGACGGCGATGCCACAGCACAGGGCGAGGACGCCCACCAGTTTGCCCATGGGGCTCCTCGGTCCGAGGGGAGGTGGTGAGCGGCGTGCTCAGATGGCGCAGCACCCGCGTTCCGGGGGCCGGACCGGCGGGGGTGCGGTTTGCCCAGTCCATCACGGGTGGCCCACCGGTACAAGGGGTGATCCTGTGCACGGACCGGCGGTGCGAGGCCGGACGCCCACCTCGATCTGCGGGTGGCCGTGCTCGGCGGCGTGGCGGGCGCGGGACCAGGCTCCAGCAGACCGGCCGGTGGTGGCACCGGTGGCGGCCACCAGCGAGGCCCCGAGGTCCACCCGGCGGCGCTGCAGGCCTCGGGCGTCACGTCTCAGCGGACGGCCATCCGACCGGAGGCGAGGGCGGAGGGTTCAGCCGGTGTGGACCGGCCGGGCAGCGGGCGTCGAGTGCTCCGACACGATGAACGCCCCGTTGGGGCACGCCGCCGCCGCCCGTCGCGCCTTGCGCAGCAGTCGGCTCGAGTCGGCACTGTCGTCGAGCACCCGGCCGAACCCCCACTGGTCCAGCTCCACACCGTCGGCGAAGAACAGGGCGCAGATGGCATGGCCCCGGCAGCGGGTGGGATCGATCCGGACCGTCACGGTCACCTCCATGCGTCGCCACCCGTCGTCGGTGTCGGCCTGGCATCGGGAACGGGCAGGACCGGGGGGTGGTCGGCGGCGCGGCATGGGCCGCCGGCCAGGTGGCGGACCACGTCGTCTCGGAAGACCCGGAGGGCCGACCGGACGAGCAGGACCACCCCGTCCGGATGAGCGCAGGCACCGCTGCCGAGAACGGTATCGGCCAGCGCGTCCATCCTGGCGAGGCCCCGGCGGCGGGCGGTACCCGCGGCCAGGGCGTCCATGGCGCCGGCCAGTCGGGGGAGCCCTGCCACACACGAGCCGCACTGGCCCGCCGACTCGCCGGCCAGGTACCGGACGATGCGCGCCGTCTCGACCAGCGGGCAGGCGTCGTGCGGGAGCACCCCGAGCAGCCCGCACCCCGGCGACGCGCCCACACACTGGAGTGACTCGCGGCTGAACGGTGTCTGCCAGGCCTCGTCGCCCCGGACCCACGTCCCGGCGAACCCACCCACCAGGACGGCTGCTGGCGGTGCACCAAGCCCTTCGGCAGTCAGGAGGTCACCGATGGTCCCCGGGCCGGTGAGCTCCAGCACCAGGCCGGGCCGGGGGACCGCGCCGGCCAGGGTGACCAGGCGCGGCCCGGGGGACGACGGGGCCCCGAGCGAGTTCCACGCCACGGCGCCGATGCGGGCGGCCACCGCCAGCTGGACCACCGTCTCGGCATTGGAGACGACCGTGGGGCGACCTGACGGCCCGTCGACCGCCAGGGGTCGGGTCGTGAACCTGGGCCGCGCCTCACCGCCGTCGACGAACGAGGCGACAGCCGAGGACTCGCCGGCCACATAGCGGTCCGGTCCCTCCGACAGGTGCCATGCCGGGTCCTCCAGGCCGGCCCGGACCCGCTCGACGATGGCCAGGGACAGCGGTCCGGACGGCGAACCACCGATGCGGTGGGAGTGGAGGACGACCTCGTCGGCGCCGAGCGCCCGTGCCAGTAGCGACGCCCCGTCGAGCACCAGGTGTGGGCGATGCCGACACAGTGTCCGATCCTTGCGACTGGCCGGCTCGCTCTCGGACGCATTCACGATCAGGACGGGACGTCCCGGCGCCAGGAGCGCCGTCTCGACCTTGCGCGCCACGGGAAACCCGGCACCGCCCCGGCCGTCGAGTCGGCTGTCCCGGAGCAGGGTCCGTACCCGGGCCCCGTCGTGGGCCGGCAGCGGGCCCCACCGGGTGGCGTGGCCAACGAGGCCCTCGCTGCCGTCCGTGGCCGACGGACCCGACAGCAGGAGAGCACCGGTGCCACCGAGGCGGTCGATGCGGACCGGGAAGGCCGACGCGCCGGGTCCCGTTCGCAAGTCCGCCGCGTGAGTGGGGCGAGGCGCAAGGAGGTCGGGAGAGGTGGTCACCGGTCGGTCAGCCCTTCGCCACGCGCCCGGTTGCCGACCACCCAGCGGGTCACTTGCAGGATGAGCACCACGAGACCCGATGCCGCGTAGACCCAGCGAAGTATCGAGCCGTCGCTGCCGGCCGTTGCGCCATGGGCGAGCGAGACGCAGAAGACGAGCACGGCGGCGGAATGGACCGGGAACCAGACGGCCCGGGCGATCGAGCCGGCCAGCGCCGCCGTCGCCACCACCAGGACCAGGCCGTAGAGGGCGATGGTTCCGAGCGCGACCGGGGTGGGCTCGAAGTCCGCTTTCCACGGCACGAGGGCACCAGTCCAGCCGACTCCGGCGTAGCGGTCGAGGGCGAGCGCGGTCACGTGACCGGCGACCAACGTCACCGTGCCGGCGGCAAGCGCCACATGGGCCCAGAGGATGGCTGCAGCCGAAGGAGTGCGGAACCGGGACCGCCACGGGTGGCGGAGCCACAGTCCGAGGACGACCGTGCCTGTCAGCGCCAGGTAGGCGGCCACGCCGAGTCCGCGGCCGAGGATCCAGGGGAGCATCCGGTTGTGCAGCAGCGATCCGCCCCTGGAGCCGGCGACCCGCCCGACGACGAGCGATGCGAGCAGGATGACGGCCAACAGTCCCGCCGTCCGGGCCAGGTCCGCCGCGTTCCTGGACACTCGGTCCGGTGTGGCGCTGGCGGCACGGCCGGGCACGCGCGGCTCGGAGGGAGCCGTGACCGTACCGGCTGCGCCCGGGTCGAGTTCGGGGACCCGGACCGGTTCGGGCAGGCTGCCCGGCCGGGCCGAGGGGTGGGCGATGGTGGAGCGGGGGGTCATCACGCCCACCAGACCACGTGGGGTGCAATCGCCGTGCTGGCTGCCACGTCGCCGGCGTCGGTGACCCACAATGCGGCCACCCCGGTGCGATCGGCCGCCTCGGCGATGGCGTCACGACCCCGCAGGAAGAGGTCCTTGGCGGCCACCTCGGCCTCCGCGGTGTCGCCGGCGACCACGGTGACCGCTGCGAGTCCGGCGCCGCCCGGTCGTCCGGATCGGGGGTCGATGAGGTGGTGGGCGCCACCACCGCCCGCCCGCCACCGCCGCAGTCGGGTCGAGGAGGTGGCGCACCCGAGGTCCGTGAGCGAGAGCACGGCCACCGGACGGTCCCCGCCGGCCGGGTCTTCGACGGCCACCCGCCAGCCGTCCTCCTCGGGCCCGGTGCCCGAGCAGTAGCAGTCACCACCGGCATCCAGCAGGAAGCTCTCGAGTTGTTCGCCGAGCAGGTCGACGGCCCAGCGGACAGCCAACGACTTGCCGATCCCCCCGAGGTCGATGGCCACACCCCCGAGGTGGAGTCGCGACCGTCGCCCCGACCGGAATCGGGGCGCCCACTCACCGGGTGCGTCCCGGGCTGTCACGACGCCGTCGGTGACCACCCGGCCGTCCTCGAACGGCAGGTTCCGGTCGTAGCCCAGGCGGACCAGGTCGTCGAGGACCCGGGGGTCGAAGCGACCGTCGGTCCGTAGGTAGGCGCGATAGGCCTCACGCACCGCGGCCAGCAGGACCCGGGGGACATCGTGCCACTCGTCGGGCATCGCATTGGCCCGCATCAGCGGGCTGGCGGCGTCGAACCGGGTGCATGCGGCCTGCACGGTCGCAAAGACGGCCAGGGCGCGTTCCACGACCGGGCCCGCCGACGGGTCGTCGTGTCCGTCCGGACCGAACAGGGTGACGTCGGAAGCCATGGCCCGGACGGAACCGATGACCAGTGCCGGCAACGCCGTCCCGGCTGACGTCACGGCTTGGCTCCCGATGCGCCCGTCGATGTGGTGACCGGCGGAGGGGCCGTGGCCGGGGGGGATGTCGCAGGTGGGGACGTGGCGGGAGGTGCCGTCGGAGTGGGGGCGGCCGTGCTCCCCCCGGCCGCCGGGGCCGCCGCAGCCGGGGTGGCGGCACCGCCCGCAGCCTGGGCGTAGGTCCCGCCGATGGACTGCCCGGTGGCGCCGCTCGAGGCGGAGTAGGCAGGGGAGCCGGCGGTGGCGGTTCCCGACGTGCCGGCCGACCCGGGGGCGCCGGACGCCGAGGTGGTGGTGGCACCAGGTGCACCCGGCGTCGCAGGCGCACCGGGTGTGGCCGCGACCGGGGCCGCACCGCCGAGGGCAGCCAGCTGCCCCCGTGCCGTGGCGATGGTCTGCTGGAGCTGGGCCATGGCCGCCTTGTCGGCGGCGATCTGGCCCGAGACCTGTGCGGCGGCACCGGCGCTGCCGGTCGAGGGTGTCGAGCCCGCGGCCCAGGCCAGGGTGACGCCCGTCACTCCGGCAGTTGCCGCTACGGCCAGGGTGGAGGCTGCGGCCCGCGTGTCCCGCCGGCGTCCCCGTGCAGCGCCGTTCCGGCGGTCAGTCATCCGAGCCTCCGTCGTCGGAACCGCCGCCACCTCCATCCCCGCCGTGGTGACGGGGCTGCGTGGTGGTCGTCGTGGTGGGCGCCGTGGTCGTCGGCGTCGTCGTGGGGGCCGTGGGGACGGTGGTCACGTCCGTCGCGGGCACCGTCGATGTCCCCGAACCGTCGTCGCCCGTGGCCGGGCCCGACCCGGGATCACCACCGTGGCGTGCCGGCTCGGTGGTCGGCTCGGTCCCCGCCGTGCCGCCGGCACCGGGTGCCGTCGCCGTCCCGTCAGATGTGGGCGCGACCGTGGTCGTCGTCGCGGTGCCGGCGGGGGTGGCTCCGCTGCCGGCCGCGTGTCGCGCCGTTGCCAGCGTCGCCTCCAGGTGCCGGGCGGTCTCGGTGAGACCGGCGATGTCTGTGGCCAGATGCCGTTGCTGGGCCAGGGCCGCCACGACGGACGGTGGAGCGGCAGGGGAAGCGGACGCCGCCGCAGTGCCGACGCCGCTGGCCACCCCGCCAACCGCGAGCGCAGCGATCGCCAGCGTGCTCAGTGGGAACGGCATGCCGACACCAGCTTTCGTGCTCGGTCGAAGGGCACCCAGAGTGGGTAGGCAACCACGCGGAGTGATCTATAGGGGCGTCGAGATCGGATGTCCATGGTCGGTGGTGTCCCCTCTCTGCCGGGCGGAGAGACGCCCGGCGGCATGGTCTGCATCCCCTACATCGCCTCCGGCCCGCCCGCGTCACACCCCGCGACCGGTTGCAACCGTGGTGGATGCTCACGGTGGCCCCGGGGCGGGGTCGTCGGCCCACCGGTCGGTACACTCGTTCGTCCGTCCCGTGCGGCGGACGGGGAGGAAGCACCATGCTCAGCACCATGCAGGACGGGCCGCTCCTGATCAGCGGCATCCTTCGCCACGGCCAACAGGTCTACGGCGCCAGCCGGGTGGTCACCATCACCGGACCCGGTGCCGAGTCCGTGGAGGCCTCCTTCGCCGATGTCGCCCGACGCTCGGAGCAGCTGGCCAAGGCCCTGGGTCGCCTGGGCATCGGAGACTCGGACCGCGTGGGCACCTTCCTCTGGAACAACCAGACCCACCTCGAGGCCTACCTCGCCGTCCCGGCCATGGGCGCTGTCCTCCACACGCTGAACCTCCGGTTGTTCCCCGAGCAGCTCGCGTACGTGATCAACCACGCCGAGGACCAGGTCATCATCTGCGACTCCTCGATCGCAGGCCTACTGGCCCGGGTGCGTGACCAGATCCCCACGGTCCGCCACATCATCACGGTCGGGGACGGTGACACGTCGGCCCTCGGCTCGACGCTCGACTACGAGGAGCTCCTTGCAGCCGAGGAGCCCGGCTACGACTGGCCCCGGCTCGACGAACGACAGGCCGCGGCCATGTGCTACACGTCCGGCACGACCGGTAACCCCAAGGGCGTGGTCTACAGCCACCGGTCGACCTTCCTGCACACCATGGCCATCACGTCGGGCAGTTCGCTCGGGATCAGCGAGCGGGACAGCGTGCTGTCCATCGTCCCCATGTTCCACGCCAACGCCTGGGGCACTCCCTACGGCGGGTTCATGACCGGTGCCGACCTGATCATGCCCCAGCAGTTCCTCCAGGCCGCACCGCTCTCCGCCATCATCAACCGGTTTCGTCCGAGCCTCTCGGCCGGCGTGCCCACCATCTGGAGCGACCTGCTCCGCTACTCGCAGACCAACCCCGTCGACCTGTCCTGCCTGCGGATGATCACCGCCGGGGGAGCGGCCGTCCCGCGTCAGCTCATCGAGCGCTTCCGCGACGAGCTCGGCGTCCAGATGGTCCAGGGCTGGGGCATGACCGAGACCAGCCCCTTGTGCGCGCTGGCCACGCCGCCCCGTCAGGCGGCACCGGACGAGGAGATCGAGTGGCGGGCCAAGACCGGCCGCATCGTGCCCGGGGTCGAAGTGCGGATCTGCTCCGAGGACGGCAGCGTCCTGCCCAACGACGGCGACGCGGTGGGAGAGTTCGAGGTGCGCGGTCCCTGGATCACCGGGTCCTACTACGGCGACCCGTCACCCGACCGTTTCCATGACGGCTGGCTGCGGACCGGCGACATCGGGTCACTCGACCCGCTGGGCTACATGCAGATCAGCGACCGGAGCAAGGACGTCATCAAGTCGGGCGGGGAGTGGATCTCCTCGGTCGAGCTCGAGAACGAGGTGATGGCCCATCCCGGCGTGGTCGAGGCAGCCGTGATCGCCGTACCCGACGAGCGCTGGAGCGAGCGGCCACTGGTCGCCGTCGTGATCGAGGACGGGGTCGACCTCTCGCCCGACGACCTGCTCGAATTCCTGACCCCCCGGGTGTCGAAGTGGTGGCTGCCCGAGCGGTGGGCGATCATCGAGGAGGTCCCCAAGACCAGCGTGGGCAAGTTCGACAAGAAGGTGCTCCGTGCGCGCCACGCCGAGGGCGGTCTCGAGGTCATCGTGGTCGACGTCACCTCCGGCAGCTGAGGTGCCGGACCTCGACGAGCTGGCCGGACGACTCGCGGCGATCGCCGAGGACCTGGCCGACGCCGCGCTCGACCGGCTCCGACAGACCGCCGACATCCTGCGGGCCGGCGGCGAGCCCGACCCGGGCCTGGTCGCCGAGGAGAAGCGCATCACCCGTGCCCGCCGGGCAGTGGAGAAGGCGGCCACCCTGGTGGGCGGGACGGCGTCCGCCGGGTTCGACGAGGGCCCCTGAGTGGTCCCGACGGTCGGACCGGAGCCGGTCCCGGTGACGTCCCGCCCGCCGCATTCCGGCAGTCCTGTGGACGCGGACGACGGTCCCCGTCACTCGGTCGGGTGGTATCGCGACGTGTTGGGCGAGGACGCTGTCCGGCCCGGCCGGCAGCTGATGATCCGGTGCATGGACGGACCCTCCCGGGTGCAGCTCGAGACCTTCCCGCCCCGGCTCGAGATCCGGGAGCGTGGTGGCGTCTACGTGCTGGACGACGATGGACCCGTCCACGGCTGGACCTACCGGTTCGTGTCGACGCTCGACTGAGGGACGGTCGTCCCGTGGGCAGCCGCCGGTTCCCGGGGCGGTCGGTGGGTAGGCTCCCCGACGATGGAGACCCCTGAGGTGCAGTTGCACGCTCCCGGGGGTCCGTCGCCATTCGAGCGGCTGGACAGGTGGCCGACCGCGGTGGTGGGTGCCGTCGCCCTCGTCGCTGCGGTCTCGGCAGCGCCGCACGCCGCCCGTGCCGCCACCGCCCAGGTGTGGCCGCCGTTCGTCCTGGTCACCGGGTTGCTCCTGGTCGGCCTGGTGGCGGACGGGGACGGGCTCTTCGCCTGGGCCGGGCGGGTCCTGGCCGACCGGGCACCGGGTGCCCGGTCGCTGTACATCGGCGGTTGCCTGACCGTCGCCGTGGTCACCGCCGTGTTGAACCTCGACACCGCTGTGGTCTTCCTGACCCCGGTGCTCGTCCATGCGGCGCGCCGGTCCGGCACGGGCGACGGGCCGCTCGTCGTGGCCTGCATCCTGGTGGCCAATGCGGCGAGCCTGCTGCTGCCCGGATCCAACCTGACCAACTTGTTGGTCCTCGGCCACCTGGACCTGACCGGCGGTCAGTTCCTCGCCAGGACCGCGCTCCCCTGGGTGCTCGTGGTGACGGTGACCGTCCTGGTCGTGGCCTGCGCCCGCACCCCGTCCGGTGTACCCGTGCCGGACACCGCCGCCGGTCCTCCGGTCGTCGTCGGGGTCGGCGCCGTGGCGGTGGTGGCCACCACGGTGGCGGTGCTCGTGCTGCGGGACCCGGCCCTGCCGGTCATTGCCATCGGCGCAGCCGCGGCCGGGATGCGACTCGTGAGAGGACGCGTGGGGACGGGTGAGGTCGGCCGGGTCCTCGGCGTCCCGGTACTGGTCGCCCTGTTCGGGACGGCCGTCGCCCTCGGCACGCTCGGACGCACCTGGTCGGGTCCCTCGACCCTCCTCGGCCACCTGGACGCGCCGGGCACGACGCTCGTTGCCGCAGCGACGAGCGTGCTGGTCAACAACCTCCCGGCTGCGTCGCTGTTGGCGGCGCGAACGCCGCCCCACCCGTTCGCGCTCCTGGTGGGGCTCGACGTCGGTCCCAACCTCTTCGTCACCGGCTCACTCGCCTGGGTGCTGTGGTGGCGGACGGCCCGTGCCGCGGGCGTGCACCCCCCTACGAGGCGGGCGGTGCTCCTCGGCCTGGTGTCCGCACCGCTTGCGATGGCACTGGCGCTCGTCGCGCTGTCCCACTGAGGCCCGGCCGGTAGCCGACCGGGAAGTGGGTCAGGCGCCGGGAAGGGTCGTGGTGGTCGACACGACGGCGTCGTCGGTCGATCCGGACCCGTCGTCCGAACCGCCGTCGTCCGAACCGCCGTCGTCCGAGCGGTCCGGCCGGGTCGTGGTCGTGGTAGCGCCGGGCGACGTCGTGGTCGTGGTGCTACCTGACCCGTCGTCCGAGCCGCCACCGTCCGAACCACCGTCGTCCGATCCCGGGGCCGTGCCCGTCGATCCGTCGTCGGACCGGGGGACCGTGGTCGCCGTGGTGCCGCCGACGGGGCCCGACCCCGCGCCGGCGGCCCCGGGCGCAGCACCGGCGCCGCCACCGTCAGGGCCGCCGCTCGACGAGTTGCCCGACGCGCCGTCGCCACCTGCCGCAGGGGTGGCGCCGCCGGAGTCGGTCGCAGCGGATCCGGTGGCGACCCCGGTCGCTCCGGCCGCCGTCGGGACGAGGGCGTCGGCCCGTGCGAGCGTTCCGGCCGCCGACGCCTGGATCGATGCCCGGTCGGACGGCGACAGGGCGGCCAGTTCGGCGCGCAGCAGATCAGCTGAGCTCCGGGTCCGTACGACGTCACCCGTGGCGAGCGCGGCCTGCAGCTCGGCGAGCGTTTCCCGGGTTGCCGCAAGGGCGGGCGATGTGACGGGCAGACCGAGGTCGTAGGCCACGGCCCGGGTGGGACCCGGTAGGTGGTCGGTGGCCACGGCGGCAGCGGCCACCCCGCTCGTCGCCAGCACGGCCACGGCCACGGCGGCCGCCACCGGGTGACGCAGGCGGTGCAACGGTCCGCCCCGCTGGCCCCACCGACCGGTCGATGTCAGCGGGACCACCGGGGCCAGAGGGCCGCTGCCGGCATCGTCGCTGCCCGTGGCTGCGGCCACGGCATCTCCTGCTCGTCGTTCCAGTGCCCGGTGCAGCGCCTCGATGGCAGCCGCATCCGGGGCAGCCGACTCCGGTTCCAGGGACTCGGCCAGGGCCGCGAACAGGGTGGCCTCGTCGAGCAGGTCGGTCACGACCCCACCTCCTCGACCTGGAGCAGCAGGCCCCGCAGGCGCTCGAGCGCCCGGGACTGCGCGGTGCGGACCGCCCCGGGGCGCATGTCCAGCACCGAGGCCACCTCCTCGGCGCTCAGGCCGGCCACCACCCGGAGCTCGAGGAGCTCTCGGTCCCGCTCGGACAGCCGGGCGAAGGCTGACCTGACGGCGTCCTGCTCCTCGCCGAGCACCACCGATTCGAGGGGGTCGGCGCCGTCGATCTCGCGACGGGCCGGGAGCTCACGACGGCGGTAGGAGGTGCGTTGCCGGTCGAGTACGACGTGGCGCAGCACGCCGAACAGCCAGGACTCGGGACTCGCACCGGTGACGCCCAGGCGGTCGATGCCGGCCACGGTGCGCGTCATGGCCTCGGAGACGGCGTCCTGCGCCTCCTCCCTCGTCGCGACCCTGCGTCTGGCATAGGCGAGCATCGATGGGTACATCCGTCGGTAGAGCGCCTCCCAGGACAGGGGGTCTCCGGCGCGCAGGCGCCCGACCTCACCATCCTGTTCGACGGTATCGTCCACGTCGCTCCACCCATCGTCCGGAGGGCCCGATCGTTACATGTCGGCCAGCGCGGCCGCGCACCGATCAGGCAGTGCCGTGTGTAGCCATCGGCACCACGTGGCACGTGCTTGAGGGACGCCGGGCCGACGGTGCGGGTCGGGCGTGCGACATCGACTCCCGGACCCGGCCGATGAGGCTGATGGCACGACGGGGCCTCAGGCGGCCGCCGGACGTGCGGGCAGCATCTCGGCGGCCAGGTCCTCGGCCGTGTCGTGGCCCTGGGTGCGTTCAGGCAGCAGCAGTATCGAGGCGCCGAAGAAGAAGACGCCGCCCACGAAGGTCCCGGTGGTCGTCCACGAGGCAGACCGGAGCGTGCCGGTGCCGACGTACTCAGCGGCCACCGCTGAGACGCCGAAGGCGATCGAGCCCACCAGGTTGGCCACCACGATCCACCACGACAGGTCCCGGGGCATCCAGCGGGCCGCACCGTGGCAGACCTCGGCATAGGACAGGTAGCTCGAGACGAGGAAGCAGAACGAGCCGAACACATCGGGCCGCCAGATGGCGTGGTTGAGCGCGTCGGCGCTGGTGGCCGACACCGTCAGGGCGTGACCGGTGCTGATGTTGAAGAACAGGGTCCCGAGCGTCTGGACGGCGGCGGCCAGCCAGTCGATCCGGTGGGGGGAGCAGGTGGCCAGGCGCCGGAGCCGGGCGCGGGCCCCGCGGAGTGACCGGTCGTCGGCCCCTACCACCTGCGCATACTGCAGCAGGCCCGCGGTGGTGAAGAAGACCGAGCCGACGAAGTAGAGGGCATTGTCGGTGGTCGGCCCGATGGCGTCCGCCAGTGCCGGAAGGGCGGCAGCCGCGAAGCACGCTGAGCCGATGGCGAACAGGACGGCCATCCACCAGCCGAGCGCGCCGGGGGCCCACCACGTGGACTCGTCCGGCGACGTGGCACGTTTGCGGTGGTGGCGCGAGTCCCACACCGCTCGCATGCCGTCCCTCCCGACGAGCGTGAGTTGGATGGTGAACGGCCCGAAGCCCCGTCCGGCGACGGCGTCCCAGCCCTCGGGCAGAGTCCATCGGGGGTCGTGGATCACGGAAGTGCGAGGTCGTGCACCGTCCGGGCGGTGGCCCGCTCGTCCGGGGTGAGGTCGTCGGCTCGCGCCGGCGTCACCACTGACCAGTGCCGGCCGACGGGGCAGAACTGGTACCGCCACCAGCCGAGTCGGAGCGAGGTCAGCGACACCCCCGGCACCCAGAGTGTGGTGAACAGGTGGCCCCGCCGACAGCGGACGACGACGTCTCCGGCCAGTCCGTAGCCGCGGCGGCGCAGCATCAGCGCCTCTGCCACGACAGTCGCCAGTGCCACCGCCAGGCCCATCCGTCGCCACCGGCGACGTCCGTCCGTCCGATCCATGCCCTGCCTCCGCTCGCGCTCGACCGTGAACCTACATCGGTCACGGGTGGGGAGCGGCTGCGTCGGTCAGTCGGCGTCGGTGGGAGAGAAGGTGAAGCCCGCGTCCAGTACCCGCAGGAAGGCGGTCACCACCTCGGGGTCGTACGCGGTGCCGCTGCCCGACTCCACCACCTCCCTGGCCCGCTCGGTCCCGAGGGCGGCACGGTAGGGACGGCGCGAGGCGACGGCCTGGTACGTGTCGGCGACGGCGATGATCCGGGCCTCGAGCAGGATGTCCGTCCCGGCCAGGCCCTGGGGGTAGCCGGTGCCGTCGAAGTGCTCGTGGTGCTCGTGGATGATGTTCGCGATGGGCCACGGCCAGTCGAAGTGCCCAGCGATCTCCCAGCCCATCGTGGCGTGGCGGCGGACGACCGCCATCTCCTCGTCGGCCAGCTGCCCGGGTCGACACAGCAGGTCGATGGGTACGCCGATCTTGCCGACGTCGTGGATCCGGGCTGCGAACGTCAGGCCGTTCAAGCGGTGCTCGTCTACGCCCATCTCGGTGGCGATGGCGCGGGCCAGCTCGGCGACCAGCGCCTGGTGGCCTGCGGTGTAGGGGTCACGGGACTCGACGACGGCCGCTACCAGGTCGATGGAGTTGACGAAGGCGTGGCGTAGTTCCTTGCGGTCCCGCAGGCGGGTGATCCCGTTCCCGAGCGTGGACGCCACGTCCTCCAGGATCGCCACGCTGTGGGGGTCGAAGGCATCGGGTTCGCCGGCGAAGAGGACCAGTACCCCGTCGACCTCGCCGTCGACGAGGACGGGGACGCCGGCCGACGAGCGGAACCCCCTGGCCAGGGCCCGCTCGCTCCACGGCGACCAGTCGGGATCGGTCGCCAGGTCGCTCGAGACCGCGGTCCGCCCCGTCCGTGTGGCGACGCCCGTCGGGCCGCGCCCGTAGGGGCCGCCACCGGTCGAGACCACCACGCCGTCGAGGTAGTCGGCGAACTCGGTGCTGCTGGCCACCGGCACGACACGCGCGTCGCCGGTCGATGCGGAGGAGCGACGTCCGTACCAGGCGAAGCGGTAGCCGCCTGCTTCGACGGCCATCTGACAGATGTCGCGAAGCAGGCTCTGCTCGTACTCGGCCACGGCCACGAGGGCGTTGGCTGCCGACATCGTGTCCGTCGCCCTGCGCTCGGACATCTCCTCCTCGACGTCGCGCAGCGACACGACGGCCATTGGGACCCCGTCGGGACCCTCGGAGACATGGGCGGTCAACGTCATCCACCGCTGGTCGCCATCGCGGCGCCGGACCCGCAGCCTGTCGATCCGGACGACCCCGTCACCGGCGAAGACCTCGGTGCGTGCCGCCACCATCGCTGCGTGGTCGAGATCGAACAGGAGGTCAACGGTCGCCCGACCGACCAGTTCGTCCGCCGACCAGCCGAGTTCCGACTCGATCGACGGCGACACCCAGGTGAACCGTCCGGACCTGTCCGAGGTGTACACGACGTCCGACACGTTCTCCGCCACCAGGCGGTACAGGGCCTCGGAGGCGTCCCGCTCCTGCTCGACCAGGACGCGCTTGGAGATGTCACGCAGACTGACGACGGCACCGACTCCGCCCGCGCCATCCGGGTCGGGCAAGGTGCGGGCCCGTGTCTCGCACCAGACGAACCCACCGTCCTTGCGGAGGACGCGTATCCGGAGGGTCATCGACTGCCCGGCCCGGGCGTGGCGGAGCTCGCTGCGGTCGCCCGGATGGACGAGGAAGTCCCCGAGTCGGCCGATGACTTCCTCGGGCGTCCAGCCGAGCAGCGCGAACACACTGGGGGACACCCACTCCAGGATGGCGTCGCGCGACAGCAGGACCACATCTGCGACGTTGTTGACCAGGAGCTCGAAGCGCTGGTGCTGCTCATGGCGGTCGGTGGCGTCGCGCCAGGTCAGAGCCACGTTGGTCCCCACCAGGGACGCCCGGACGTCGAACCGACGTCCGGGCGCGCCGGCGCCTGACGGGTAGGGGTGCTCGTCGAGGACCAGCGGATCACCGGTGTCGACGACGTCGGCCAGCAGGGCCACGAGCCCGGCCGAACGGAGCTCGGGGCGCCGCTCGGCGAGTCGCCTGCCGATGAGCCGGATGGGGGCGCCGGTGGTGAACTCCTCCGCCCGCCTGTTCATGTCCATGTACTCGAAGTCGACGATGTCGCCGTCGCCGTCGCGCACGGCCCGGAGCAGGATCCACGGGTCGAGGAGCGCGTCGACGACCTCCCGGTCAGGTGGCAGAAGGGGACCCGGAGGGGGCGAGTGCCCGACTCCCCCCGAGTGCTCCGCCGTCGTGATCTCCAGTGCCCGCCCTGCCGCCATGACCCAAGGATCGTCGCTGAATGTCCTGTATCTCTAGGGTATATCGGCCCTATCTGTAGACAAGTTGGCCGACGTCTACAGATGACCAAAGGGTTACCAAGATGGCCCATGCATGAACGGGAGGTGAACGTAGGGTAAACTGCAGGAATGGATTTCACACAAGGAAGAGCTCAGAACTGGTGTGTCGACCCCTACGGTCTCCATGAGGCCCGATGGTTCTCCCAGGGCAACCCGACGGCACTGGTACGTAATCACGGAGTCGAGTCCCAGGACCCGCCACCCGAGACTGCCTTCGCCGACCACTTCTGGTCGAACCTGCCGGCCGCCCCGTCCTCGCCTCCCGACGTGCCGGCCGACGGTCGGCACGTCCACCGTCATCGGCCGGTCTTCAGCGGTCGACGAGTGCGTTGACGGCGTCGATCAACTGACGCAGGCGCCCGTAGTGGACCTTGTCGAAGCGGAACGCGAGCCGGGGGAGGTCCACCCCGTCGTCGTCGGCCCGCTCCGGGGGTAACGGGTCCACCTTGCGGATGACGCCGGTCGCGACGATGTCGGCGAACCGGCGGTTGAGGTCGGCCAGCTGTGCCTTGTCCGGATGGATCGACATGCGCAGGACGAGGAGGTCGCCCACCCACCGGCACGACCGGTAGTTCCGGTAGAAGCCGAGCAGCTCCGCCCCGGCCACGGCCACGTCGTCGGTGATGGTGAAGAAGGCCCGGTCGTCGTCGGCGACCAGCCCCCGGGGCTCCACCTCCTCGGACAGGAACCTGCTCCAGCCTTCCCAGTACGTGCCACCGGGCACGTCGAGGAGCACCACCGGTGCGGGCTCGGCCTTCCCGGTCTGGAGCAGGGTCAGCAGCTCGAACCCCTCGTCCAGGGTGCCGAAGCCCCCGGGCAGCACGATGAAGCCGTCCGACTCCTTCAGAAGCATCAGCTTGCGCGTGAAGAAGTACCGCATCTCGACCAGCTTGGGGTCCTGGGCGATGAACCGGTTGGCCCCCTGCTCGTGGGGGAGGCGGATGTTGACCCCGACCGACTGCTCGCGTCCCGCACCCTCCATGCCGGCCGCCATGATGCCCGGTCCGGCCCCCGTCACGACCATCCAACCGGCGCCGGCCATGGTGGCGGCCAGCGCACGGGCCTGACGGTAGGCGGGGTGCTCGGGTTCGGTGCGGGCCGAGCCGAAGATGGTCACTTTCTTGCGTCGGCGCAGCGGCTGGAAGACCCGGAACGCCTCGGCCATCTCGGCCAGGGCGGTGTCGGCCAGCTTCAGGTCGATGACGTCGGTACCGACCCTGGCCAGGCTGCCCACGGTGTCGAGCATGGAGCGGTAGAGGCGACGCTCCGTCGGGGTCCGGGCGGCTGCCACCAGCTCCTCGATGCCGTCGGGGCCGTCGGCCAGGATGCCGGCACCCGAGCCGTCCACGGCCGCTCCGAGCTCGCCCTCCTCGAACGAGGACCCGGTCACGTCAGTGGGCGCCGGCGAGCACGGAGCCCCGGCCGTCGGGGTCGGCGACCCGTCCGTACAGGGTGGTGCGCTGAGCCAGGGTGCGGCCCAGGGGGGCCACCATGGCCCGGAAGGCGTCGGCGTCCATCATCTGGCCGTGGCTGGCACCGGCCGCCCGGGAGATGTTCTCGTCGATGAGGGTGCCGCCGAGGTCGTTGACGCCGGCCCGGAGCAGCTGGCGGGCCCCGGAGGCACCCAGCTTGACCCAGCTGAGCTGGATGTTGTCGATGGTGCCCCGGTAGGCGATGCGTCCGACGGCGTGCATGAGCAGCGTTTCGCGGAAGGTGGGCCCGCGGCGCGACCGCTTCTGGATGTAGAGCGGTGTGGCCATGTGGACGAACGGCAGGGGAACGAACTCGGTGAACCCGCCGGTCTCGAGCTGCAGGTCGCGGGTGCGGACCAGGTGACGGGCCCACGACCGGGGCTGCTCGACGGCCCCGAACATGATGGTGACGTTGGAGTTGAGCCCGACGGAGTGGGCGGCCCGGTGCGCCTCCAGCCACTGTTCGGTGTTGATCTTGTCGGGACACAGGACGGCCCGCACCTCGTCGTCGAGGATCTCCGCGGCGGTGCCGGGCAACGTGCGCAGACCGGCGTCGCGCAGCAGGATCAGGTAGTCGGCCAACGGCAGCTCGGACCGCCGGGCGCCCTCGGTGACCTCGAGGGCGGTGAACCCGTGGATGTGCATGGTGGCCGAGGCCTCGCGCACGGCCCTGATGACGTCGAGGTAGTAGTTGCCGTCGAAGTTGGGGTGGATGCCGCCCTGCAGGCAGACCTCGGTGGCCCCCATGGCCTCGGCCTCGGCCACCCGGTCCGAGATCTCGCTGAGCTCCAGCAGGTAGGGGGTGCCGCGCAGATTGAGGGAGAGCGGTCCCTTGGAGAACGCGCAGAACTTGCACTTGAAGGTGCAGACATTGGTGTAGTTGATGTTGCGGTTGGCGACGAAGGTCACCTCGTCGCCGACGATGTCGTGGCGCAGCTGATCGGCCACCTCGGCGACGGCTCGCACCTCGGGACCGCGGGCGCCGAACAGCGTCACGATCCCGTCCTCGTCCACCGTCTCGCCGGCGAGCACGCCGTCGAGCACCTCGGCCACCGCGCCGCCGGTCGATGCCAGGGTGACGACCTCCGGACGCACGGCCGCCCTCGTGGCCACGAACGGGGCCAGCAACTCGGGTGGGGGTGTCTCGCCCCCCGACGTCCACGGGTGGTCCCGTCCGAGGCCCTCGGCGTCGGAGGCGTCCAGCACCGGGAACCGGAGCGCCGGGTCGAGCCAGGTCGCGTGGTCCAGGGCGAATCGTGGGTAGAGGGTCAGCCGGGGGGCGAGCACGTGCCCCGTCGCCTCGGTCGCCGCCCGCAGGATGCCGAGAGCGGGCCACGCCCGCTCGGGGTTGACGTGGTCGGCCGTCACGGGTGAGACGCCGCCCCAGTCGTCGATCCCGGCCGCGACCAACGGTCCCAGTTCGTCGGAGAGGTTGGGCGGCGCCTGTAGGTGGACGTCGTCGGGCAGCACCAGGCGTGCCGCGGCGATGGTCCACAGGAACTCGTCGGTCGGGCACGCCGGGTGACGGTGCATCGAGGTCCCGGCCTTGGGCAGGAAGTTCTGGACGATCACCTCCTGCACGTGGCCGTGTCGCGCATGGCTGGCGGCGATCGCCTCGAGCGTGTCCAGCCGGTCCTCGCGTGTCTCGCCGATTCCGACGAGCAGGCCCGTCGTGAACGGGATGGCGAGCTCACCGGCGGCCTCCAGGGTGGCGAGCCGGCGGGCCGGCACCTTGTCGGGTGCGGAGCGATGGGCGTCGAGGTCCGGGTTGGTCGACTCGATCATCATCCCCTGGCTGGCCGACACGGTGCGGAGGAGGGCGAGGTCGGCCCGGTCCAGGGCACCGGCGTTGGCGTGGGGGAGCAGACCTGTCTCCTCCAGCACGGCCGTGCATGCGGCGGCCAGGTACTCGACGGTCGAGGCATAGCCGTGGTCGGCCAGCCACACGGCCGCCGCCGGATACCGGTCCTCGGGGCCCTCGCCGAGGGTGAACAGCGCCTCGTGGCAGCCGGCGGCCCGGCCGGCCCGCGCGATCTCCAGGACCTCGTCGATGGACAGGTACGGCGACTCGAGCCGTGCGGGCGCCTTGGCGAACGTGCAGTAGCCGCACCGGTCGCGGCACAGCATCGTGAGGGGGATGAAGACCTTGGGCGAGAACGTCATCCGGGTCCCGAACACACTGTCGCGGACCGCCGCGGCGCGGCCCAGGAGGTCGTCCAACGGAGCGGCGAGGAACTCGGCCCGGGGTACGGCGGCCCTCTCGGGTGCCCGTGCGGAACCGGGGGTGGCGGTCATCGGGGTCACCTTACCGGAGCCGACCCGTCGGCCCGCTTGGGCGACGGGTCGCCGTGTCGGTCCGTCTGCTCACGCCACGGCGTCGGGCGTGAGGTCGCCGAGGGCGTCGGCGTCGACGAGCCAGACGAGGTCGCTCCCGGTCAACCGCCCGGCCGGCAGGTCCTCGCCGGCCATGAGGCGGGCCAGGGCGTCATGCTTGGATGCGCCGGCCACGGTGACGACGATGCGCCGGGCCCGGGCGATGCCGGTGAATGTCAGGGTGAGGCGCTCGTGCGGGTTGACGCCGTTCGGGTCGGTGTTGGCCACCACCAGGTGGGAGGGTGTGGCGTCCGCTTCCCCGCTGGAACCCGGGAAGAGCGAGGCCGTGTGCCCGTCCGGCCCGAGGCCGAGGTGGACGAGGTCGGGACGACCGACGTCCTCGACCAGGCGCTGGTAGGCGACAGCGGCAGCCGCCGGCTCGCCACCCGTGTACATCGGGTGGTCGCCGTACACCGGTCCCACCGCGTCGAGGAGGACCTCGGTGATCATCCGGTGGTTGGAGTCCGGGTCGTCCGGCGGCACGCAGCGCTCGTCGCCCAGGTAGACGTCGACCCGGTCCCACGGCAGTCCGGCCCGGCCGGCCAGGGCCCGGTAACACTCGGTGGCCGTGCCGCCGCCCGAGAGGAAGAGCGAGTAGCCGGGGCGCGCAGTGGTCATCTCGGTGGCCATCAGGTCGGCGAACGACTCCGGCACCGACTCGACCAGGACGACGGTGCCGTTCACGCCGTCAGCGGACACGGTGCCCCCACGTCGTGCGCCAGCGGTTCGTCACTGTTCGAGGTGGGTCTGTCGGCCGCCGCTCAGCTCGAGGTCGACCACCGGATTGCGCCACTCGTCGCCCGACCGCTCGACGAGCAGGTCGGCCATGTGGGGACCCCAGGTGCCGGCCGCGTAGGGATGCAGGCTGGCACCGGGCTCCGACCATGCCACCAGGTAGGGGTCCACGATCCTCCACGCCTGCTCGACCTCGTCGGACCGGATGAAGAGGGTGGCGTCGCCCACCATGGCGTCGTGGATGAGCCGCTCGTACCCGTCGGCGGCATCGGTCCCTGCGAAGGCCTCGGAATAGGCGAAGTCCATGGCCACCGAGCGCAGATGGAACTTCTCGCCGGGCACCTTGGCGCCGAACTCCAGGCTGATGCCCTCGTCGGGCTGGATCCGCAGGATCAGGGTGTTCGGCCGCAGGTCGCGGCTGGCCCGGTGGTCGAACAGCAGGAACGGCACCTGGCGGAAGGTGAGTGCCACCTCGGTCACCCGGGCCGGAAGCCGCTTGCCGGTCCGCACGTAGATGGGCACCCCGGCCCAGCGCCAGTTCTCGACCCGGAGGCGCAGGGCCAGGTAGGTCTCGGTCTGGCTGTCGGGGGCGACGTCCTCCTCCTCGCGGTAGCCGACGACGGGCTCGTCGTCGATCGTGCCCGCCGTGTACTGGCCGCGTACCGACTTGTCGACGGCCTCGTCGGGGGTGGGGATGTCGATGGCCTGCAGGAGCTTGACCTTCTCGTCGCGGATGCGGTCGGCGTCCGTGCTCGTCGGTGACTCCATGAGTGTCAGCGCCAGCACCTGCATGACGTGGTTCTGTACGATGTCCCGCAGGGCACCGGCCGTCTCGTAGAAGCCACCGCGGTGCTCGACGCCGAGGCTCTCGGCCACCGTCACCTGGACCTGCTCGATGTAGCGACGGTTCCAGATCGGCTCGAAGATGGCGTTGGCGAACCGCAGGGCGAGGACGTTCTGGACCGTCTCCTTCCCCATGTAGTGGTCGATCCGGTAGATCTGGCTCTCATCGAAGGCGGTGTGCATCTGGTCGTTGAGGTCGAGCGCGCTCTGCAGGTCGCGGCCGAAGGGCTTCTCCACCACCACCCGGGAGAAGTTCCCGTTCTCACCCGGTCCGCTGCAGCCGTGTTTGGCCAGGGCGCCGGCCACCAGGCCGAAGACGCTCGGGATGGTGGCCAGGTAGTAGAGGCGGTTGCCGTCGGTGCCGTCGACCTTGTCCGCCTCGTCGAGGTGGGTCTTCAGCATGTCGAACGTATCCGGGTGGTCGTACTCGCCCGTGATGTACTTGAACCGCTCGGTGAGCGCCTTCCACTTGGGGCCGCCCTCCGGGGTCGATTCCGTCACGTGAGCCTGGAACTCCTCGTTGCTCCACTCGGTGCGGGCGACACCGATCACGGTGAACCCGTCGTCGAGGACACCACGGTCGGCCAGCCGGGCCAGCGCGGGCAGGATCTTGCGCCCGGTGAGGTCGCCCGAGGCGCCGAAGATCACCATGGCCACCGGAGGCGCCTTGGACAGGACGGGCGGCAGCGACCGTCTCTGGCCGTCGGCCGCGCTGGGCGTGCCGGAGCCGGAGTCGCGCTCGGCGTCGATCGATGCGGCGATGGACTCGGGGCTCTTGGTCACGAGGGGGTCCCCGTCTCGCCGGAGCTCGTGCCATCGGCCGTGGTGAACGCGTGACCTCCGAACTGGTTGCGCAGGGCCGACACCAGTCGCAGCCCGAAGCCGTCCTTCTTCTGCGATGCGAAGCGGGCGAAGAGCGCTGACGAGATGACCGGGGCGGACACCCCCCGGTCGATGGCCTCCTCGACCGTCCAGCGGCCCTCGCCGGAGTCGGCCACCACGCCCTCGATGTGCTCGAACCCCGACTCGGGGCGCAGGGCTCGCTCGGCCAGGTCGAGCAGCCAGGAGCGCACCACCGATCCGTAGCGCCAGATGGAGGCGATCTCATGCAGGTCGAGATCGAACTCGGGGGCCTCGGACAGGATCTCGAAGCCCTCCGCGTAGGCCTGCATCAGGCCGTACTCGATCCCGTTGTGGATCATCTTGACGAAGTGTCCGGCGCCGGGGGGCCCCACGTGGGCGTAGCCGCCCTCGGGGGCGAGGGCCAGGAAGGCCGGCTCGCACACCGCCACCGCCTCGTCGGTGCCGCCGACCATCAGGCAGTAGCCCTCCTTCAGGCCCCAGATGCCGCCGGACGTGCCGGCATCGACCAGGGCGATGCCCTCGGCGGCCAGCTGGTCGACGAGGGGTGCCGTCTCCTTGTAGTTGGAGTTGCCGCCGTCGATGACCACGTCACCCGACTCGAACAGGCCGGCCAGCGTGGTGATGGTGTCGTTGGTGGGTCTGCCGGCCGGGACCATGACCCAGGCCACTCGGGGCGGTTCGAGTGCGGCGGCCAGCTCCTGCAGGGTGGCGACCGGCTGGGCACCGAAGCCGGCTGCCGCGGTCCTGGCGTCGGCGCTCAGGTCGAAGGCCACCACCTCGTGGCCGTGCTCGATGAGCCGCTGGGTCATGTTGGCGCCCATCTTGCCGAGTCCGACCATTGCGATCTTCATGGGTGGTCCTCCGTGGTTGGTTGGGGTCGAGCCTGTCATCGTGCGGTGTGAAGGTGGTGCAGGGCTCAGGCGCCGGCGAGTGCGGCCGCCTTGTCGGTCAGCGAGGTCATGAGGTCGTCGAAGCTGGCGGCGAAGGACGCCACCCCTTCGGTCTCGAGGGTGGCGGCAACGTCCTCCATGTCGATGCCGGCCGCCGCCAGCCGGTCGATGACGGCCTGGCTGCCGGTCACGTCGGCGTCCACCGTCCGTACCACCGTGCCATGGTCGAGGAAGTCGGCCACGGTGGTGTCGGGCATCGTGTTGACCGTGTCCGGACCGATCAAGGTGTCGACATAGGCCAGGTCCGGGTACGCCGGGTTCTTGGTCGAGGTCGAGGCCCACAGCGGGCGCTGCTTGCGCGCACCCTTGGCAGCCAGTGCCTCCCAACGCGGGCCGACGAACCGGTCGGCGAACACGGCGTAGGCGAGGCGGGCCTGGGCCACCGCCGCCTTGCCCCGTAGTGCCAGCAGGTCGGCGTCGCCGTCGGCCAGCGCCTCGATCCGCTTGTCGACCTCGGTGTCGACCCGGCTGATGAAGAAGGAGGCGACGCTGGCCACGCCCGAGAGGTCGTCCACCCCGGAGGCGGCAAGTGCCTCGAGGCCGGAAAGGTAGGCCTCGATGACCTCGTCGTAGCGCGTGATGGAGAAGATGAGCGTGACGTTGATGCTGCGCCCCTCGGCGATCATCTGGTGGATCGAGGGCACACACTCCGGCGTGGCCGGGATCTTGACCAGCACGTTGGGCCTGTCGATGCGCTCGTGGAGCCCTCGAGCAGCCGTGTTGGTGCCTTCGGTGTCGTGCGCCAGCGAGGGGGCCACCTCCACCGACACAAACCCGTCGCTCCCGCCCGAACTGTCGAACACCGGGCGCAGGACCTCCAGGGCCGCGTTGATGTCGTCCACCACCAGGTCCCAGTAGGCGTCCTCCACCGGGACGGTGCCGACCAGCGAGCCGAACTGCTCGTCATAGGTGTCCTGGCCGCTGATCGCCTTGGCGAAGATCGTGGGGTTGGAGGTGACCCCGCGGATGCCCTGGTCGACCAGCCGGGCCAGTGTGCCGTCCTGGAGCCAGTCCCGTCGCAGGTTGTCGATCCACGGGCTCTGGCCCTGGTCGTGGTACAGGTCGTTGAGTGTGGTCATCGGTGGTCCTCTCGAGATCCGGTGGCGGTGCGCCCGTCGGGCACCCGGTGTGGCGTCGCCCGCGTCGTCCGGTCTAGTCGCCCCGTGTGAGCAGCTCGGTCGCCCGTGCCGCCACGTGGACCGGGTCGAAGCCGAACTCCCGCAGTACGACGTCGCCGGGGGCCGAGGCCCCGAAGTGGTCGATACCCACCGAGGCGTCGGCGTACCGCTCCCATCCGAACGTGCTGGCCGCCTCGACCGACAGGGTCGGCACGCCGGGGGGCAGGACCTCGTCCCGGTAGGCGTCGTCCTGGAGCGCGAAGAGCTCCCAGGAGGGAAGGGAGACCACGCGGGCCCGGGTGCCGGCCTCGGCCAGCAGGCGGGCCGCGTCGAGGCACAGTGCGACCTCGCTGCCGGTCCCGATGAGCACGACCTCGGCCGCGCCGTCGCCCGGGTCGGACAGCACGTAGGCGCCCCGGGCGACGCCGTCGGCCGCCCGGTCGACGGTCTCGGCGAGCACGGGCAGGTCCTGGCGCGACAGGATCAGCGCCGTCGGACCGTCGCTGTCCACGGCGATCCGCCACGCCTGCGCCGTCTCGTTGGCGTCGGCCGGCCGGATGACCCGGAGCCCGGGCATGGCCCGCACGGCGGCGAGCTGTTCGATCGGCTGGTGGGTCGGGCCGTCCGGGCCGAGGCCGACCGAGTCGTGGGTCCACGAGTAGATGACGTGGGCCTCGGAGAGTGCCGCCACCCGGACCGCGCCGCGCATGTAGTCGGAGAACACGAAGAAGGTGCCGCCGACCGGGATGATCCCGCCGTGCATGGCCATGCCCGTCATGACCGCCCCCATGGCGTGCTCGCGGATGCCGTAGTGGAGCAGGCTGCCACCGGGGTCCTCCACCGACTGGGGTGTGGCCCCGGCGAGGGCCATGCCGGTGTTGCCGGTCAGGTCGGCACTGCCCGGCAGGAGGCCGGGCAGCTGGTCGGCGGTGGCGTCGAGGCAGGCCTTGATGGCCTTGCGGGTGGCCATCGGCCCGTCCGCGGGGGTGAACGCCGGCAGGGTGGACTCCCAGCCGGGCAGCCCGTGGCCGCGCAGGGCGGCGTCCCACCGGGCCCGGTCGCCGTCCCACGCCTCGAGGCGCGATTCCCACTCGGCCCGCATGGACCGGCCACGGGGGATGGTGGAGCGGTACATGTCCAGCACGTCGTCGGGCACCCAGAAGGTCGTGTCGACCGGTAGGCCCAGGATCTCCTTGGTGAGCCGGGCCTCCTCGTCGGAGAAGGGGTCACCGTGCGCCTTGGCGGAGTCCGTCAGGTGGGGCGACGGGTAGCCGATGTGGCTGCGCAGGATGATCAGCGACGGTCGGTCCTCGTCGGAACGGGCCCGCAGCAGTGCCGCCTCGAGTGCGTCGAGGTCGTTGGCCGACTCGCCGATGTCGTCGACGGACCAGCCATAGGCGGTAAACCGGTCGGCGGCGTTGTCGTCGAGCGCCAGCTCGGTCGGGCCGTCGATGCTGATGTGGTTGTCGTCGTAGACGTAGACGAGCCGGCCCAGGCCGAGGTGACCGGCGAGCGAGGCGGCCTCGTGGGAGATGCCCTCCTCCAGGCACCCGTCGCCGGCGATGACGTACGTGTGGTGGTCGACGAGCTCGGGGGAGAAGTGGGTCCGGAGCCACCGCTCGGCCACGCCCATGCCGACCCCGTTGGCCACGCCCTGGCCCAGTGGCCCCGTGGTGACCTCGACGCCCGTGGTGTGGTGGACCTCGGGGTGGCCCGGGGTCCGGCTGCCCCAGGACCTGAAGGCGGCCAGGTCGTCGATCGTCAGCCCGTAGCCGGTCAGGTAGAGCATCGAGTACAGCAGGATCGACGCGTGGCCGTTCGAGAGGATGAACCGGTCGCGGTCCGGCCAGTCGGGACCCGACGGGTCGTGTCGCAGGATCCGGGTGAACAGGACGTGGGCCAACGGTGCGAGGGCCATGGCCGTCCCGGGGTGGCCCGCCTTGGCCGCCCGGGGGCCGTCGATGGCGAGCCCCCGGATGACGTCGACTCCCAGCTGCTCGAGCTCGGGTGAGGGGAC
This sequence comes from Acidimicrobiaceae bacterium, assembly GCA_003164095.1. GTDB lineage: Bacteria > Actinomycetota > Acidimicrobiia > Acidimicrobiales > RAAP-2 > Bog-756. The sequence goes on along the minus strand of PLRX01000155.1, from coordinate 34,437 downwards.
GGGGACGAGGCGAAGGGGTGGTGGCGTGGGCATCGGCCAAACCCTACCGGTCGGGCATCAGTGGATGGGCACCCGTCGAGGGGCCGTAACGCTCCCGGAACAGCAGGGCCGAGGCCGCGAACGTGTGGACGAAGTTGGCGCCGCCGACCGGACCGAACTCGCCGGCGGCGAACATCCCCCCGAGTGGAACCGGGCCGAGCGCGCCGCCGAGGGCACGGGCGTCGTGGTGGGCGTCGTCGAACAGCCGCGTGCCGCGACCGTTGCAGGTGAAGAGGAGGGCGGCGTCCGCCCTGTGCCGGGCCAGGGCCGTGGTCAGGTCGGCCGCCGCCGTGCCGGCGTCCCGGACGGCGAACTGGACGGTGTGGCCGAGTGGCACCCGGTCCTCGACCGACAGCGCGCCAGTGGCCCGCTCGACCCCGAGGAGCGGCCGGAAGAGGAGGTCCCGGGGGCCGGGCTCCAGCACGGTGTCATCGACGCAGCGGCCGAGCAGGAGGCCGTTCCCCTCGATGCCGGTGATGTCGGCGCGACCGAGGTGTTCGGCGATCTCGTCGACCATGCACTCCATGGCCGGGCGCCCGGCGATCTCCAGGACGAGGTTCCGCTCCACCCGCGTGACGGTCAGCATCCGGCCGAACGGGCGGCACCCCTGGGACACCACCGGCACGACCTCGGTGGCGGGCCCGAGCAGGACGGCGACGGCGCCGTCGGACACGACCCGGTCGCCCAGGGCCAGCCGCGTGCCGCCGGCCCCTGAGGCACCCGACGAGTAGCCGCCGATGATCGGGAGCCCGGGATGGCTGTCGGCCAGGGCGGCGCACAGGTCGCCGGCCGGGAAGGTGAACGGGTCGGCCAACACCAGCGCGGCCGAGGGAGCGAACCCGACGTCGTCGGGCCAGCCGTGGACGACCCACGAGTCGTCGGCCCGCCTGGTGGCCGACAGAACGGCGGTGCGCAGCGGTCCCACCTGTCCGGCCCACAGGCTGATGCCGGGGAGCTCCTCGATCTCGGCACCCCGCCCGATGACGGACTCGGCCGCGCAGCCGATCAGGCCGAGCGGGTGGAGCAGGGTGTCGATGACGGCCACGACGTCCTCCAGCGCGCCGGCGTGGGACCGGGTGACGGTCACCACCACCAGGTCCGGACGCTCGCCGACCTCCTCGAGGACGGCCCCGACGACCTCGCCGACGGCCTGGCTGGAGACGGGGTGGCGGGAGAGGGCGCTGGCGAACGCCGAGGCGCTCACGTGCCCGACGGGGCGAACCGGATGTCGAGGGAGCGCAGGTAGGTGTGGAGGCCGGCGTCCTGGATCGGGACGAGGTGGGCCGACCGGCCCGACCCGTTGTGGTGGCTGTGCCAGAGGCCGGGCGGCGTGACGAAGGCTCCGGTGCCCTCCCAGTCCACCCGCACGGGGTCCACGATGTCGCCCCGCTCGTCGACCTCGCGCCCGACGAGCGTGTAGCAGCCAGGCGCGCAGTCGGTGATGAGGTCGAGCGCCACGCTCTGGTGCCGGTGGGGGCGTTGGACGCGGTCGGCGGGCAGCACGCCGAGCATCGCCCACAGCGTGTGGGTGACGGTCATCGTCCGGGGGTGGGCGGCGTTGCCCAGCAGGATGCTCACCCGGTTGCGCGACGCCGCGTCGGGATGGGCCTCGACCTCGGCCAGCCGGGCCCGGCTGGTGGCCGCGTCAAAGCGGGTGGGGGCGAAGCGGGCGCGACCGGGCGCAGCACCCAGGTAGGCGAGGAGCGGCGCGTCGGTCACCCGGTAGAGCAGGGCCCGGCCCGGACCCGCGGTGTGCCGGCTGGTGCACCCCGCCGGCAAGGCGACGAAGTCGCCGGCGCCCCAGGCGATGGTCCCGCCGGACGCGCCACCGGCCTCGAACGCCGTCCGTCCGGTCCCCTCGAGCACGTGGTACAGCTCGCTGGTTGCGTCCGGTGTGGTGGTGAGTGACTCCTCCGGCTCCAGCACCATGAACGCCGCCAGCAGCGCCGGGCTGGTGGCCGGGTAGGGCACGCCGAGCGGGCCCGACAGGTCGAGCGGCACGAGTCGGGTGCCGGCCCCCTGATGGAGCGCGGGGGAGAAGCGCTCCACGGGCACCGGGCTGATCGCCCCCGAGCCGACGGGATCGGCGGCCACGGAGTACTCGTGGTAGCGGGCGTCACCGCTCCAGTCCTCGGTGGCCTCGCCCACCACCAGGACCGGTGCCGGGCCGTCGTGCGCGTCGATGGCCATGGGCCCAGTATCGCGGCTCCGTGGGCGGGTGTGCCGCGGCGGGTATCGTCACGCCGTGGCCGACCCCCGCATCCAGGTGCCCCCCAACTGCGAGCTCACCCTCGGCATGACGTGCGTGGACAAGACGGTGCCCGGCCGGACGGTCTGGCGGATGCGGGCGGACGAGCGCTTCGCCAACCCGGCAGGCATTGTCCAGGGAGGGTTCCTCGGCGCCATGGCCGACTCGGCCATGGGGTCGGCGGCCGTCACCTACGCCCGCGACGCCGGTCGGAAGGTGTTCGCCTCCAACGTGGAGATGAAGACCAGCTTCCTGGCGTCGGCCAGGGTCGGCAGCACCCTCGAGTGCACCGCCCGGATCGTCTCGGGCGGGTCGCGGGTGGCGTTCGCCGAGGCGGAGGTGGTGGACGACGCCGGGCGGACGGTTGCCCGGGCCAGTTCGACGTACCTCTTCACCGAGCGCAGTTGAGCCGCCGGATGTGCGGGGCTGGCTAAGGTTGGGTAATTCGATCGCGGCACCGTGGCGGCAGTCGCCCGACCGATGGTCGACGGTGGCGCCGGCATCGGGTCGGGCACCGGTCCAGAACCCGAGGAGGAACGTGGCGCCAGGCCGGAAGGACGGCAAGCGGGGCATCAGCGGCCTGCGTGACGAGAGCCAGGAGATCGTCAAGCTCGTCGTCGACTACATCAAGCAGGAGACCCTCGACCCGGTCAAGGGTCTGGGCCGCTATGTCATGTTCGGCGTCGCCGGCTCGGTGGCGCTCTCGATCGGGCTCGCCATCCTTGCCGTCGGCGTGCTGCGCCTCCTCCAGGGGGAGACCGGGAGCACGTTCACCGGGAACCTCTCGTGGATCCCCTACGTGATCTGTGCCGTCCTCGTCGTTGTCATCGCCGCCTTGGCGGTCAAGGCGGTCAGCCGGGGCCAGACCCCCTCCACCAAGTCCGACAAGGAGCAGGCATGAGCCCCGCCGACGAGAAGATCACCCGCGACCAGATCGAGGCGAAGCTGCGCGAGGTGACCGGCGGGGTGACCGACGAGGTCGAGGGCGCGAAGTCCCAGGCGCTGGCCATCGGGCTCGGTGTCGTCGTGGTGTCGGTCGCCATCGTCTTCCTGATCGGCCGCCGCATGGGCCGCCGCAAGTCGACCATCGTCGAAGTGCGCAGGGTCTGAGCCGATGGAGACCGTGCTCCGTTACTTCCAGGTCCGGGCGTTCGGTCGGGGGATGTCCGGCCGCAACACCGTCTGGTTCGTCATCGGCGGCGCCCTGTGGATGCTGATCCGCGCCCGGCGCAGCGAGGACGTCGTCTACCGCACCAAGCTGCTGCCGGGGGAGCGACTGCTCATCAGGTCGGGGCCGTCGGACCCGTCGTCGGGCTCCGACTCCTGACCGGCGTGGACCCCGCAGGGGGAGCCAGGACGGCGGACGTGGACACCGACTCCGCCGCTCCCGTCGACCGGAGCCTGCTCCGGACCGGCGAGAAGGTGCTGCTCGTCGACGCCAAGAAGCGCCGTTATCTGCTGACGCTCCGCGAGGATGCCGCCTTCCACACCCATGTGGGCATCGTGGCCCACAACGACCTCATCGGTGCCTACGAGGGCGCGACCGTGTTCGGCAGCACCGGTCGGCGCTTCCTGGTGGTCCGCCCGACCCTGGCCGAAATGGTGCTGAAGATGCCGCGCGGCGCGCAGGTCATCTACCCGAAGGACCTGGCGGCCATCCTCATGGAGGCCGACATCGCCCCCGGTGTGCGCGTGCTGGAGGCGGGCGTCGGATCCGGTGCCCTCTCGATGGCCCTGCTCCGGGCCGGTGCCTCGGTGGTCGGCTACGAGCTGCGCGAGGACTTCGCCAACCGGGCGCACAACAACGTGGTCGCCATGGTGGGGGACGACGCCGACTACCGGGTGGAGCTGCGCGATGTCTACGAGGGCATCGAGGAGCGTGGCCTCGACAGGATCGTCCTCGACCTCCCCGAGCCGTGGCGGGTGGTGCCCCACGCCGAGGTCGCGCTGCGGTCGGGTGGCCTGATCTGCGCCTACCTGCCGACGATCAACCAGACGGCCCAGTTCCGGCACGCGCTGGAGGAGAGTGCCTTCGGCATGCCGGGGACCCTCGAGGTACTGCACCGGACGTGGCACATCGAGGACCGCTCGGTGCGGCCGGACCACCGGATGGTCGGCCACACGGGGTTCCTGACCACGGCGCGGCTGCTGCGTCCCGAGGAGCTCGGCAGCCGGCCGGGCGGACCGGTCGGCTGGAAGCCGCCCGAGGGCTCGGCACCGCGGGCCGACGGTCCCACGAATGCACGGGCCGACGTGGAACCACCCGACGACGGGTCACTCGAGGGATCTGGTGACCCGGACCTCGACGGCACCGACGAGGTGCTGCTGCCCGACAGCGACGGACTCGACTAGCGAGGTCGGTGTGAGCCCGGTCGAGCCGTTCGCCAGCCTGCAGTGGCCGTCCGACATCATCGGGCGGGACGCCAAACAGGCGTTGGCCGGACAGGCCGCACGACGGGTGATCGCCACGCTGGCGGACTCGGCGGCGGCCGCCCCGCGCATCGGGCTGGGCTCCGGCTCGACCTCCTTCCTGACCCTGCTCGCCCTGTCTGAGGCGCGCCGGGACCTGCCACCCGACGTGGCCCTCGTGGCCACGAGTTACGAGATGGAGTGGTACGCCACGGCGGCCGGCTTCCCGGTGGTCGACCTCGGCGCCGACGACGTGGTCGTCGCATTCGACGGTGCCGACCAGGTGGACCCGGAGGGAGCCCTGATCAAGGGCCGCGGCGGGGCGATGCACCGTGAGCGGGTCGTCCTGGCGGCAGCCCGCCTGGAGCTGATCGTGGCCGACGCCACGAAGCGGGTGCCCCGCCTCGGCGGGTGCCCGCTGCCGCTGGTGCTCCGGCCCGAGGGGATCTTCGAGTGCGTGCGTGCGCTCGAGTCGATCGGGGTGGGACCGGTGGCGCTCCGCACCGGCACGGGTAAGGACGGCCCGGTGCTGACCGAGTCGGGTGGTGTCCTGGCCGACCTCCTGGTTCCGTCCGGGGTGGTCGTCACCGACGGACTCGACAGGCAGACCCGTTCCGTTCCCGGCGTCATGGACACCGGGTACTTCGCCCCCAGCCCGAAACGCGAGTTCGTGGCCGGGTACGAGTAGTGGGGTGACCGTCCGCCGGAGCGGACGCTAGGGGCGCAATCCGTCGGCTCCGACGCGTTGCCCGCGACCGGTCGGTCTCAGCTCTGCTCGATGAAGATGCACTCGCCGGGGCACTCCTCGGAGGCCTCGACCACGGCATCCTCGAGCTCGGAGGGCACGGCGGCCATGCCGGCGGAGCCGCCTGGCTCGTTCCTCACGTCGGCGCCCTCCTTGACGTAGGCCAGGCCGTCGTCGAGCAGTGTGAAGACGGCGGGCGCGATCTCCTCGCAGAGGCCGTCTCCCGTGCAGAGATCTTGGTCGATCCAGACCTTCATCAGCTGTGACTCTCCTACATGTCTCTCGGCTCGAACGCGTGGCACCCGTCCACCCGGGTTCCGGCGGTCGACGGGGTGGGTCCCGTCCCCGTGGGGGTACCGGGCCCGTTGTTCACCTCATGCTATCCGCTGTGCAGGCACCACCGGCTGACTATCCGGCCGACCATCGACCAGCGTGCGGGGGGGGCGATGGCGGACAGGCCGGAAGCCGCCCGCCCGGAGGCCCGGGAGGGGTGGAGCGGCGGGCGGCCCGGTGTAGGGTCGGAATCGACGCCCCCCTGCACGGATGAGGTGATTGCGACGGTTGATTTCGACGATGCCGACGGCCAGCGACGGGCGGCGGACGAGGAGGACCTGGAGACCCTCCGGGCCCGCGCCCTCACCGCCGAGGAGGAGGTGACGGCCCTGCGCCGGCGGCTCCAGGAGAGCCCGCGCCGGGTCCAGACGCTCGAGGAGAAACTGCTCGAGACCAAGGGACAGCTGGCCCAGGCCGTGTCCCAGAACGAGAAGCTGACCTTCACCCTCCAGACGGCCAAGGAGCACGTCGCCAACCTCCGCGACGAGGTGGAGAAGCTGACCCAGCCTCCTTCGGCCTACGGCACCTACCTCGGGGCCAACGACGACGGGACGGTCGACGTGTTCTCGGGTGGCCGCAAGATGCGCGTGTCCCTCCACCCGGACATCGAGTCGGAGGACCTGCGGCGCGGTGACGAGGTGGTGCTCAACGAGTCGCTCAACGTCATCCTGGCCCGGGAGGGCGAGGGGCAGGGCGAGGTCGTGGTGCTGAAGGAGCTGCTGGACGACGGCCGGCGGGCGCTGGTGTACGGACGCGCCGACGAGGAGCGGGTGGCCGACCTGGCCGACGGTCTCATCGGGGTGAAGCTGCGGGCGGGCGACACCGTGCTGATGGAGTCGCGAACGGGCCTCCTGATCGAGAAGCTGGAGCGCCCCGAGGTCGAGGAACTGGTGCTCGAGGAGGTGCCCGACGTCACCTACGCCGATGTGGGCGGGCTCGACGACCAGATCGAGGCCATTACCGACGCGGTCGAGCTCCCGTACCTGTACCGGGAGCTGTACGCCGAGCACAAGCTGCCGGCCCCGAAGGGCATCCTGCTCTACGGGCCCCCCGGCTGCGGCAAGACGCTGATCGCCAAGGCCGTGGCCAATTCGCTGGCCAAGAAGGTCGCCGAGGTCACGGGCAACACCAACACCCGCAGCTACTTCCTCAACATCAAGGGCCCCGAGCTGCTGAACAAGTACGTGGGCGAGACCGAGCGCCAGATCCGCCTGGTCTTCCAGCGGGCCCGGGAGAAGTCGGAGGAGGGTGTGCCGGTCATCGTCTTCTTCGACGAGATGGACTCGCTGTTCCGCACCCGCGGCACGGGTATCAGCTCGGACATGGAATCGACCATCGTGCCCCAGCTCCTCGCCGAGATCGACGGCGTGGAGACGCTCAAGGACGTGATCGTGATCGGCGCCTCGAACCGCGAGGACCTCATCGACCCGGCCATCCTCCGGCCGGGTCGCCTGGACGTCAAGATCCGCATCGAACGCCCGAACGAGACGGCCGCCGCCCAGATCTTCGGCCGGTACCTCACCCCCGACCTGCCCCTCGACGAGGGGGAGGTGCGCACCCTCGGGGGTGGCGACCCGGCCAAGGCCACCCAGGCCATGATCGAGTCCACCGTCGCCGAGATGTACCGGGACGACGAGGAGAACCGGTTCCTCGAGGTCACCTACCAGAACGGTGACAAGGAGGTCCTCTACTACCGGGACTTCAGCTCCGGGGCCATGATCGAGAACATCGTCCGCCGGGCCAAGAAGTTGGCCATCAAGCGGGCGATCGCCGGGGAGAGCCGGGGCATCCGCACCCAGGACCTCCTGGAGTCGATCCGCCAGGAGTACAAGGAGAACGAGGACCTCCCGAACACGACCAACCCGGACGACTGGGCCAAGATCTCGGGCAAGAAGGGCGAGCGGATCGTCTACATCCGCACGCTGATCAGCGACCGCGAGGAGACGACGGGCGGACGCTCGATCGAGCGGGTCGGGACCGGCCAGTACCTCTGATCGCCCGGGCGCCCCGGGAGGAGTGCCCGCTGCGCCCGCGCCGAGGGTAGGGTCGCCCGCATGGCCATACCCAAGGTCTGCGGCATCGAGACCGAATACGGCATCCAGGTGGTCAACGGCGATCCCAACCCGATCGCCGCGTCCTCGGTGCTCATCAACGCCTACGCCCACGACGTGGCGCGCCAGCAGATCGGCTGGGACTTCGAGGACGAGGCGCCGGGCAACGACGCCCGCGGGGCGGCCAAGGAGGGGTCGATGCCCCCTATGGTCGAGACCCACCTCGTAAACACCGTCCTGACCAACGGAGCGCGCTACTACGTCGACCACGCCCACCCCGAGTTCTCGTCGCCGGAGTGCAGTACCGCGCTCGAGGCGCTGACCTACGACCGGGCGGGCGAGGCCATCGTCGTCCGGTCGATGGAGGCGGCCGACGCCTCTTCCCATGACGGCTCCCACCTCGTCGTCTACAAGAACAACTCCGACGGCAAGGGCAACTCCTACGGCTGCCACGAGAACTACCTCATGGACCGCGAGACGCCCTTCAGCCGCGTGGTCGGCGGCATCACCCCGCACTTCGTCACCCGTCAACTGTTCTGCGGGGCCGGCAAGGTGGGCAGCGAGACAGCCTTCCACGACAGCGGGACCGTGGACTTCCAGCTGTCGCAGCGGGCCGAGTTCTTCGAGGAGCAGGTCGGCTTGGAGACGACCCTGAAGCGCCCGATCGTGAACACACGGGACGAGCCCCACGCCGACCCGCACCGCTACCGCCGGCTCCACGTCATCGTGGGCGACGCCAACCTGTGCGAGGTGTCCACCTTCCTGAAGCTGGGGACCTCCGCGCTGGTCCTGGCCATGATCGAGGACGACGTGTCGCCCAGCCGCCCGCTCGCGCTCGCCGACCCCGTCCGGGCCATCCACGCCGTCGCCGTGGACCGGACGTTCGGCCAGCCGCTCCTGATGGCCGACGGGTCGACGGCCACCGCCCTCGCCATCCAGTGGGAGCTCTACGGTCAGGCACGCAAGTACGCCGATGACCGGGGACTCGGGTGCCTGGGCCCCGAGGAGGTCGGCGCCCAGATCATCGACCGGTGGGAGCAGGTCCTCCACGCGCTGGAGACCGACCCGTCGACGCTGGCACGCCAGGTCGACTGGATCGCCAAGCTGCAGCTGCTCGAGGCCTACCGCGAGCGCCACGGCTGCGGGTGGGACGACCCGCGCATGGCCGCCGTCGACCTGCAGTATCACGACCTGCGGCCGAGCCGGTCCCTGTTCGCCCGGCTCGACACCGAGACGCTGGTGTCCGAGGAGGCTGTCGCCGCGGCCGTGACCGACCCCCCGCGTACGACGCGCGCCTGGTTCCGGGGTGAGTGCCTCAAGCGCTGGCCGGCGTCCGTGGCCACCGCCAACTGGGACTCGCTCGTGTTCGACCTGGGGTCCGACCCCCTCCGACGCGTCCCTATGATGGATCCGCTGAAGGGAACGGCGGAACATGTCGAAGCACTACTCGACAGTTGCGCGAGTCCGGCCGAGTTGGTCGACCGACTGAGCAGTTGAGTACCGAGCGGCCAAGAGGAGTGGAGCGATGGCAGAGCGAGAGCTGAAGAAGAAGCAGGCGCCCGAGCGCGCCGACGAGGCGGTGGACGAGGTCCCGGCGACTTCGGCCGCAGGCGAGAAGTTGAAGGCCGAGCTGGACGACCTGCTCGACGAGATCGACGAGGTCCTGGAGGACAACGCCGAGGAGTTCGTGCGCAATTACGTGCAGAAGGGTGGGGAGTAGCCGACGTGTCGTTGCCCCTCTTCACGACCACGGAGGACCCCGGCCCGGACTTCGCCGGCCTCATCCGTCGGCTCCGAGTACCCACCCACCCGTTGAGCGGCGGTGCCCCCACCGCCCCGGCCGAGGGCTTCCGGCACGGCACCACCGTGGTCGCCCTGCGCTACGCCGACGGCGTGGTCATGGCCGGCGACCGTCGGGCCACCGAGGGGCACGCCATCGCCCACCGGGCCATGGAGAAGGTGTTCCCGGCCGACCGCTACTCGGCGGTCGCCATCGCCGGTGCCGCCGGGCCGGCCGTCGAGATGGTCCGGCTGTTCCAGACCCAGCTCGAGCACTACGAGAAGGTCGAGGGCGTCGTCCTCAGCCTCGAGGGTAAGGCCAACCAGCTCGGCCAGATGGTGCGCGAGCACCTGCCCATGGCCATGCAGGGGCTCGCCGTGGTCCCGCTGTTCGCCGGCTTCGACCTGGCCCGCCAGACGGGTCGGATCTTCACCTACGACGTGACCGGCGGCCACTACGAGGAGACCGAGTACAACGCCACCGGCTCCGGTGGTCGTGACGCCCGCACGACGGTCAAGCTCGGCTACCGGGACGGCCTGGACCGCGACGCGGCGGTCGAGCTGGCCATCCAGTCCTTGTACGAGGCGGCCGACGAGGACTCGGCCACCGGGGGACCGGACCTGATCCGCGGCATCTACCCGCTGGTCGCCACCGTGACCGCCGGGGGCTTCGCCTCGGTCGGCGAGGACGAGGTGGCCGAGCGGTTCGCCAGCCTGATCGAGCGTCGCAGGATGGAGGGTCGCCAGCCATGACGATGCCCTACTACGTCGCACCCGAGCAGGTCATGAAGGACCGGGCCGAGTACGCCCAGAAGGGCATCGCCCGCGGCCGGTCGCTGGTGGCGACCACCTACGACCAGGGCATCGTGATCGTGGCCGACAACCCGTCGCGTTCGCTCCACAAGATCAGCGAGATCTACGACCGGATCGCCTTCGCCGGGGTCGGCAAGTACAACGAGTTCGATCAGTTGCGGGTGTCCGGCATCCGCCACGCGGACACCAAGGGCTACGCCTACAGCCGTGAGGACGTGGAGGCCCGGTCGTTGGCCAACCTCTACGCCCAGTACCTCGGGCAGGTCTTCACCCACGAGATGAAGCCGCTCGAGGTGGAGATCCTCGTGGCCGAGCTCGGCAACGGTCTGCGGCCGCCGCAGCTCTACCACATCGCCTACGAGGGGACGATCACCGACGAGGACCGGTTCGCCGTCCTCGGCGGCGAGACGGGGACCATCCAGGAGCGGCTCGACCAGGAGTGGTCGGCCACCTGGACGCTGACCGAGGCGCTGCGCGCCGCGGTCGCCGCGCTGGCCGGACCGGACCGGACGCTCGCCGCCGACGGACTCGAGGCGGCCGTGCTGGCCGAGGGGAACGGCCGTCGGGCCTTCCGCCGACTGGTCGACGAGGAGCTCGCCGCCCTGTTGGCCTGACCCGGCACCTGCCGGGAGAGGTGAACACCGGGTGACAACGCGCCCGATGGCGCATCGTCGGAGCAGGTGCACGGTACCGTGCAGGTAATGGACAAGCGGATCTACGGCTTGGAAAACGAATACGGGGTCACCTGCACCCTGCGCGGCCAGCGTCGGCTGAGTCCGGACGAGGTGGCCCGGTACCTCTTCCGCCGGGTGGTCAGTTGGGGCCGCTCCTCCAACGTGTTCCTCGAGAACGGGGCGCGCCTGTACCTCGACGTCGGCAGCCACCCGGAGTACGCGACGCCCGAGTGCGACGACATCGCCGAGCTGGTGACCCACGACAAGGCGGGGGAGTGGATCCTGTCGTCGCTCGTCGAGGGGGCCGAGGCCCGCATGCGCGAGGAGGGCATCCGGGGTGATATCTACCTGTTCAAGAACAACACGGACTCGGCCGGGAACTCGTACGGCTGCCATGAGAACTACCTGACCAGCCGCCGGGACGACTTCACCCACTATACCGAGGTGCTCATCCCGTTCCTCGTCAGCCGACAGGCCTACGCGGGTGCCGGCAAGGTCCTCCAGACGGCGCGCGGTGCGGTGTTCTGCCTGAGCCAGCGCGCCGAGCACATCTGGGAGGGCGTCTCGTCGGCCACCACCAGGAGCCGGCCGATCATCAACACGCGCGACGAGCCCCACGCCGACGCCGAGAAGTACCGTCGGCTGCACGTGATCGTGGGTGACTCCAACATGAGCGAGTACGCCACGTTCCTGAAGATCGGCGCCACGTCGATCGTGCTGCGCATGCTGGAGGACCCGTCGACGGTCCTGCGGGACCTGACGCTGGAGAACCCGATCCGGGCGATCCGCGAGATCAGCCACGACATCACCTGCCGGCGCCCCGTGCGCCTGGCCAACGGTCGCGAAATGAGCGCCCTCGACATCCAGGGCGAGTATCTGCAGCGGGCCATCAAGTTCCGTGACCGGCACGGGCTCTCGGTCCAGGAGGACCGTGCCCTCGGTATGTGGGAGCACTGCCTGAAGGGACTGGAGGCCGATCCGCTGTCTCTCCACCGGGAGTGCGACTGGGTGGCGAAGTACCGGCTCATCGAGGGCTACCGCGACCGCCACTCCCTGCCGCTGCACAGCCCGAACGTGGCCCTCCTCGACCTGCAGTACCACGACGTCGACCGGTCGCGTGGCCTGTACTACCGCCTCCAGCGCCACGACCAGGTCGACCGGATCTGCCGGGACGTCGACATCGCCGAAGCCATGACCACACCGCCGCAGACCACGCGTGCCCGCCTGCGGGGCGAGTTCGTGAAGCGGGCGAAGGAGAAGCGCCGGGACTTCACGGTCGACTGGGTCCACCTCAAGCTGAACGACCAGGCCCAGCGCACCGTGCTGCTGAAGGATCCCTTCCGGTCCCGTGACGAACGGGTCGAGAAGCTCATTGCCGGGCTGTGACCGATACCGTGGCCCGCCCCGGCGAGTGCACGTCACTGGGCTAGCGTCGCGTCACTGTGCCCAGCGATCCGACCGATCACCCGACCGCCGCCGCGCCTGCGCCGGAGGCGCCCTCCGCCGCGACGACCGTGGCGCCGACCGGCCACAACGGGCCGGCCGAGCCGGTCGGCACACTCGACGAGGACCGGGGTAAGGGCAGCGGCTACCGCTGGGTGATCGAGTGGGCAGTCATCCTCATAGCCGTCCTGTTGTGCACGGTCCTGCTGCGCACGTATGTGATCCAGTCCTTCTACATCCCGTCGCCATCGATGGTGCCCACCCTCGACGTGGGCGACCGGATCATGGTCAACAAGCTCAGCTACGACCTCCACTCGGTCCACCGTGGCGACATCGTGGTGTTCAAGCGGCCGCCGCTCGAGGAGCAGAACTTCCCGGACCTGGTCAAGCGCGTGATCGGTTTGCCCGGCGAGACGATTTCGACCGAGAACGGTCACATCTACATCAACGGCAAGCTGCTCGACGAGCCATGGCTGCCGGCGGGGCCGCAGAGCTACACCGGCGCGCTGCCCGACGACGAACACCCGCAGTTCAACATGCCCGGGCCGGTGCACATCCCGGCGGGGGAGTACTTCGTCATGGGCGACAACCGCACCGACTCCGAGGACAGTCGCTTCTTCGGCCCGATCCCCAAATCGCTGATCGTGGGGCGTGCCGTGGCAGTGGTCTGGCCGTTGAGCCAGGCCAAGGGCATCTGAGCGCGCCACTCCGGCCCTGACCAGGGCCTCCCCGGTCCTGCCCGGGTGGCCAGGCACGGGCGCCGGTACACTCGTGCCGTGCCCTTCCTCAGCCCGGCCAAGCTCCTGGTCGTCCTGCTGGTCGCCATCGTGGTGCTCGGTCCGGACAAGCTGCCCAAGGTGGCGCGCCAGGTGGGGGCGTTGTGGGGGGACTTCCGCCGTCTGCGCGAACGGCTCGAGACCGACGTCCGGGGCAACTTCCCCGACCTGCCCTCGACGGAGAAGATCACCCAGGCCGTGCGGTCGCCGATCACCTTCCTCGACTCGTTGGCCGACACCCACGACGCCGACAACGAGGCGGCCGGGCCGGCGGCCGACGAATCACCACCTCCTGGACCCGTGGGGGACGGCGTGGTGGCATCGGGGGAGTCCAACCGGGTGAACGGCGTGGTGCGTGCCGACGAGGTGGCGTCGATCCCCGGGGTGTCGATCAGCGACCCGCAGGGGACCGTCCATGCCGTGCGTGGCGGTGGACCCGTGGTGCCCGACGATCCCTCGATGAATTGACCGGGGTGCCGACCCGCCCACCCTGCGTCGGGGCCCGCTAGGGATGGCCCTGTCGCTCAAGCGCCGGACCGACAAGCCGGCGCCCGACTCGATGACCCTGACGGAGCACCTGGGGGAGCTCCGTCGCCGGGTGCTGGTCTCCGCGGCCGCCTTCGTGGTGATGGCCGTGGTGTCGTTCGTGGCCTATCCGTGGATCCTCGACGCGCTGAAGCACCCGTACTGCCAGGTGGCACCCACCCACTGCGGGTTCTACGTGACCGGTCCGCTCGACGGCCTCGCTCTGCGGGTGAAGATCGCCGCCTACGGGGGCATCTTCCTGGCCTCGCCGGTGTGGCTGTGGGAGCTGTGGCGGTTCGTCACCCCCGGGCTCAACCCGAAGGAGAAGCGCTACGCCGTCCCCTTCATCGTCGCCACCATCGGCCTGTTCACCCTCGGGGCGGCCGTGGCGTTCCTCATCTTCCCCCACGCCCTGCAGTGGCTGGACTCGATCGGCGGCCCCTCGCTCACCCAGATCCTCGACCCGAACAAGTACCTGAGCCTCATCATCCTGCTGATGGTGGCCTTCGGCGTCACGTTCGAGTTCCCGGTGCTGCTGGTCTCGCTCGAGCTGGCCGGGGTGCTGTCGCCCCAGCAGCTCAGCTCGTGGCGCCGGTGGGCGATCGTGGGCATCGTGGTGCTGGCCGGGGTGATCACCCCGAGCTCGGACCCGTTCTCCATGCTCGCGATGGCCATCCCGCTGTACCTCTTCTACGAGATCTCGATCATCATCGGCCGGATCATCCGTCGATGAGCCCGACGGGCCCCCGGGGGGCCGCGTCGCCGGGGGCGGGCACACAGGGCACGGCGACCACAGGAGCGAGGGCGGACTTCGAGGCGCAGCTCGGCTTCCAGCTCGACGCCTTCCAGCACCGGGCCATGGACGCCATCGACCGGGGCGAGTCGGTGCTGGTGAGCGCGCCGACCGGCTCGGGCAAGACGCTGGTCGCCGACTACGCCGTCGCACGGGCGTTGGCCGGCGGTGGCAAGGCGTTCTACACGACCCCTATCAAGGCGCTGTCCAACCAGAAGTTCGCCGAGCTGTCCGCCCGCTACGGCGATCACCGGGTGGGCCTCCTGACCGGCGACATCTCCCATCAGGCCCGCGCCCCGGTGGTGGTCATGACGACCGAGGTCCTGCGCAACATGATCTTCGCCAGGTCGGCACTGCTGGACGACCTGGCCGTGGTGGTGCTCGACGAGGTCCACTACCTCCAGGACCCGTGGCGGGGCTCGGTGTGGGAGGAGGTCCTCGTCCTGACGCCACCGGGCGTGATGTTCGTGAGCCTGTCGGCCACCGTCAACAACGCCCGTGACTTCGCCAACTGGCTGACGTCGGTGCGGGGTACGACCCGGGTGGTGGTCGAGACCCATCGTCCGGTCACGCTCCACCACCACTACGCGGTGGCCGAGCGGGGTCGAGACGGGGTGTCGGTACTGCCCCTGCTGCGTGACGGGAAGCCGAACCCGGACGGCCTGCGGCTCGACGAGCGGCGGAAGCGCTCCCACCAGCGCTTCCGGGCGCCGCGCCGCACCGAGGTGGTCGAGTACCTGGCGGCTGCCGGCATGCTGCCGGCCATCACGTTCATCTTCTCGCGGGCGGCGTGCGACGACGCCACCCGCCAGGTGGTCCAGGACGGGATGCGGCTCACCACCGACGACGAACGGGCCCGGATCCGCCACCTGGCCGAGGCGTCGGTCGAGCGCCTGTCCGACGCCGACCTGCGCACCCTCGGGTACGGGCCCTGGTCGGACGCCCTGGAGGCCGGGGTGGCACCCCACCACGCCGGACTGGTCCCCGCCTTCCGCCAGGCGGTCGAGCGCTGTTTCTCCGAAGGCCTGTTGAAGGTGGTGTTCGCCACCGAGACGCTCGCACTGGGCATCAACATGCCGGCCCGCACAGTGGTCGTCGAACGGTTCGCCAAGTTCCGGGGCTCGGACACCTCGGCCCTCACCTCGGGCGAGTACCAGCAGCTGACGGGGCGGGCTGGCCGCCGCGGCATCGACACGGTGGGGCATGCGTTCGTGCTGTGGAACCACGCCACCACGTTCGGCCTGGTCGCCCGCACCGCCATCGCGCCGCCGCCGGACCTGGTCTCGTCCTTTCACCCGACCTACAACCTGGCGGTCAACCTGGTCCGCCGGTGGAGCCGCGAGGAGGCCCATGGGCTCCTGGAGTCCTCCTACGGGCAGTGGCAGGCGCCGGAGGGCTCCGAGTCGCTCGTATCACAGCTGGACCGTCGTCTGGCCATCCTGGACGAGCGGGGCTTCCTCGACGGGTGGTCCCTGACCGACGACGGGCTCCGGCTGGCCGGGATCTACCACGAGTCCGACCTCCTGGTGGCGGAACTGCTCCGGGCCGGCGTGCTCGACGACCTGGGGCCGGCCCACCTCGCGGGGGTGGCCTCGGCCCTGACGTTCGAAGCCCGACGGGCGGGCGACGACCCGCCGGTGCCCCGACAGTCCCGGGTGGTCGAGCGCCTGGCGGCGATCGACGCCCTGGCAGGCGACCTGCGGGCCGACGAGCGGCGTGTCGGTCTGCGACGGACCCGGCGCCCCGACGGGGGGCTGGCGCGCGCGGTGGTGGCCTGGGCGTCGGGTGGCACGCTCGACGCGGTTCTCCGTGACGCCGAGGTGGCCCCCGGCGACTTCGTGCGCAACGTGCGCCAGGTCATCGACCTCGTCCGGCAGGTCGCACAGGTGGCCGCGGCACCCGCCACCCGTGAGTCGGCGGACCTGGCAGTGGCCCTGCTCCGACGGGGGGTCGTCGGGGCGGACGACCCGGCCGTTTCGGGGTCCGCGCTTGACGACCCGTCCCCGTCCTAGTGTCTGACAGGCATGTTCCCCTACGCCGTGGAATCGTTCAGTGCCGAGGAGTCCGACATCCTGCGGCGGTATTTCACCAATCTCGACCAGCCGGTGTTCGCGCTGGTCAACCTTCCCGAGGTCGTCAAGGGGGCCCTGTTCGCGCGCTACTCGCGGTCACCGAAGAGCCTGCGTCGCCTCTTCCTCGACGAATTCGTCGATGAGCTCGACATCACCGGGGACGCCTCGGTCGATGCCACCGTGGGCCTGCGACGGGCCGAGGAGCTCTACGAAAAGGTCTTCTTTGAGTACGGCGACGACTCGGTGGCCCAGCTCGGTGGGGTCCACCTGGCGTGCGAGCAGGCTTCCAACGTCCTGACCAAGGTGCTCGAGTGGGGCCGGCTGATGGCCTACCTCGAGCAGTCGACGCGGTACATCGCCTACAACCAGCGCCTCACCACCGGCCACTACCGGTACTTCCGCGATCCCGGCCTGCTCGACTCGCCGCTCGGCGCCAGGTACGTCGGCGACATGGACCGCATGTTCGACACCTACGGCGAGCTCCTCGAGGAGGCGCAGGTCCACCTGGCCGCCCGCCACCCGCGCCAGGCCGGCGACTCGGACTTCGTCCACCGCCAGGCCGTCCGGGCCAAGGGGCTTGACGCCCTGCGCGGCCTCCTGCCCGCGGGGTCGCTGTCCAACGTCGGCATCTACGGCACCGGGCAGTCCTACGAGCAGCTCCTGATCCGCATGCGCTCGCACCCCCTGCCCGAGGCCCGTGTCTACGCCGACATGATGCTGGAGGAGCTCCGCAAGGTCATCCCGTCGTTCCTCCAGCGCGTCGACCGGGCCGACCGGGGCGGTGCGTGGGCCGACTACCTCACGACCACCCGACGCGACACCGCGCGCATCGTGGACGAACTGTTCGGCGACCTGGTGGCGCCCGACGGCGACCACCATGGCGGACCGTCCGGGCGGGCCACCGTGGAGCTGCTCGACTTCGACCCCGACGGCGAGGACAAGGTCGTGGCGGCCATCGTGGCGCCGCGCACCACCCGACCGGAGTCCGAGGTCCTCGACCGGGTCCGTCGGCTGGGCGCCGAGGAGAAGCGGTCGATCCTGTCGGCCTACGTAGGGGAGCGCGAGAACCGCCGCCACCGTCCGGGTCGTGCCTTCGAGCGCACCGACTACCGCTTCGACGTGGTGACCGACTACGGCGCCTTCCGTGACCTGCAGCGCCACCGCATCCTGACCATCGAGTGGCAGCCGCTCGGAGCGGCCCTGGGCTACGACGTACCCGAGGTCGTGGCCGAGGCGGGCCTCACCGACCGGTACGTGGCCTCCCTCGAGCGCTCGAGGGAGCTGTACGAGGTCCTGGCGCCGAGCTTTCCCGAACAGGCCTCCTACGCCGTCGCACTGGCCTACCGGATCCGGTACACGATGCAGATGAACGCCCGGGAGGCCATGCACCTCCTGGAGCTGCGGTCGGGTCCCCAGGGCCATCCGAGCTACCGCTGGGTCGCACAGGAGATGCACCGTCAGATCGGCGAACGGGCCGGTCACCGACTGCTGGCCGAGGCCATGTCCCACGTCGACTATGGCGCTGAGGACCTCGAGCGGTTGGAGTCCGAGCGCCGCGCCGAGCAGCGTCGGAATTCCGTGTCGACGGCGACAAATCCTGCAATGCCCTGAACAGGGATCTTTCACGAACCACCTGGTGAGAGGTTGTCTAAGTCACTTGACGACCTACCGGTCGCATGACGTAGGGTGCGCCCAGTCCCAGTCGCCCCGGAGCGTGCAACCAGCGGTCACACCGCCGGAACATGCCGAGGGGGGGATGCTGTGAGAGGCGGAGGAAGGCCCAGGGGGTCGAGTAGAAAACACCTTCCCGAGGCCGTCGGCGTGAGCCGGAGGTAGCGGGGAAGTGGTGCCAAAGACCCCTTGGGCCCAACCGCCTGGCCCGCCCCGGACAGCGTGTGCCGGACGGGATGCCACGGAGCACAGCAACCCGCAGGCGGGCGCCCCGCAGCTCCGGACCACCTGCGGCACCGTGACGCGGAAGGCATCCGACCACGTCATCCGACGCATGTCCGACCGATGCACCACGGGGTCGCCGATTCCTGGCATGATCCCCACCCAACAGCGGCATGCGCGGGAATAGGCCAGGTCCGGAACGCGTTGGCTGCACCACGATCGAACGGAAGGCCGGACCGTCTATGCTCCCGGCCAACTCACCACCGAAAGACGCACATGGCAGAAGACATCGATGAAGTGGAAGCACCCGACGAACTGATCGAGGAGGACCTCGACGAGCTAGCGGACGACGACGACGAACTCATCGCGGACGACCCACTCGCCCTCGAGGACGACGATGCCGTCGCCGTGATCGAGGTGGACGTCGTGGAGGACGTCCCCGCCGGCACCGCCAAGGCGGTCGCCAAGGCCGCCGGCGAGGAGACCGAGGAGGAGGAGGAGGAGGAGCCCGACGACGAGGACGTCGAGGCCAGCCTCGACACCATCCTGAAGGAGCGGCTCGTCGTCGAAGAGGTCGAGGACGACGAGGAGACAGCCGAGCCGGAGGACCGCACCGGCGACGGCGTGGAGCGCGTGCTGCCCAAGCAGCCGGGCGAGTTCGTCTGCCGGTCCTGCTTCCTCGTGAAGCATGGCAACCAGCTGGCGGACAAGAAGAAGATGCTCTGCCGCGACTGCGTCTGAGCCGAACTGACGATGGCTGACACCCCCGACGAGCAGCGTGACGAGCAGGCCGAGGCGCCGTCGCTGAGCGACCGACTGCTCGACCTGTTCGTGTTCCTGCCCACCGGAGTGGCGGTCACGGTCGCCGAGGAGCTGCCCCGGCTCGCCGAGCGGGGGCGCGAGCGCCTCGGCGTCCACGTCAACTCGGCACGTGCCGTCGGCGAGTTCGCGGTCACCGCCGGTGGTAAGGAACTGAAGAAGCGGTCCGCCGGTGTGGCCCGTCCGGCGGCAGGAGGGTCGCGGCGGGGGAGCGAGTCCGTACGCACCGGCACGCCGAGGCTCCGCACCATCCCGTATCCGGAGGACCGGGTGACGCCGTCCACGACCGGCACCCCGTCGCCGGGAGCGGCGTCGACACCGTCCTCGGCATCCATGCCGTTACCGACGACGGCGCCGACACCGACGACCACTCCGGCACCGACGACCACTCCGGCACCGACGACCACTCCGGCACCGACGATTCCGTCGTCGCCCACCCCGGTACCGATCCGGTCGCCGGCCGACGCACATGTACCGGACGTGGCCAGCCTGGCCATCCCCGGGTTCGACACCCTGTCCGCCTCCCAGGTCGTCCAGCGGCTCGACGGGCTGAGCCGGGCCGAGTTGGTGGCGGTGCGTGCCTACGAGACGTCGGTGCGGGGACGTCGCACCATCCTCAGCCGGGTCGACCAGCTGCTGGACGAGCGGTCCTGAGCCGGTCGTAGGCGACGGGCGCGCAGGGGTCCCGATGGAGCAGGTCCGCACCGCGTCGCCCGATGACCTCGAACGCCTGGTGGAACTGGTGGCGGCCTTCGGGGGCGCACGGGCGGACCGGCGTGGTGCTGATCTCGCCCATCCCGACGACAGCGGGGGGCTGCCGCCAGCCCCTGCGGTGGACGCAGTCTCGCCCTACCTGGCCGACCCCACCCGGACCGCACTGGTGGCCACGCTGGACGATTGGGTCGCCGGTGCGGCCCTCTGCCGGGTCGCAGCGGGCGGCACGGCGCGTCGCGGCGTCCTCGACCTGTGCTTCGTCGAGGAGGGCGCACGCGAGGTCGGGCTCGGTCACCTGCTCGTCGAGGCGGCGCTCGACTGGTTCCGGGACCAGGGGTGCACGGGTGTCGATGGCACCGCCCATCCGGGGGACCGCACCGCAAAGAACTTCTTCGAGTCCGCCCGGTTCAAGGCGCGGTTGCTGGTGATGCACCGGTCGCTCGACTGACCTGGGAGCCTGGCGGTCGGGTCCGGTTGCGCGCCTCTCCCGTGGAGCGTTCAGGCAGCGTGCAGGTGCGGAGGTGTCAGGAGGCGCGTCGCCCGGCCGGGCGGGCCGGGACGGGACGACGGGGGCCCGGCGGCGGTGGGATCGGGATCCCGAGGAGCTTGGCCAGCTCGGGCACCAGGCCCGCAGCCTTGCGGGCCTCGGACAGGAGAGCCTCGTCAGCGCCCTCGGGTAGCCCGGCAGGCTTGACGGTGCGTCGCACTGGGCACTCGACCACGACCTCCAACAGGGCCTTCCAGTCCTCCGGTGCGGTGTCCTTGGTCATTGCCTGACCGGCGGCGTCGGCCAGCCGGACGGCCAGCTCGGCCGAGAGTCGGGCGGAGGGCTCGGGGGCACGGATCGAGGCCCGGACGGCATCGACCACGCGGCCCTCGTCGAGTGACGTGGTGATCCGCTCCACCCAGCGCTCGCGCAGTGCGGTCACCCGCTCGGTCAGGCTCGTCCGCAGGGACTTCTGCATCTCGGTGCCCTCCTCGTCGAGGGTGACGGTGGAGGCGGAGGCGACGATCGACCGCAGCTCTCGCAGCGGCGTGTCCTTGCCGGCATTCCGGGCGACGGAGGCGCGGTCCTTCCAGGTGGCGAGGCCGATGATGGGGCGCAGCTCCTCGGCCATGGCCATGAGCGGCCCTTCGGTGACCTCGGGGCGACCCTCGGCTCGGGCACGGGCGTTCTGCTCCTGGATGGCCTGGCGCACGGAAGGCACGCCGCCCTTGAGGAGCTGTTCGGCGACCGGGAGCTGCTCGGGTCGCAGCTCGGCCAGCGCTGCGTTGCGGAAGACCGTCGAGGTCTGGGGACGGCGGTCGCCGCGCTCGGAACGGTCGCGGCCACCTTCGCGTCCACCCAGCCGTGCCGGTCCGGACCGACGCGGGCCGCCGGCTCCGGCACCTGCGCCTTCGCGTCCACGACCCTCGCCACGGGGGGCGCCCGAGCCCCCACCGTCGCGTCCACGACCCTCGCCACGGGGGGCGGCCGAGCCCCCACCGTCGCGTCCACGACCCTCGCCACGGGGCGCACCGCCCTCGCCGCGGGGGCCGCGACCGGAGGGGCGACGCGAACCGTCGCGGTCGCCGTCGTCGTCCCGACGGCGCTTGCCCTTGCCGGCGAGCACCACGTTGACGTCGGGGCCCTTCTGCGGCGTGCCGACGACCTCGATGCGGTCGACCGGCTTGGGCGCCGACTTCCCCTTGGGGGCCAACAGCGCGGTCACCGTGGTGCCGTCCAGGGTGGTCTCCACCTCGGCCCGCAACACGGTACCCACCGTGGTGCCTGCGGGAACCAGACCGGCGTCGACGGTGCCGCGGGGCAGCTTGGCCCCCGCGGCTCGCCACGTCCACGTGGTCTCGTCCGATTGACTGGTGAGTTCGACTTCGATGCGATGGCCCATACCGGGCGACAGGCTACTGCCGAAGACACCCCTGCACGAACGGCGGCCGGTTTGCGGCGGTGACCACGGTGTGCGTGGTGGAACGTCGTACGGCACCACCTACGCTCATGGGAGGCCGCGGAACGGGAGGTGACGGTGGTGGGAGTCGACGCACGTAGTGGGGACGCGCGGGATATCGTCGTCCCTCCGGCCGATCCGGACTGGGTGGAGCGCCTGTCGGCGGTCCGACCCGAGCCCGATCCCGACGGCCTCGCCCCGACACCGGACGATCTCGCACGGATCCTGGCCACGGCGACCACGGTGCCCGACCACGGTGACCTGCGACCGTGGCGGTTCGCGGTGAGCACCGGCGGCGGTCGGGAACACTTCGGTACGGCGCTGGTGGCCGGGCTCGAGGAACTGCGCGGCGCCGACGTGCCCGGGGCCGTGGTGGCCAAGATGCGGGCCAAGGCCTTCGCCGCACCGTGCGCCGTCCTGCTGGTGGCATCGCCCGATCCGACGAGCAACGTCGAGGTGTGGGAGCAGGTGGCCTCGGCGTCGTGCACCGGCTACGCGATGGTGCTGGCCGCCACCGGCCTCGGCTACGGCGCCGTGTGGAAGAGCGCACCGGTCCTGTCCACGGCCCCCGTGCGCCGGTTCGTCGGACTCGAGCCGCACGAGGCGCTGCTCGGATGGGTCAACCTCGGCACGCCGGCACCCCTCGGGCGCAAGAAGCGGGGGGCGGAGCACGCCGACCCACTGGACGGGCGGGTCCTCACCCTCGGCAGCTGAGGGGATCCCGGCTCACCAGCCGAAGCGGGCCATGGGCGGGCCGATGCCGGCGTCGTCGGCACACGCCCCGCACAGGTCCATGCGTCGGGCGCCCGGCCGGTCGGAGGCGGCCACGCGCCGCCAGCCGTAACGACGGGCCTCCTCGAGGCATGCCGACTCGGACCAGCGGGGCGACGTCCGGGCGCCGCACTTGCCGCAGGTGCGGTAGTGGACGTCCACGTCGTCGTAGTGGTCCTCGAAGGAGAATTCGTCGGGGTCGCGGTCCATGGCGGTCACTCCTCCTCGAGGATACCGGTCGGGCACGCACGGCTGACGCCCGGTCCGGGACCGACCAGGACCGGGCCCCCGGGGCCGCCGCTACCCTGGCGGCAGATGCCGACGACGTATCGGCGCTGATCGAGGAGGACCGCCGATGTCGGACATTGACGACTTCAACGCACAGATCATCGCCGAGTTCCGGTCGAACGACGGTGTCGTCGGCGGGCCCTTCGAGGGCCTGCCGGTACTGCTGCTCCACACCACGGGCGCCAGGTCCGGGGCCGAGCGGGTCAACCCGGTCGTGGCCCGGCGCGAAGGCGACGAGCTGTACGTGTTCGCCTCCAAGGCCGGTGCACCGACCAATCCCGACTGGTTCCACAACCTCGTGGCCAACCCGACAGTGACCGCCGAGCTCGGCACCGACACGTTCGCGGCGATGGCCGAGGTACTCGAGGGGGAAGAGCGTGACCGTGTCTACGCGGCACAGGCGGGCGAGCACGCCAACTTCGCCGAGTACCAGGCGATGACCGACCGGGTGATCCCGGTGGTGCGCCTGGTCCGGACCTGACGGACCCGGCGGGGGATCACCCACCCGTACGCCCAGCCTGCCTACGGTCGGCGCCATGGCTACAGCGGACGCGGACGACGAGGTCGGCGGGAAACGGTGCGGCTGGTGCCACCGGCCACTGGCCAGCCGCCGGGGCGTGGGACGCCCCCGGCTGTTCTGCAGTCCGTCGCACCGGCAGCGTGCCTACGAGGCCCGCCGTCGGGCCGACGAGCTCCACGTCCCGGCGGACCAGTGCATCGTGTCGGCAGTAGACCTGAGCCGCCTGCACGACCGTCTGTACCGGTTGGAGGCGGCCGTCGAGGATGTCCGGGCCGACCTCGGGGGTGCGCCGACGGCGGCCGACTACCGGCGTGCGGTCGACCACCTGCTCGACGCGGCCGACGACCTGGTCGGGACGGTGGTCGAGCCGGTGCGGGCCTGACCGATCGTCACCGGGGCGCCGGTCCGACGGCGGTCGCCACCCGGTGGCCGGAACGGACAGCGCTCTCCATGTAGCCGGCAAGCGCCTCGGTGTGCTCGCCGGCGAACCAGATGGGTCCACCGGTGCGCCGGAGCACCGGCCAGAACGGGGCCAGCTGACCGGGCCCGTAGACGGCGTAGCCCCCACCGGTGTACCGCTCGTCGGCCCAGGCCATGGTCGTCGCCACCCCGGTGCGCAGTGCGTCCCCTTCGGGGTAGACGGTGGCGAGCTGGGGCTGGAACGAGGCGATGCGGGCCCTCGCGGACAACGCGTCGCCGGCGGCCGCCGCGTCGCCGGTCACGAACTGGGTGAGGACGCCGGGCCGATCGGCCCCACCGGGCATCGAGTCCGTCGAGTCCCAGGCGATGCCGAACGGCAGGTCCGTGATGGTGAAGCCGGACAGCCCCTCGGCGGTCCAGAACCGACGGCGGTACTCGGTTGACACCTTGAGGGCGTGCCCGAGGTCGAGCCGGTCGATGACCGCTGCGGCATCGGCGGGCAGTGCCTGACCGAAGTCGATGTGCCGGAGGGCCGGTGGGGGAGCGGTCAGCACCAGGTGGGCGGCATCGTGGGTCACGGGTGACCCGTCGACGGTGGCGTGTACACGGACCCCCCAGGGATGGCGGTCCACCCGGGTGACGGGCGCACGCAGGTCGACGGCGGCGGCGAGGTCCTTCGCCATGGCGATCGGCAGCGCACTGTTGCCGGCGGCGATCCGCATCGTCTCCACGCCGGACTCGGAGAGCGAGGCGTCCACCACGGCCTGCTGGAGTGCGAACAGCAGGGACACCTCGTGGAGCTGGGCGTTGAAGTTCCCGCGGTAGTCGGATTGGACGAGCAGGGCGGCACCCGGGTCGAGCTGCTGGGTGTCCGCGTAGTCCTGGAGGGTCATGGCGTCCCACTCCTGCGCCCTCGGCGCCAGCTCGGGGTGCTCCGGGTCGAGGTTTCCGGCCAGTCCGAGGAGGCCGCCGCTGAACGTGGCGTACCCGGCCAGCATCGCCGGGTCGGCGGTCGACAGGGTCCCGAGTTCGCCCCGGGAGCCGTCGAGCCAGACGGCGGCCCGTTCGAGCTTGTCGGCCGGACGACGGGCCAGAGGCAGGCCGTAGCGGTGGGCGAGTGCCTGGATCTGGACGTGGTTGTCGTCGATGGACTCGCCGCCGGCTTCGACGTGGAGCCCGGCGGGGTAGGGGTCGTAGAGGGTGTGGACGCGACCGCCCACCCGGTCTCGGGCCTCGAGGACGGTGACGTCCCAGCCCTGTGACCGCAGGGCGAGCGCGGCGGTCAACCCAGACAGTCCGGCGCCGACCACGACGACCTTGCGCCTCGTCGCGACAGTGGGTCGGGGTGTCGTAGTGCAGGCTGCGGCCAGGACACCGGCAGCAACCGCTCCGGTGGCGCCGAGGAACTGGCGGCGGGTCAGGCGTGTGGGTGCCACGCCGGCGAAGCGTACTGCCGGCGACCGCCTCGACCGGGGTGGCGGGTCGGAGTCCGGTGGCAGACTGTCGGCCGACGACCGGGGAGGCTGACGATGACTGCGGATGATGTGCTGTTCGACCAGGTGGGCGCGGCGCTCGGCACTCGCGGCGGTTGGCGGTACGAGCCCTCCACGACGCCGGGCGGTCTCCCGTCATGGTGTCTCGACCCAGGTGGCGAGGTGGTCGTGTCCGTCAATGTGACGGACGGTGCGGTGGTCGCGTACCTTCCGTCCCACGACCGGGACGTGCGCTTTGGCGGACTCGACGGGCTTCTTGCCTGGTTGGACGAGCGCGAGGGATCTGCGGGGCCCGGCTGACCCACAAGGCGATCAAGGCGGCCGACCGGTGCCGGACGTAGGGTGCCTGGTGCCCGCCAGGGTGTCCGGCGGAGGAGAGCCCGGGAGGTCGCATGGAACTGACGGCTGGAAAGATCGCGGTGGTGACCAGTGCTGCGGGTGGCATCGGACTCGCCCTTGCTGAGCGGTTCGCAACCGCCGGCATGCACGTGGTGCTGGCCGACGTGGACGAGGAGGGGCTGGCCGACGCAGCAGCGGTCGTCGGTGCCCGTGGGGTCGAGACCCTGGTCGTGCCCACCGACGTCAGCGTCGAGGCGTCGGTGCAGGCCCTGGCCGCCGCCACGGTGGAACGGTTCGACCGTGTGCACGTGGTGTGCAACAACGCCGGGGTGGCGACCCAGGCCGACCCGTGGTTCGGGCCGCTGTCCGCCTGGGAGTGGGTGGTGGGCGTCAACCTGTGGGGTGTCGTCCACGGGATCCGGGCGTTCCTGCCCTACCTGGTGGCCGAGGGCGAGGGCCACATCGTCAACACGGCGTCCATCGCCGGCATCCTGCCCGGACTGACCCCGTCGTACGACGCCACCAAGCACGCCGTCGTCGCCCTGACCGAGGACCTGTACACCACCCTCACGGCGATGGGCGTGCCCGTCGGGGTCAGCGTCCTGTGCCCGGGATGGGTGCAGACCGGCATCATGGACGCCGAGCGCAACTGGCCCGCCCACCTGGGTGAGCCACCGCCCCAGGCCTTCGCGTCCGAGATCGTCACCAACCACGTGCGCCGGGCCGTGGCCGAGGGGATGCCGGCGGCGACGGTGGCCGACCTGGTGGCCGACGCCATTGCCGCACAGCGGTTCTGGGTGTTCCCCCACCCCGACTTCGTCGAGGTGGCCGAGCTGCGTTGGCGCACGATCGTGGAGGGCCAGAACCCGGCAGGCCTGGCCGATGTGCCCGGCCTGCCCCCGTCCGAGCAGATCGCCGCCGAGGTGGCGGCGTCGCTCGAGGGCCTCACGTCGGATTGACCGATCCGACGCCGGTTGGGAGCGGACTCCGGTGCCCGTCACCGGTCCGGCACGCCGCCTCGGTGATCGGTGGACATGCAGTAGCCGCGGACGTCGCGTTCGCCCTGGTCCAGCTGGCGCTCGGCGTGGCCTTCCTGCGCAGCCGGACCGTTCGGCTCGCGGTGGTCGGCTCAGTGGCGTGGGTCGGTGGCGTCTGGTTCCTCGCTGAGGGCCTCGGAGGACTCGGTGGTGGGACCTCGTCGCTGCTCGCCGGGGCCCCGGGTGCGGTCGCCCTCTACGCGGTGCTGGGGCTGGCCGCCTGGCCGGGCGTTCCCGGTCAGGTGGACGGGTCGGCGTTGTCCGCCTGACCGCTGCGGTGCGGCCCGAGTGCCGACCGACTCGCCCGGCGGACGGGGGAGCGGGTGCCTGGACGGAGTGCGGAAGGCCTGGAGGTCAGTCGCCGGTGGTCGGGGTCGACCTGGATGCACCCGGGTGGCCGCCGTAGCCGCCATGGGTCCCGATGGCGCTCCAGTCGACGGTGGCGTGCGGATTGAGTGGCACGGTCTGGATGAGCCCCAGGCACATCTCGTCCGAGGATCCGTCCCCCCAGGTCACGAAGTGGGCTGGGGCCTTGCGCAGTGCGGGTAGCTCCGAGGCGAGTGTCGGGTCGTAGGTGCAGGTGAACTGCACGGTGTCGCCGGGGACGACCTTCACCCAGTTCTTGAGGTCGTACGACTTCTGATAGTTGAAGTCGTAGTTGGGCACGTTCAGGACCGTCTGGGCCTGAGGGGTCCCGGGATTCACGACCATGGTCATGCTGCGCCCGAGCAAGTGCATGTGGGCCGTGGTCCGCACGATGTAGCCGGGTTGGCGGATGCGCTGGGTACAGGTGACCGAGTCACCTTCGGGCGGGTTGGCGACGTTCTCCCCGCAGAGGAACTCGAGGATGTTCTGGAACACCACGGCACTGGGGCCGAAGCGCTTGGACAGGTACTGCAGCGAAGCGGCGCGCGAGCACAGCGGGTAGGCGGTCAGGTTGGCGGCCTCGGCGACGGGGCACGGCATATTGATCGGCGCAGGGTAGGGGGTGAGAGTCAGTGGACGGAGGTCGGCGGACGCGGGGACGGTATTGAGCTTGACGCCGACCTTCACCGGCTTGTCGCCCTCCAGGAGGTTGTAGTGGACCTGCATGATGACGAGGCTGTGGGCCGGCAGCGGCGTCCCGGTGGTGGCGGGCAGCACGTCCTTGCCGTGGCCTGGTGCCCAGGCGCTGAGCCACGGGGTGGCGGTCAGCGAGGCCAGGCTGGTGGCCGGGAGCGGGGACTCGCCGAAGCAGGTCCATCCCTTGCCGGACTTGTTGAGGGCCTTCACCTCTGGCGCCACCGACGGCGGCACCAGGAAGGTGATCTCGTGGTGGACCTCTCGCACGGCGGACCCGGTGCCGGGGCTGAACTGGCTGGAGACGATGAACGAGTTGTGGTTGACGTGGGGGTCGACGAGCGTGCAGTGGTAGTCGTCGGTGCCACCTGAGGGGGCGTGGGGCGTATAGGGCGCCGGATTGCTCATCGAGATGGTGGTGACCGGGGCGCCGTCGGCAGTGGCCGCGCCCGAGGCCTGCGCCGGGACCGCGACCATCGCCACCACCAGGCCGGCGGAGAGCGCCAGCACGCTGGCCCAGGTGCCCCGGCGCCGAGGCCGAGCGTTGTGGGTCAGGGCTCCATGACGCCGGGCGTGCAGATTCATCGTCCAGTTCTAGCCGCTCGGGGCCCCGGGAACCGGTCAGACGCCGGTGGGGACCGGTCCGAGCGCATCGTCCCGGGTGACCGGGGCTCAGTGCCCCTGGAACGAACCGTCGGGTGCGATGTAGAAGACCTGGTCACGCCCGGTGCGTTTGGCCCGGAACATGGCCTCGTCGGCTCGGAGGAGCAGGGCGGACGGCTCCTCGCCGGTGCCCAGCGACACGGCCACGCCGACGCTGCAGGTGAGGGTGATGTGGACCCCGCTGATCGCCACCGGTTCGCGCATCACCTCCATCAGGCGCTGCGTGATCGCCTCGGCCTCGTCCGTGTCGGCCACCGAGGCGACCACGGTGAACTCGTCGCCGCCCCAGCGGGCCACCAGGTCGCCGGGGCGCACCGCCACCCGCAGGCGCTCCGCCGCCACCGTCAGGAGTTCGTCGCCGGCGGCGTGCCCGAACCGGTCGTTCACCTGTTTGAACTCGTCGAGGTCGATGAAGAACACGGCGATGTGCTGGGCGGAGAACTCCGCCCGGTTGACCAGCCTGCCGAGCCAGGTGTTCAGCGCCGAACGGTTGCCCAACCCGGTCAGCGGGTCACTCATGGCCCGCTCGGCCAGCTCCTGGCGGGCGTTGACCTCGTCGGTGACGTCCTGGACGAGTGAGATGATCGAATACGCCCCCCGGCTGAGGTCGAAGACCCGGTACGCCCACACCGACACCCAGACGATGTCGCCCGTCATCGTGACATAGCGCTTCTCGAAGTGCGTGCGGTCCCGCGTACCGCTCAGGAGCTCGTCGACGGCACGTTCGGAGGCCTCGATGTCCTCGGGAAGCGTGAAGTCGATGAAGGACCGGCCGACGACGAACTCCGTCGGGATCCCAACCAGTCGGCCGAACGCATCGTTGGCCCGGGTGACGATGCGGTCGTGGTCGGACACCACGATGCCCACCGGCGCATGCTCGAAGATGGCGAGGAACTGGCGGAGCGCGTCAGCCTCGACCGTGACCTCGGACAGGAGCGCGTCGGCCGCTTGGCGCTGCCTGTCGGCCAGGCGGAGGTCGACCTGCGCCTGGAGGAGCGTGCCGAGCGCGCGAAGGGCCTCCAGTTGCCCGGGATGCAGCC
The DNA here is from genome assembly GCA_003164095.1 of Acidimicrobiaceae bacterium. Classification (GTDB taxonomy): domain Bacteria; phylum Actinomycetota; class Acidimicrobiia; order Acidimicrobiales; family RAAP-2; genus Bog-756. Next base: position 4,735 of record PLRX01000155.1, on the reverse strand, counting down.
TGCGGGGCACGTAGTCGAGCACGCACAGCGTGCCGACGGCGTGGCCGGCGGAGGACGTCAGGGGAACCCCGGCATAGAAGCGGATCCCGGGACTTCCCATGACCATCGGATTGTCGGCGAACCGCGGATCGTCGAGGGCGTCGTCCACGACCAGCATCTCGTCAGGTCGGAGGATGGTCTGGGCACAGAAGGCGACGTCGCGGGTCGTCTCGGTCACGTGGAGCCCGAGGGCCGCCTTGAACCACTGCCGGTCGGCGTCCACCAGGCTGACCAGTCCGGTAGGGGTACCCGTGATCCAGGTGGCCAACCGTACGGCGTCATCGAAGGCCGGCTCGGGTGCGGAGTCGAGCAACCCGGTGGCCCACAGCTCGGCCAGGCGCTGCTCCTCCCCGTTGGGCAGTGAGGGGGGCCGCTGGCGGACGGGACCCGCAGCTGTCGAGTCCTGCGTACCGGCGGACCGCTGTGACTCACCCATGGGAGCTCGTCCTTCCTGCCGACCTGTCGCACGCAGCGGAAGGGTTCCGTTGCGCCGCCTGCTTCCGGTCGGGTCACCTGGTGTCGTCGCACCTCTGACTACTGCATCGGCACGCCAGGACGCCGGCTGAACCCGAAACTGCCAGGGCACACACCGTGAACACGAGAGCACCCAGAGTGGCAATACGAGTAGCGGCGGTTGCGGTTCGGGTGCGCGTCGGTAAGTCATCGGCCGATCCGTTGCCGTCGGCACGGGCCCGATGCGACCATCGGATCACAGGGAAACCACCGCCACGGGGCAGCGCACGACGGACTGCGCAGCCGACGCCACACCGGGCGGTTCACGACGAGGAGCAAACATGAGGCTGAGCATCAGGACCGCTGCTCTCGCCTGCTGTGTCCTGATCGGCGGCGGACTCGCCGCACCGGTGGCCGCCACGGTGGCCCAGTCCGCTCCGGCGGGCCACGCCGCGCCGGTGATCGTCAACCGTGCGCTCCTGACAGGGCCCAAGCTGGCCTCTGTCAACACCTCGTGGTCGGCCTCGGACTGGTCGGGCTACGCCGAGTCCGGCACCTACTCCGGCGTGTCCAGCACCTGGACCGTGCCCACCGTCGCGGCGTCTGCGTCGCCCACCTACTCCTCGACGTGGATCGGGGTCGACGGGTTCACCAACTCGAGGCTGATCCAGGTCGGGACGGAGCAGGACTACTACGGCGGGACCGCCCATTACAACGCGTGGTGGGAGATCCTCCCAGCTCCCGAGTCCGTGCTGACGACGGTCACCTACCCGGTGTCGCCGGGTAATCGGATGAAGGCCAGCATCTACGAGAACGCGGCCACCACGACCGTCACCTCGGGGACCACCAGTACGGTCGAGCACCTCTGGGACATCGTTATCACCGACGTGACCAAGGGCTGGACCTTCACCACGGTGCAGGCCTACAACGGTCCCGGCACCTCGGCCGAGTGGATCCACGAGGCGCCCCTCGTCAACGGGGCGGTCAGCACGCTGGCCCGCTATACGGTGGCCGCTCCGACGGCCACGGGTGATTTCGACAACGCCGGTGTCCGCCACGGCATCCTGGCGACCGGCGGCAGTGCGGTCTTCGGTGGGGCCGGACTCAACTACGGCCTCGACGCCGGTGCGATGGTCCAGAAGAACGTGGTGGTCTCGACACCCAGCGGCGTGGATGCAGCGTTGACGGCGTTCAACGTCGCCTACGGCGCTGCCATGCCGGCAAAGCCGGTCGGCTGATCCTCCTCCCGCGGGAGCCCCGGGAGGGGGCCGGGGAGCGGGGCATGGATGTGGTCGGGCGGGGCAAGTTGGTGCCCACGGCTTCGCTGACGCCCCGGAGGGAACGTGGACACCGACCAGGCCGAGCAGATCGCCATGGCGCACTCGGGTGCGACCCTGGAGCAGCCCTTCGGGCCGGGCATCGACGTGGGCAACGTGGTGGTGGCAAAGCTGCCGACGGCGGTCAGGAGGGCGCTCGCCGACCCCTAGGTTCACCAGCCGGCCTCGTGGGCACTCTGGCCCTGGCGGGCACCCCGTCGTGCGGGCAGACTCGGGGAATGGTGGACACCGCAGACGACGACGAGCGATACCCGGTCCATCACGTCATGCTCCACGGCGCCCGCATGGCCTACCGCCGTGCCGGGTCGGGTCCGGTCGTGCTGCTGCTCCACGGCATCGCCGGAAGTTCGAACACCTGGGCGCCCGCCATGCGGCTGCTCGAGTCGAGGTTCACGGTCATCGCACCCGACTTCCTCGGCCACGGCGCCTCGGACAAGCCGGAGGGGGACTACTCGCTCGGCAACCACGCGAGCGCCATACGGGACCTGCTCCACGTCCTCGACATCGACCGGGTGACCGTCGTGGGTCAGTCATTCGGGGGCGGCGTCGCCATGCAGTTCAGTTACCAGTTCCCCGAGCTCTGTGATCGGCTCGTTCTGGTCGACGCCGGCGGCCTGGGTCGAGAGGTCAGCTGGATGCTGCGGCTCCTGGCCGTGCCGGGCGTGGAGCTGGTGCTACCCCTCCTGTTCCCACACGTGGCAGGGGAGTGGGGCGACTCGGTCGTCCGGTTCGTGGAGGACCGCGGCGTGCGCAACCCGAGGGTGACCGAGATGTGGCAGTCCTACCGGTCGTTGACCGATCCCGTCTACCGACGGGCGTTCCTGAAAACGATGCGGTCCGTGATCGACGCAGGTGGTCAATCGGTGAGTGCCATCGACCGCCTCTACCTGGCGGGAGGACTGCCGACGCTGATCGTCTGGGGCGCAGACGATCACATCATCCCGGTGTCCCATGCCTACCGGGCCCACGAGGCGCTTCCCCACAGCCGGCTCGTCGTTTTCGAGGGGGTCGGCCACTTCCCCCATGCCGAGGTGCCCGAACGGTTCGTGAACGCCGTGGTCGACTTCATCGACTCGACGGATCCGGCCGCGGTCTCCCATGACGACCTGGGGCGGGCCCTGCGGGAGCGTGCCGGGTCAGGGGACGGCCTCGACGGACCGAGCGCCTGAGCGAGCCAGTGGTGGGGGAGGGGTCACATTCCTCGACGCCCCAGAAGGCCGTTCGGGGCTGGTTGCGAATTCCGTCGTCTGGAGGGCGGGCTACCGTTCCGCAGCAGCCGGCTGTGCCCGGCGAACGGACCGAGGGCAGGTGGCGGTGGGATGAAGGTGAGGGTCACCAAGTGGCTCCGGCTCCGGGCGGTCTTCGCCATCGGCGTGCTGGCCCTGGTCCCGGTCGAACTCGCCGGGCACCGCGGGTGGCCCGTGGTGGTTCCCCAAGCCCTCCTCATCGTCGGCATCGTCACCACCAGCGTGGTGGACCTCCGCGAGGGACGGAAGCCAGGTCAGGGGTCGACCGCCGCATAGCCACCCGGTGGGCGCCCGGAATGCGGGCCCACAGTCCTGCATCCAGGGCCGGGGCTCGACGATCTCCGGCACGACCCATCGGTGCGTGCCGATCGTCCGGTCACGGCTCGGATCGTCAGCCGTCGGCTGCACCGGACTCGTCGACCCGGAACAACCGGACCTCGGTCCCGAGGTCCTCCGGCACGAGTGTCGGCGTGTCGCGGTTGAGTGTCTCCCCCCGGAAGAAGGCGGGTCGCACCGCGGCGAACGCGAACATCAGGACGACGCCGATCACAAGGCTGATGAGGTCGATGAGGTCGATGAGGTCGATGAGGAAGACCCTGCTGATGTCCCGGTGGGGCCAGAAGCCCATGTGCCAGCTCGTGTAGCTGTGGCCCGGCCCCCAGTGGAAGTAGAGGTTGTAGCCGAGGGCCGCCCACAGCATGAGCCCGCCGAGCACGGGCAGGATGCCCCGCAGCCACAGGCTGCGGGGCACTCGAGGTCAGGTCGGCCCGGTAGTACCAGGCACAGGAGAAGCCGGTCAGGCCGTAGCAGAAGGCGATCATGACCCCGAGGGAGGACACGGCATCGGCGATCACGGTGCCCGTCGAGATGTAGTTCATGAGCACGTAGAGGGCGATGGCGGCGGCCCCCATGACCACGGTGGAGACGGTCGGGGTGAGGAAACGCCGGTGGATCCGGGCGAACGACGAGGGGGACGGCCTTGTAGGCGCCCATGGCCAATGTGGTCCGGGAACCGACCATATCTGGCGGATCCCGACAACGCCGCGTGGATGGAGCATCGGCGGTTGGCGCCGGTCAGGGCGTGGGCGCCGTTACGGAATCGCGGTCGGCTGTCGAGGTCGTGGACGACCAGCACCCAGGTGCGATCGAGCTCCTCGAGCCGTGGGCGCCGCACGCGGACCCCGCCGAGGGTGCATGGCGCCACCACTCGACCGGACAGCGACAACAGGTTAGTAACGTCACTGTGACGTAACTAAGGGCTCGGGGGGAGTGCCGGCGGGGGCACGACGGTCGACCGACCGCCGGATCCGAACGAGGACAGGATGCCGTCGTGCAGTGCCGTGTGACGGTTCGGCTGCGTCTCCAAATCCGTCATGGCGTGACTCTGCACGGTAAGCACCGGAGCCGGCGGATCCGGTGACCTGTGGGAAGCCGGTGGATGACCGGTCGTCGAGACGGCAGCAAGCGTGTTGCTGGGAATCGGTCATCCGGGTGGGCTCATCCCCAGACCGCCGATAATGTATATTATGTCAGTTACCAAAACGGGGTGTCTCAGGACGAGACAAAGAGCCCTCCCCCTGGGTATGGTGCGATCGAGCGAACAGCCGGCTTCAGCGGCGGCGCCGAGAGAAGACCCCGTTAGCCTCGAAAATTCGTCCC